>DATNIH010000160.1:0-7184 GCA_035604515.1 Caulobacteraceae bacterium | reverse complement strand
GCTGGAGCTGCATCGGCGAGTGGACCGGGGCGAGGTTCGGCGCGCTGATGGACCTGGCGGGGTTGAAGCCGCAGGCCAAGCACATCGTGCTCTATTGCGCCGACACGCTGGGCGGGCGGAAGTACTACGAGACGCTCGACGTGGTCGACGCCCACCACCCCCAGACCATCCTGGCCTACGCGATGAACGGCGCCCCACTCACCGTCGCCCACGGCGCGCCGCTGCGGCTCAGAGCCGAGCGCTACCTCGGCTACAAGCAGGCCAAGTACGTGATGCGCCTCGAAGCCGTCGACCGCTACGACCACATCGCCGGCGGCCAGGGCGGCTTCTGGGAAGACCAGGGCTACGACCGGTACGGGGGAATCTAGGCTTGCGTTCGGCAGGCGACGCCCTACATTAGCTAACTCTGGCTAAGGACTGCGCGCCGTGACTGTCGTCAACATGCTAGAGGCGAAGAACAACCTCTCGAAACTGGTCGAAGCCGTCGAGAGCGGCGGAGAACGTGAGATCATTATCGCCCGAAACGGCCGGCCAGCCGCACGCCTTGTCCCACTAGAAGGCAGGAAGGTTGGAGTCAGGATCGGCGTCGCCGAGGGCCTCTTCGAGGTGCCCGACAACATCGACGAAGACAACGAAGAGATCGCCAAGATGTTCTATGGCGAAGAATGAGGCTGCTGCTCGACACCCATGTCGCACTCTGGGCGGTTCGAAACGCCCCCCAGCTTAGCCCGCGGGCGCGCTCGCTGATCGCCGACTTCGACAATCCCATCTACGTCAGCGTTGTGAGCTTGTGGGAAATCGCGATCAAGTTCGCGCTTAGGAAGGGCCGTCCCAGCGACATGCCGGTGTCGGCGGAATACGCCTTCGAAATCTTCGAGCGCGCCGGATACGAGTTGCTCCCCATCCTGCCGCAGCACGCCTTGGCCGTGGCTAATCTGCCGGCTGCACGGACCGATCCGTTCGATCGCATGCTCATCGCCCAGGCGCGAGCCGAGCCCCTGCGGTTGCTCACTTCCGACGCCGCCGTAGCCGCCTATGGCGAGGACATCGAACTCGTCTGAGATCAGGCCCGCTCAAACAGCTTCGCCCAGCGGCGTTTCTCGCGGCTTTTCCAGGCGCCGCGGTGGTAGGCGTCGGAGGCGATCAGCGGCACGACCGTCGTCGCCTCGGCGAACACCATCTGTTCGTGCGTGGTCTGCACCTTGCCCCAGGACGCCGCCTCCTGGAGTGTTGACGACGAGCAGGCGCCGTCGCGCACGTCGGCGACTGTGATCTGCACGGCATAGCGGTGCATCTCCGCCTCGACGCCGAGTATCTCGGCGCACACCACCGTGTCCTGGGCGAAGTTCTTCGGCACGCCGCCGCCGACCATGAACAGGCCGGTCACGCCGGCGGCGATCTTGATGTCGGTCAGCTCGCGGAAGTCGGCCACCGCGTCGATCGAGACGTAGGGCCGTCCGGCCGCAATGCGCTCCTTCTGGTGCTTCACCAGCCCGAAGCCGGCCGACGAGTCGACGAACGCCGGGCAGAAGATCGGCGCGCCTTCTTCGTAGGCGGTCTGGATCAGGCTTCCGGGCTTCTTGGCGTTGCCGGCGGCCAGCCACTTGCCCATCTCGTGGATGAACTCGCGGCTCGAATAGGGGCGCGGCTCGAGCGCGTCGGCGATCTCCAGGATGGTGTGGTCGCAGTTCTGCAGCTCTTCCTCGTCGATGTAGGTGTCGTAGATGCGGTCGACGTAGTTGGCGCGCAGCACGTTGTCGTCGACCGGGCCGGCCGCCTGATAGTGCTTGAACCCGAGCGCCTCGAAGAAATCCATGTCGACGATCGAGGCGCCGGTGGCCACCACCGCATCGATCATCCCGAACTTCACCATGTCGCGATAGACGTGCATGCAGCCGCCGGCGGAGGTCGAGCCGGCCAGGATCAGCCAGGGCGAACAGGCCGCATCCTCGATCGCCATATTCAGGATGTCGGCCGCCCGCGCGGTGTCGCGGCTGGAGAAGCTCATCTTGCGCATGGCGTCGATCACCGGCCGCGCGTCGTAGGCGGTGATGTCGACGTGCTCGACGGTCCTGGCCAGCAACTCGGCCTTGGTGTTGGGGGTGGGAGCGTTCATCGCATCAGCCTCGCTCCCCTCCCCCCTTGAGGGGAGGGGTTGGGGGTGGGGGTTTATCAGGTTCGCCAACGGTCTGGGATCGGAAAGCATAGCGAGCGCGCGCCCGGCAGCCCCCCACCCCTAGCCCCTCCCCTCAGGGGGGAGGGGGACTCCTACTTGCGCCGCCGCTTCCTGCCACGGGCCCGCGACAGCTTCACGACGTCCGCCGTCTCGGCGCGGGGCGTCGCCAGCGTGCGCGGCGCCAGGCCGAACATCGACAGCATCGGCGCGTCTTCAACCTGCACGGTTTCGACGTCGCCAAAGCCGTTGAAGCGGGTCGTCATGGCGACACCATAGGCGCCCAGCATGCCGATCTCGACGAAGTCGCCCTCGCGCACGTCTTCCGGCAGCCAGAACGGCCCCGGCATGGCGTCGAGCGAGTCGCAGGTCGGCCCATAGAAGCGGAACGGCTTCAGCGGCGCGTCGGCCTCGCCGTCGGCGCGGTGCAGCTTCACCGGGAACGGCCACTTGGCGTGGGTCGCGTCGAACAGCGAGCCGTAGGAGCCGTCGTTGAGGTAGAGCGCATCGCCCTTGCGCAGCTCGACCCGGGTCAGCAGCGACGAGCCCTCCGCCACCAGCGCCCGGCCAGGCTCGCACCACAGCTCGGTGGTCTCGTGGACCATCATCTCGGCGAAGCCGCGGTCGATCGCAGCGACGTACTCCGAAAGGTCCGGCGGGATCATGCCGGGATAGACCGACGGGAAACCGCCGCCGACGTCGATCACGTCGGCGAAGACGCCGGCGCGGACGAGAGCCCGCGAGGTTTGGGTCATCGCCGCCTGGTAGGCCGAGGGTCGCATGCACTGGCTGCCGACGTGGAACGAGACGCCCATCAGCTCATCGGTGGCGCGGCGCGCCGCCAGCAGCAGCGGCGGCGCCTCACGCGCGTCGACGCCGAACTTGCCGGCGAGCGAATAGGCCGCGCCCATGGTCTCGACGCCGAGCCGCACGATCAGGTTGAGGTCCTTGGCCTGGCCGGTGACGTCGAGGATCTTCTCCAGCTCCTCCAGCGCGTCGAACGCGAAGGTGCGGACCCCGTAGTCGAAATAGGCCTGGGAGATCGCCGATCGGCTCTTGACCGGGTGCATGAAGGCCAGCCGCGCCTTCGGCGCATGCGTCTTCACCAGCTCGATCTCCGGGATCGAGGCGACGTCGAAGGCCGCGACGCCGTTGGCGGCGAGCGTTTCGATCACCCATGGCGACGGGTTCGCTTTAACCGCGTAGAGAACGTCGCCTTTGAAGTTGTCCTGGAACCAGTGCGCCGCTAGGGCCACGGCGTCATGTCGCACAAGGGCGACAGGACGTTCCGGGGACCGCTCACGGACCAGGTCCAGGGGCGTATGGTACGTGTGCAATTCACGTAGACCCCTGCAGATTGTTGAACCCAGACCGGCGTTAGCAGCGCTTGAAGGACTTCGGGTCCGCCGGAGCCGTGCGACATAGGGAACACGGCATGGGATGTAAAGCACCATCTGATGCTTAAGGTTTTGCGTACGTCGATCCGCCGGGCGTGAGCAGCGTCACGAAACCTTCGCCTGCGGCGGCGAAGACAGCTAAGCCAGCGCCGTCAGCAGCCTTCTGGAGCCGCCATGCCGTCCGACGCCGCCGTTCTTCGCGTGCGGGGCATCTCCAAGACCTTCGGCGCGCGCCGCGCCCTGTCCGACGTTTCTTTGAGCGTCCAGCCGGGCGAGATGATCGCGCTGATCGGCCCCTCGGGCTCGGGCAAGTCGACTCTGCTGCGCAGCATCAGCGGCCTGGTGTCGATCGACGCCGACGAGGGGGGCATCGAGGCGTTCGACATCCCGGTGCAGGTCCGCGGCCGCGTGTCGGACAAGGTGCGCGAGGCGCGCATCCGCATCGGCTTCATCTTCCAGCAGTTCAACCTGGTCGGCCGGCTCTCGCTGTTCACCAACGCCGCGTTGGGCTCGCTGGGCCGGATCGGTTTCTGGCGCGGCCTCGTCGGGCTGTGGCCGGCGGGAACCAGGGCGGCGACCATGGCGGCGCTGGCGCGGGTCGGCGTCGCCGACTACGCCGGCCAGCGCGCCGGCACCCTCTCCGGCGGCCAGCAGCAGCGCGGCGCGATCGCCAGGGCGCTGGTGCAGCAGGCCAAGCTGATTCTCGCCGACGAGCCGGTCGCCTCGCTCGACCCCGTCGCGTCCCGCCGGGTGATGGAGATCCTGAAATCGCTCAACACCGAGGACGGACTCACCGTCCTCGTCACCCTACACCAGGTCGACTACGCCCTGCGCTATTGCGAGCGGGCGGTGGCGCTGAAGGCCGGCGCAGTGGTCTACGACGGACCGACCCAGGGGCTGGACCGCGCGCGGCTGGCGAATATCTACGGGCCTGAGTTCGAAGACGCCTTCGCGGAAGGAACGCCGGCATGATCACGCGCCGCCATCTGGGCCTGTCCGGCGCGGCCGCCCTCGGTCTCGCGGCCTGCAATCGCGAGCCGTCGGCCGAGGCGCCGGGCGAGCTGACCTTCTCGATCCTGCCCACTGCGCCCGCCGCCTCGCTGCTGAAGAACTGGCAGCCGGTGCTGGACGACATGGCCAAGGCCACCGGTCTCAAGATCAAGCCCTTCATCCCCTCGAACTACACGGTGCTGATCGAGGCGATGAAGTTCAAGCAGACCGACGCCGGCTGGTTCTCCAACGAATCGGGCCTCGAAGCGGTGCGCCGCGCGGGTGGCGAGGTGTTCGCCCGCACGCTCGGGCCCGGCGGCGTCGACGGCTACCAGTCGCTGCTGATCGTGAACGCCAAGAGCGGCATCACGCTCGACCGCATCAAGAAGTGCGACAAGACCCTCAGCTTCGGCCAGGCCGACGTGATCTCGACCTCGGGCTATGTGGCGCCGATCGCCTTCTACTTCGGTCCCAACGACATCGAGCCGGAGAGGTGCTTCTCCACCGTGCGGACCAGCAACCACAACACCAACCTGCTGGCGGTCGCCAGCGGCACGCTGGACGTGGCCACCAACAACTCCGCCTCGCTGATGCTGAACCGCCAGTCCGGCCGGCCCGAGGCCGACGAGGTCAAGGTGATCTGGACCTCGCCGACCCTGCCCGAGGATCCGATCATCTGGCGCAAGGATCTCGACCCAGCGGTGAAGGAGAAGCTGCGCCAGTTCTTCATCACCTACGCCCGCGGCGACACCGCCGAGGCCGCCCGGCAGCGGGCCAACCTGAAGCCGCTGGCGATCGGCGGCTTCGAGGCGGCCGACAACAACCACCTCTTGATCGTGCGCGACGTCGAGGCGCGGGAGAAGTGGGCGCTGGCGCGCTGGAGCGGGGATGTGGCCAAGGCGACCGAGGCCAAGAAGGCGGTCGACGACCTCGACGCCCAGGTGCAGGCGTTCGAAGGCCGCACCGGCGCCTCCGCCGGGACGCAATGACGGCCAGCGCGCCGCTCGATCCCTCGCTGAAGCCCCCGGCCCGCCCCCTCGCGGCGCGGCTGTTCGACTTCGTGGTCTGGGGCGGCGTGATCGTCCTGCTACTGATCAGCTTCAAACCGGCGCAGCTGGACCGCGCGGGCCTGCTGTTCACCCACAGCCAGAACATGCGGGAGTTCGTGCAGGAGTTCCTGCGCCCCGACTTCAGCCTGCTGACGACCTATGTCGAGCAGATGTGGCTGACGATCCAAATGGCCTTGTGGGGCACCGCGCTGGCGATGGTCCTCGCCGTGCCACTCGGCTTCCTGGCGGCCCGCAACGTGACGCCGGCCTGGGTCTGGTTTCCGGTCCGGCGGTTGCTGGACCTGCTGCGCGCGGTGCCGGACCTCGTCATCGGCACGGTGTTCATTGTGGCCGTCGGGCCGGGGCCGTTCACCGGCGTGCTCGCGATCGCCGTCAACACCGGCGGCGTGCTCGGCAAGCTGTTCTCCGAAGCGATCGAACAGATCGAGCGAGGGCCGGTCGAGGGGGTTCGCGCCACCGGCGCGGCGCCGGCCCACGAACTGGTCTGGGGCGTGCTGCCGCAGGTCGCGCCGCTGTGGACCTCCTACGGGCTCTACCGGTTCGAGAGCGCCGCGCGCTCGGCGACCGTCCTTGGCCTGATCGGGGCCGGCGGCATCGGCCAGACCCTGCTCGATTCCATCAACGGCTTCAGCTACAGCCAGACCGGCGCGATCGTGGTGGTGGTGGTCGTGGCTGTCACCCTGATCGACGTGCTGTCCCAGATCATCCGTACACGGTTGACGTAGGCGACCGAGGCCAGCGATGGCGCTCCGCCTCATCGCGGACTAGGCTCAGGGACCGCTGCGCTGGCGGCGGGGCGTCTGGAGGGACGGCGATGGGCGAGATGGTGCTGCGGCGCGACGACGACGGGCTCTGCGTGCTGACGCTGAACCGGCCAGAAAAGCTCAACAGCCTCAACGTGGCGGTGTTCACCGACCTGCTCGCCCATGTGGAAGACCTGGAGCGTCAGATCGACACCGTGGGCTGCGTCATCCTGCGCGGCGCCGGCCGTTGCTTCTCGGCCGGGCATGACCTCGGCGACATCGCCGCCGGCGAGCGGCTGCCGCGGCCGAACTTCCAGTCGCACGTGATCGAGAAGCTGGCCAACCTGCCGCAGCCGGTGATCACGGCGGTGCACAGCCACTGCTACACCGGCGCCCTGGAGCTGGCGCTGGCGGGCGACCTGATCCTGGCCGCCGCCAACGCCAAGATCGGCGACACCCACGCCAAATGGGCGTTGACGCCGGTGTGGGGGCTCAGCCAACGACTGCCGCGCCGGGTCGGGCGGGCCAGGGCGCATGAGATGATGCTGACCTGCCGCACCTACTCCGGCGCGGAATGCGAGGCGATCGGCCTGGCCAACATCTGTCTCCCGGACGACGGCTTCCACGAGGCGGTCGAAGCGTTCGCCCGGACCATCCTGGCCAACTCCTGGTACAGCCACCGCGCCAACAAGCGGCTGCTCGCCCATACCGACGGCCTGCCCCTCGCCGCCGGCCTGGCCCACGAAATCTACAACGGCGAGGGCCGCGGACCGGACATGGAAGAGCGCATCGCCGCCTTCACCAACAAGCG
>DATNIH010000159.1:0-2844 GCA_035604515.1 Caulobacteraceae bacterium | reverse complement strand
AGCCGGTGCTTACGGGATTAACGACCTCAATCCCCAAGCAATTCTTAGTGTTCCCGTCTCGTATCTGGCTGAAAAGTTCCAGTTTAAGTTAGAGGAAGACGAGGATGGCCTAGACCGCTTCGAGGGTGCTGCGCTATTTGTCGCCGGAAGGCCGATAGTCTTGAAGCACTATGCAGGCCATCCGCCCCGCACCACAACTGTGTATCTGTCTGCGTCGACGAAGGACGTGGTAGAGATAACGAAATTCATCCGGGTAGTTTTGAAACACCTTGAGTTGTCGCGAGACTCCCTTCAGTGGGAGCGGAAAATGAACCCGGAGTATTAGTCGCGCTTCTTGTAAGGCCCGCGCTTCGCTGGCTTGGCCGCGCGCCTGAGACACTACCGGCGGCGCCCATATCGTCGCCGAGCCTGGCGCGGCGTGATAACGCGGCCCGATGCCCTTGCCGGCCACCGCTCTGCTCCTGGCCTGCCTGACCGCCCTCGCCTGGTTCACCTGGCAGGACGTCGCCGACTATGCGGCGTTCAAGCGGCTCACCGAGACCGCGGATCGGCAGCGGCGGTATCGGGCCTGGCTGCTGAAGTCGTTTCTGCTGTTCTTCAGCGCCAGCCTCGTCTGCCTGGCGCTGCTCGGACGCCTTGGCTGCCTGGTCCACGAGCCGCGGGAGTTCTTCGAGCTCGGCCGCCGCGTTCGCTCGGCCATCCCGTTCGCCGATTTCGGTCCCGAGCTGCTGGGCGGGATGGCGGCCGGCGTCTCCACCTCCGTCGTCGTTGCCGTCATCCTGGCGCAGCGCAACGCCAGCAAGGCGGCGGCGCCGATGCTTGGCGACGTCACGGCGCTGTTGCCGCGCAACGGACTCGAGACGTTGTGGACCGCCTTGATCGCCGTGAACGCCGGGATCAGCGAGGAGGTGTTCTTCCGTCTGCTGCTGCCGCTGCTGCTGACGCTCGTGTTCGGCAACGCCGTTGTGGGCTTCGCCGTCGCCGGAATCGTCTTCGGGCTGGCGCACATCTACCAGGGCTGGGTCGGGGTGCTGGCGACGTTCGTGCTGAGCCTGGTGCTGGCCGGCCTTTACCTTGGGACCGGCAGCCTGCTGGCGCCGATCGCCGCGCACGTCCTGATCGACCTCATCGGGCTGGTGGTGCGGCCGACCACCGCGCGCCTCGCGGCGCGGCGTTGACGGCATTGGCCCGATTTCGATTCTTCGAATAATCGGTTTGCCGCGAATTAACTTGGCGGCGCGCGGCCGATCCGCGACGCTGGTGTGCGGGAGGGGACAATCATGAGTGGTCGGCCGTTTCGCCGTGACCGTCGGCCGGCGTTCGCATCGCGGGACCGCGCTGCATGAGTCGCGACGACCTCGCTTCGCAGCTGAAGATCGAGCGCGATCAACCGACGCGCCGGCGCCGCCGCGGCGAGGGCGGCGGGCGTTGGGGCCTGATCATCGGCATGGCGGCCGTCGCGATCGTCGCGGCCGCCGGCGTGATCTGGTTCCTGATCGCGCGGCCCGACCTGACCGAGGTCGAGACCGCCGAGGCCAAGGCCGCCTGGAGCGGCGCGGCGCAGTCGAGCACCTTGCTGGACGCGTCGGGCTACGTGGTCGCCCGGCGCGAGGCGACGGTCTCGGCCAAGGTCGCCGGCAAGGTGCAGCAGGTGATGATCGAGGAGGGCCAGCACGTCGCCGCTGGCCAGGTGATGGCCACCATCGACGACTCCAACGCCCGGGCCGCACTGGCGCAGTCGATGGCGCAGGCGGCGTCGGCCCAGGCCAGCATCGGGGTCGCCGAGGCCACCTTGGAAGGGGCGCAGTCGAAGTACAATCGCAGCCGAGGCGTGCCGCCCGGCATTCTGAGCGCGCAGATGGTCGAAGACGACCGGACGGCCTTCGATACAGCCCGCGAGAACCTGGCCCTCGCCAAGCGCCAGGCCGCCTCCGCGCAGGCGACCGTCGAGGTCTATCGGCGCAGCGAGGACGACACGGTGGTGCGCGCGCCCTTCGCCGGCGTGGTGACGGCCACGGCCGCCCAGCCGGGCGAGATCGTGGCGCCGGTCGCCGGCGGCGGCTTCACCCGCACCGGCATCTGCACCATCGTCGACATGGACAGCCTCGAGGTGGAGGTCGACGTCGCCGAGAGCTTTATCAGCCGGGTGACGCCGGGCATGCCCGCCAGCGTCAAGCTGAACGCCTATCCGGACTGGGAAATCCCCGCGCAGGTGATCACGGTGATCCCCACTGCCGACCGCTCGAAAGCGACCGTCACCGTGCGGGTCGGCTTCAAGGTCAGGGATCCGCGCATCGTCCCGGAGATGGGCGCACACGTCGCCTTCCTCAGCCCGGCGCCGGCCCAGACCGCCTCCGCCGCGGCGCCCCGGACCGTGATCGTGCCGCCGGACGCCGTGCAGACCGAGGACGGCGGCCAGGCGGTCGTATTCGTCATCGCCGACGGCCACGCCGAGCGGCGGGCGGTGCGGCTGGGAGATCGCAACACCCAGGGCCAGATTGTCGTCGCCGGCCTGGCGCCGGGCGAGACGGTCGCCGTTGAAGGCGCCGACAAGTTGAAGGACGGCGCCAGCGTCAAGATCGCCAAGAACAAAACCGACTAGAGGGAAACGTCGATGGACCCGCTGATCAGTCTGAAGGGCGTCGTCAAGAGCTACCGGCGGGGGCGCCAGACGGTCGAGGTGCTGCACAACCTCGACCTCGAGGTCCAGCCGGGCGAATTCCTGGCGCTGATGGGCCCCTCGGGCTCCGGCAAGACCACACTGCTCAACCTGATCGGCGGGCTCGACCGGCCGACCGACGGCGAGGTGGTGGTCGCCGGCGAACATATCGACGACCTCAGCGG
>DATNIH010000158.1:0-11420 GCA_035604515.1 Caulobacteraceae bacterium | reverse complement strand
TGGGTGTTCTACCGCCTCGCCGGCGCCGGTCCGACCCGAGACCTGCTCGACACCGCGCTTTCGCTGATCTCAGCCAACGACGCGACGCTGCTGCGCGACGCCGAACGCCTGGAGGGCGTCGCCGCCGAGCGCGCCAGCCAGGCGGCCGCCTATTTCGCCGACAACGCCGGGCGCTGGGACGAGATCCGCTCGCTCTATGTCTCGGAGGCCGCTGTCGAAGCGGCGATCCTGGAGGCCGCCGGCGAGGGGCCGTTCCGCCGGCTGGTCGACCTTGGCACCGGCACCGGGCGGATGCTGACCCTGTTCGGCGAGCGGGCCAGGAGCGCCGTCGGCCTCGACCTCTCGCGTCAGATGCTCAACGTCGCGCGCAGCAATGTCGCCGACGCCGGGCTTTCCGCGTGCGAGCTGCGCCACGGCGATATCCTGAGCGTCGGCCTGGCCGACGGCGAGGCCGACCTCGTGGTCGCCCACCAGGTGCTGCACTATCTTGGCGAACCGGCCGCCGCCGTGGCCGAGGCCGCGCGATTGGTGGCGCCAGGCGGGCGGCTGCTGATCGTCGACTTCGCCCCGCACGACCTGGAATTCCTGCGCGCCGAGCACCGGCATCGCCGCCTGGGCTTCTTCGACAACGAGATCGAGCGCTGGGCCGCGGCCGCGGGGCTTGCCAGCGTCGCCGCCGTCACCCTGCCGCCGGCTGGCCCGGGCGGCCTCACCGTCAAGGTCTGGGTCGCCGCGCACGCCAACGAGCGCATCCGGAGGGTCGCATGAACGCCCCCATCGCCGCCCCCGCGTCAAACACCGCCATGGGTCCCGTCGCCCGCGCCGGTGGCCGTGAGCGCAGCAAGCTCAGCATCTCGTTCGAGTTCTCGCCGCCGAAGACGCCCGAAGCGGAAGAGACGCTTTGGAAAGCGATCCGCCGGCTGGAGCCGCTGAACCCAGACTTCATCTCGGTCACCTACGGCGCCGGCGGCTCGACCCGCGATCGCACCCACCGCACGGTCGTGCGCGTGCTCAGCGAGACCAGCCTGACGCCGGCCGCACACCTCACCTGCGTCAACGCCTCGCGCGCCGAGGTGGACGAGGTGATCCGCGGCTACTGGGCGGCCGGCATTCGTCACATCGTCGCCTTGCGCGGCGACCCGCCGGGACAGATCGGCGGCGTCTACACCCCGCCGGCCAACGGCTACGCCAACGCCACCGAGCTGACCGCCGGCATCCGCGCCATCGCGCCGTTCGAGGTCTCGGTCGGCGCCTATCCGCAGATCCACCCGGAGGCCGCTTCGCTGGCGCGCGATCTCGACGTGCTGAAGGCCAAGGTCGACGCCGGCGCGACGCGGGCGATCACGCAGTTCTTCTTCGACGTCGACGACTTCCTGCGCTTCCGCGACGCGGTGGACGGCGCCGGGATCGCGATCCCGCTGGTTCCGGGGATCATGCCGGTGCGCAACTACGCGGGGCTGGAGCGGATGGCGATCTCAAGCGGCATCGCGGTGCCGCCGTGGCTGGCCAACCTGTTTGAGGGCCTCGACGACGATCCGGCCACCCGTCGCCTCGTCGCCGCATCGGTCGCCGCCGAGATGTGCGCCAAGCTGGAGGAAGAAGGCTTCACCCACTTCCACTTCTACACCTCGAACCACGCCGAGCTGACTGTGGCGGTCTGCCGGGTGCTGGGGGTGAAGACGGAGGCCGCCCATGACTGACACAGCGCGTTCCGAGCGCATCGCCGCCCTGAAGGCCGCCGCGACCCAGCGCATCCTGATGCTCGACGGCTCGTGGGGCGTGATGATCCAACGCCGGGGCCTCGCCGAAGCCGACTACCGCGGCGAGCGGTTCAAGGATTCCAACGTGCTGCTGAAGGGCGACAACGACATCCTCTGCCTGACCCGCCCCGACATCGTCGCCGACCTGCACGACCAGTATTTCGCCGCCGGCGCCGATATCAGCGAAACCAACACCTTTTCGGCGACCGCGATCGCCCAGGCCGACTACGAACTGCAGGGCGCGGTGCGCGACATCAATCTGGCCGGCGCCCGCATCGCCCGCGAGGTCGCCGACCGCTGGAGCGCCAAGACACCGGACAAGCCGCGCTTCGTCGCCGGATCGATCGGTCCGCTGAACGTTATGCTGTCGATGTCGTCGGACGTGAATGATCCGGGCGCGCGGAAGGTGACCTTCGACCAGGTCTACGCGGCATATCGCGAGCAGGCGCAGGCGCTGCACGAAGGCGGCGTCGATCTGTTCCTGGTCGAGACCATCACCGACACGCTGAACTGCAAGGCCTGCATCAAGGCGATCCTCGACCTGCAGGACGAGGGCTACGAGCCGCTGCCGATCTGGATCAGCGGCACCATCACCGACCGCTCCGGCCGCACCCTGTCGGGCCAGACGGTCGAGGCGTTCTGGAACTCCATCCGCCACTGCAAGCCGTTCGCGGTTGGCCTCAACTGCGCGCTGGGCGCCGAGTTGATGCGCCCGCACATCGCCGAGCTGGCGCGTATCGCCGACACCCTGGTCGCCGCCTACCCCAACGCCGGCCTGCCCAACGCCATGGGCGAGTACGACGAAGGCCCAGACGAGACCGCCTGCATGCTCGAAGAATGGGCCAGGAGCGGCATCGTCAACATCCTCGGCGGCTGCTGCGGCACGACCCCGGATCACATCCGCCACGTCGCCGAAGCGATAGCCGGCGCCAAGCCGCGGCGGCTCCCCGAGCGGCCGACGGCGATGCGGCTCGCCGGCCTGGAAGCGTTCGAACTCGCGTGAGGGTATGCCGGGGTAGTCTTGGGGGTACATGGGGGTTGTTGACCGCGCCCGCTGGCGCCCCTATGTTCATGGCTCGTTCCAGGAGCCAGGCCGATGGCAAGCACAACCGTCTCCGACTACGTGATCTGGGCCAAGCACATCCACGACGATCCGGAGCTGGTGCAGCGGGTCCTTGCGATGTGGGCCGGCGAGACGATCCCGCTGGAGGTGGATGGCGTGCGCGGCGTCTGGCGAAAGATGGACGACGGCGCCGATGGGCGTCCGACGCCTGGCATCCGGCCGATCGGCGCGGCTCAGGAGGTCTGGCGCTACCTCTACAAGCGGCGTCGGGGCGAGGTGGTGTCGCTGAAGGTGGTCGAGTCCCATCCCGGCGTCGCCGAAGCGTCCGAGGCGGACCGGCGGGAGCGGCTGTTGTTTCCGCCGCTTGGCAAGACGGAAGCGGAGCGCGAGGCGGCGCTCGACGCATTTCTCGCGATAGGGCGCGAGGGTCGTTGGCGGTCGGACGCGCCCTACGGACCGCGCGACGAACTTTACGATCGCGAATGATCAGCTGCGACACCAACGTCTTCGTCTATGCCAGCGATCCGCGCGATCCGGCGAAGCGAGCTGCAGCCGACGCCGTTGTTGACGCCCTCGGCCGCGTCGGCGGCGCAGTCGGCCTTCAAGTGATCGGCGAACTGCAGAACGCGCTCCGGCGGCGTGTGCGCACGCCGCCCTGGGTCGCGTATCAGGCCGCGCGCAACCTTCTCGCTCGCTTCCAGACTTTCGCATACGACGAGAGAGCCGTGGAACTGGCTCTGGGTGAGGCGCTCGTCGGCCGCCTCAGCTACTGGGACGCGCTCCTGCTTGCGGCGGCCGATGCAGCAGGCGTGACTGTGATGCTCAGCGAGGACATGGCCGACGGCCTGGTCTACGGAAGGCTTCAGGTCATCAACCCGTTTGGACCGCACGGCCCCAGCGACCGCGTTCGCCAATTGCTGTCGTTGAGCCCATGACCCGCCCCCTCTTCGTCAACATCGGCGAGCGCACCAACGTCACCGGCTCGGCGCGCTTCCGCAAGCTGGTGGCCAACGGCGACTATCCGGCGGCGCTGGCGGTGGCGCGTCAGCAGGTGGAAGCCGGGGCCCAGGTGCTCGACGTCAACATGGACGAAGGGCTGCTCGACAGCGTCAAGGCCATGACCACCTTCCTCAACCTGATCGCCGCCGAGCCGGACATCGCCCGCGTGCCGATCATGATCGACAGCTCCAAGTGGGAGGTGATCGAGGCGGGCCTGAAGTGCGTGCAGGGCAAGGCGATCGTCAATTCGATCTCGATGAAGGAAGGCGAGGAAAAGTTCCTCGACCAGGCGACCCAGTGCCTGCGCTATGGCGCGGCCGTGGTGGTGATGGCGTTCGACGAGGTCGGCCAGGCCGACACCAAGGGCCGCAAGGTGGCGATCTGCGAGCGCGCCTACCGGCTGCTGACCGAAAAGCTGGGCTTCCCGCCCGAGGACATCATCTTCGACCCCAACATCTTCGCGGTGGCGACGGGGCTCGAGGAGCACAACAACTACGCGGTCGACTTCATCGAGGCGACGCGGGCGATCAAGCAGCAGTTGCCCTACGCGCGGATCTCCGGCGGGGTCTCCAACATCTCGTTCGGCTTCCGCGGCAACGAGCCGGTGCGCCGGGCGATGCACTCGGTGTTCCTCTACCACGCCATCGGCGCGGGCATGGACATGGGCATCGTCAACGCCGGCGAGCTGCCGGTCTACGACGAGATAGAGCCGGCGCTGCGCGAGGCGGTCGAGGACGTGATCCAGAACCGCCGGCCCGACGCCACCGAGCGGCTGGTCGACATGGCCCCGCGCTACAAGGGCGGTGCGACGCAGGAGAAAGCGCCCGACGCCGCTTGGCGCGGCGCGCCGGTGGCCGATCGGCTGACCCACGCTCTGGTCCACGGTATCGGCGAGTTCATCGAGACCGACGTCGAGGAGGCGCGCCTGGCGGCGTCGAAGCCGCTGGAGGTGATCGAGGGCCCGCTGATGGCCGGCATGAACGTTGTCGGCGACCTGTTCGGCGCGGGCAAGATGTTCCTGCCCCAGGTGGTGAAGTCGGCGCGGGTGATGAAGCAGGCTGTGGCCTACCTGATGCCGTTCATGGAGGCCGAGGGCGACGGCTCGCCGCGCAAGGCCGCCGGCAAGGTGCTGATGGCGACGGTCAAGGGCGACGTGCACGACATCGGCAAGAACATCGTCGGCGTCGTGCTGCAGTGCAACGACTACGAGGTGATCGATCTCGGCGTCATGGTGCCGGCCGACCGCATCCTGGACGAGGCGATCAAGCTCAAGGTCGACATCGTCGGGCTCTCCGGCCTGATCACGCCGTCGCTGGACGAGATGGTGTTCGTCGCCGGCGAGATGGAGCGCCGCGGCTTCTCCATCCCGCTGCTGATCGGCGGCGCCACCACCAGCCGCACCCATACCGCGGTGAAGATCGAGCCGGCCTATCAGCGCGGCTCGACCACCTATGTCACCGACGCCAGCCGCGCGGTAGGCGTGGTCAGCGGCCTGATGTCGCCAACCGAGCGGCCCAAGGCCGAGGCCGAGACCCGCGCCGAGTACATCCGCATCCGCGAGCAGTTCACCCGCAGCCAGGAGGCCAAGGTGCGCACGCCATTGGCCGCGGCGCGGGCCAAGCGCTTCTCGGTCGACTGGCAGCTCTACACGCCACCGAAACCGACCTTCCTCGGCGCCCGCGCTTTTGGCCCTTACGACCTGGCCGAGCTCGCGCGTTACATCGACTGGACGCCGTTCTTCCAGACCTGGGAGCTGGCCGGCCATTATCCGATGATCCTGGAGGACGACGTGGTCGGGGAAGCGGCCCGCTCGCTGTTCGCTGATGGCCAGGCGATGCTGAAGCAGGTGATCGCCGAGCGCTGGTTCGAGGCCCGCGGCATCGCCGGCTTCTGGCCGGCCAACGCTGACGGCGACGACATCGTCATCTGGACCGACGAGACCCGCACCGCCGAGCGCGCGCGCCTCTTCACCTTGCGCCAGCAGATGTCCAAGGCCGAGGGCCGGCCCAACCTGGCGCTGGCCGACTTCATTGCCCCGATCGGCGGCCCGCTCGACTACATCGGCGGCTTCGCTGTCACGGCCGGGCACGGCGAAACGGCGGTGGCCGAGCGCTTCAAGGCGGCGGGCGACGACTATTCGGCGATCCTGTCGACCTCGCTCGCCGACCGGCTGGCCGAGGCGTTCGCCGAGGCGCTGCACCACCGCGTGCGCACCGAGCTGTGGGGTTACGCGCCGGACGAGGCGTTCGACCTCGATCTGCTGCTCGGCGAGAAGTACCGCGGCATCCGGCCCGCGCCCGGCTATCCCGCCCAGCCCGACCACACCGAGAAGGCGACGCTGTTCTCGCTGCTGGATGCGACCGCGGCGACCGGCATCGAGCTGACCGACAGTTTCGCGATGAACCCGCCCGCGTCGGTTTCGGGCCTCTACTTCGCCAACCCGCAGGCGCACTACTTCGGCGTCGGCAAGATCGAACGTGATCAGGCGGAGGACTACGCGCGGCGCAAGGGCTGGACGGTGGCCGTCGCGGAGCGCTGGCTGGCGCCGATCCTCAACTACGAGCCGCGACGCGCGGCGGCAGCTTAGTGTCCTTCTCCCCCTGCGGGAGAAGGTGTCGGCGAAGCCGACGGATGAGGGGTCGCCCAGGACTTAGCGGGATCGCACTATGACTTAATCGGCCGACGCCGCCGTGACCCCTCATCCGACCCGCTCCGCGGGCCACCTTCTCCCGCAAGGGGAGAAGGATGCTTCCCCAGGGCGCCGTAGCGTGAATCTGGCGCTTGGCGCGGCGTTCGGCCTAGGGTTGGCGCACCCACCCAGGAGACGCCCATGCCGCTCGACACCGCTGGCTTCGTTCAGGACAAGTACGCAGGCGCCAAGGCCGCGTTCGAGGCCAATTTCGAGAGCGGCGCGGACCTCGGCGCCTCGTTCTGCGCCACGCTCGAGGGCGAGACGGTGGTCGACCTGTGGGGCGGCTGGGCCGACGCGGCCAAGACGCGGCGTTGGGAGAAGGACACCATCGTCAACGTCTACTCGACCACCAAGACGATGAGCTTCATCACCGCCCTGCTGCTGGCCGACCGCGGCGAGCTCGACTTCGACGCGCCGGTCGCCAAGTACTGGCCGGAGTTCGCGGCGAACGGCAAGGCCGCGATCAAGGTCAGCCACCTGATGGCCCACTCCGCCGGCCTCTCCGGCTGGAAGGAGAAGATCACCACGCACGACCTCTACGACTGGGACAAGGTGGTCGGCCTGCTGGCCGCCCAGGCCCCGCTCTGGGAGCCAGGCACCCGCAGCGGCTACCACGCCATCACCCAGGGCTTCCTGATCGGCGAAGTCGTGCGCCGCATCACCGGCAAGACCATCGGGACCTTCTTCCGCGAGGAGATCGCCGGGCCGCTGAACGCCGATTTCTGGATCGGTCTGCCGGCGTCGGAGGATCATCGCGTCGCCGAGCTGATCCCGCCGCCGCCGGGCGGCGCCATCGGCGACATGGAGCAGGACGAGATCCAGAAGATCACTTTCAACAATCCCGGCGTCGACGTCTCCGAGACCCGCACCCGGGCCTGGCGTGGCGCCGAGATTCCGGCCGCCGGGGGCACCGGCAATGCGCGATCGGTGGCCGAGATCCACGCCATCCTCGCCAACGGCGGCGTCGCCAAGGGCAAGCGCTTCATGTCCGAAGCCGGCTGCCGCAAGGCGCTGGAACTGCAGATCGAGAACGTCGACTTGGTGCTGGGCATGCCGGCGCGCTTCGGCATGGGCTTCGGCCTCGCCGGGACGACAATCCCGGCGCCGAACCCCAACACCATCTTCTGGGGCGGCTACGGCGGCTCGCTGATCATCATCGACATGGATGCGCGCACCACCTTCTCGTACGTGATGAACAAGATGGGCTCGGGCACGGTGGGCGACGCCCGCGGCTTCGGCATGATCATGGCCATGTGGCAGGCGCTGGCGGCGTAGTGGTTCAAAGGGATAACCGCGGAGATCGCGGAGATACGCGGAGGGCGCTTCGCGCCAGTTAAGCGACAACCGTTTGCCGGCTGACCGCCGGCCTATGAGCGATCCTCGCTGGCTCCGCGCATCTCCGCGATCTCCGCGGTTATCCCTTACGACGCGGGCGGCCAGGCGGTGCGCGCGCCGCTGTTCACAGAGTCAGAATCAACGGCGCCGAAGCGCCAAGAACATCGGAGGACACGTCAGATGAAGGACTTCAGCGGCAAGATCGCCGTGATTACCGGCGGCGGCACCGGCATGGGGCGCGAGCTGGCCCGCCAGCTGGTCGCCGAAGGCTGCAGCGTCGCCATGTGCGACCTCTCCGAGGCCAACATGGCCGAGACCGCGCGGCTGTGCACGCAGGAGGCGGCGCAGGGCGCGAAGGTCACCACCTGCATCGCCGACGTCTCGATCGAGGACCAGATCAACAAGTTCCGCGACGAGGTGGCGCTGGGCCAGGACACCGACAAGATCCACCTGCTGTTCAACAACGCCGGCATCGGCGGCGGCGGCAGCTTCGTCAAAGCCGGGCGCGCGGAGTGGGAGAAGACCTTCAACGTCTGCTGGGGCGGGGTCTACTACGGTTGCCGCGCCTTCCTGCCGATGCTGATGAAGGCCGACGAGGCCCACATCATCAACACCTCGTCCGTCAACGGCTTCTGGGCCTCGCTCGGCCCGCAGAGCTCGCACACCGCCTACAGCGCCGCCAAGTTCGCGGTGAAGGGTTTCACCGAGGCGCTGATCAACGACCTCAAGCTCAACGCCCCGCACGTCAAGTGCTCGGTGGTGATGCCCGGCCACATCGGCACCGACATCGCCATCAACTCGCGCAAGGTGCTAACCGGCTCGCAAGCGGAGGGCCTCAGCGCCGAGACCCTCGAAGCGGCTCGCCAGCAGATGGCGATGATGGGCGTGGCCGCCGACCAGCTCAGCGACGCCCAGATCGAGGCGCTGGTCGAGGAGCAGGGTCGCCGGTTCCGCGACGATGCGCCGACCACCGCCGCCCAGGCCGCCAAGATCATCCTCGACGGGGTCAAGAGCGACACCTGGCGCATCCTGGTCGGCGACGACGCCCACCGCATGGACGAAATGGTCCGCGCCGACCCGGCGCATGCGTATGAGCCGGGGTTCTTCGAACAGATGGTCAGCAACGTCGGCTGGCGGCTGGGCGGGGCGCGGACTTAGAGCGAGTTCGAACTCAACTGAATCGGCCGCGCTGACGCATTCCCCTCCCCGCAAGGGGGAGGGGAGAACGCGCGGCCGGTTACTTCGCCGCGCCCTGCGCGGCCCGCTCGATCAGGTCCGCCACGACCTGCGGGTTGGACACGTAGACTGCGTGGCTGCCGGCGGTTTCGACCACGGTCGCGCCGGCGCGGGCGGCCATCTGGTGCTGCGCCGGCGGAGGGATCATGTGGTCGTCAGCAGTGACGAGGTACCAGCTCGGCCGGGACTTCCACGCCGGCGTGGTCACCTGGCCCTGCAGTGCGGCGACGCCCCAGGGGACCTGCGAGTCGGCCATGAACGCCGCCTGGGCCGGCTTCACGTCAGCCGCGAACGAGGCGGCGAACTTGGATCGGTCGAGCAGCAAGAAGCCGTCCTGCGGCGGCAGGATCGGCGGGGTCGCGGCGCCCGGCGGCGGGTTGGCGATGAGCGAGGCGACCGACTCCCCGGTGTCCGGCGCGAAGGCCGCGATGTAAACGAGGCCCTTCACCTTCGGGTCATTGCCGGACTCGGTGATCACCACGCCGCCGTAGGAGTGGCCGACGAGGATGGTGGGGCCGTCCTGGGCGGCGATGGCGCGGCGGGTGACGGCGACGTCGTCCGGCAGCGAGGTGGTGGGGTTCTGAACGACGGTGACCTTGTAACCGTCCTTGGTGAGGATGTCGTAGACGCCTTCCCAACCCGACCCGTCCACGAAGCCGCCGTGGACCAGGACTACATCCTTGATAGCGCCGGCCGGCGCCGCATGGGCGGCGCCGACGGTGGCGAGGGTCCCCAGCGCGGCGGCCGAGGCGACTGACGCAACGATCTTGGACATGACTTGCTCTCCCTTGTTTAGTCCGCGACAATCCTTATCGCGATAATTAAGAGCTACCCCCGCCGAAATGGCTGGTCAAGCACTTTCTTATCGCGATATACATTATCGTCGTCGCAAGCCGAGGAGTCACCGATCGTGAAGCGCGCGTACCCCCTGCCGCTGGACAGCCAGCTCGGCTTTTCGCTCTACGGCGCCTTCATGGCCGTCGGCCGGGCGTACCGGCCATGGCTGGACCGGCTGGGTCTGACCTATCCGCAGTACCTGGTGCTGAGCGTGCTGTGGGAAGGCGACGACCAGACCATCACGGGGATCGCCTCGCGTCTCGATCTCGAGCCCAGCACCATCACGCCGCTGGTGAAGCGCCTGGAGCAGGCGGGCCACGTCGTTCGACAGCGCAACCCCGCGGACGAGCGGCAGGTGAAGGTGAAGCTCACGGACCAAGGCCGCGCCGTTCGCGCGGAGACCAAGACCCTGGCGCAGGCCCTGGACAACAAGTCGGGGATGACGGTGGACGGCCTGGTCGACCTCAACACGCGGATCAAGGCGCTGCGGGACGCCTTTCGGGGGACCTAGGGTCCAGACTCAGTTCGGGCCCCCACAATTATGTCATCCCGGACGGAGCCGCGAAGCGGCGGAGGTCCGGGATCTACTCTGCGCCGGCGGTGAAGTAGGTCCCGGACGAGTCCGCTACGCGGCTCTCCGGGATGACAAGGCCTATATGTCGGAGATCACGTGTAAAAAGGGCCAACCCAACTGCGTACGAACTCTAAATCGACATCCCGCCCGAGACCTCGACGCGTTGGGCGTTGACCCAGCGGTTGTCGTCGGAGAGCAGCGCGGCGATCATAGGGCCGATGTCGTCGGGCAGGCCGACGCGGCCGAGCGCGGTCAGGTCGGCAACGTGCTTGTTGACGCCGGGATTGTCGCGGACCATGCCGCCGCTGAAGTCGGTGGCGATGGCGCCGGGCGCGACGACGTTGACGGCGATCCGGCGCGGCCCCAGCTCCTTGGCCATGTACTTGGTCAGCACTTCGATCGCCGCCTTCATCGACCCGTAGGGCGCGCTGCCGGGCATGATGATGCGCGTGAGCCCGGACGAGACGTTCACGATCCGCCCGCCGTCGTTGATCAGCGGCAGCAGCTTCTGGGTCAGGAAGAACACGCCCTTGAAGTGGACGTTGTAGAGCGCGTCCAGCTCGGCTTCGGTGGTCATCTCGATCGAGTTGTGGTGCGAGATGCCGGCGTTGTTGACCAGGTAGTCGAACCGGTCCGCGCCCCAGCTGGCGAGCGATTGCCGCACGCGGTCCGCGAAGGGGTCGAAGGCGCTGGCGTCGCCGGTGTCGAGCTGGATGGCGAGGGCCCTGCGCCCGGCCTCCTCCACGAGGCCGACGACTTCGTCGGCCGCGGCCTGGTTGGCGTTGAAGGTGAAGATCGTATCGACGCCGCGCTGGGCGAGGTTCAGCACGGTGTTGCGGCCGAGCCCGCGGCTGCCGCCGGTGACGATGGCGATCTTCTGGGTCTGGTCAGTCATGCGGGCCTCCATTGCGCTAGGGATTTTAC
>DATNIH010000157.1:0-19964 GCA_035604515.1 Caulobacteraceae bacterium | reverse complement strand
GCACCCGCCCCAGCTGCTCGATGCGCCTAGGCTCTTTGCGCGGACGGGGCGGGAGGGGCTGGGTCATGCTGGCGGCATAGCCGATCTGCACCCGCTCCTCCACCGCGAGCGCAGCGAGACAAGGCCTTGCCTGACGACTAGCGCCACCATGGCTCCCTCTGCCAAGATCGGCCAAAGGGGGAGTCCATGCGGGTCAATCCCAACGCGACCGCCAGCCGGTATATTGTTCAGCGAGTGATTGGCGCCATGTTGATGGTGGCTGGCGTGCTAATTCCGACGTTCGGTATCGCTTGGCTGCTTTCAAGCCACTTTCTCGCGGAGCGCCCCGTCTACGGCCCTAAGGCTTTCGCCGGAGTGTTGATGGCCGGTCTGCTGTTCCTATTCGTCGGCGCCGCCTATCTATTCGTGCCCGACAGATATCGAGGTCCGACCGTCCCTGACGATTAGCGGAGAGGAGCGCTACGCCCCCAACCGCTCGATCAGGTGGTCGCCGACGCGCATGGCGTTGGCGACGGTGGTCAGGGTCGGGTTCACCGAGGCGGAGGTGACGAAGAACGAGGTGTCGACGACGTAGAGGTTGTCGAGCTCGTGCGCCTTGCACCAGGGATCCAGCACCGAGCTTTTCGGGTCGCTGCCGAACCGCACCGTGCCCAGCTGGTGGGCGGTGCCGTAGAGCGGCAGCAGCGACTCGAACTGGAAGTGGTGCTGCGAGATCGGGTGGGTGTGGCTGGTGAAGTCGGCGAGGCTCTCAGCCAGCGTCTTCACCAGCCGCTCGTGGCCCTCGAGGTTGTTGTGCTCGTAGTCGAGGTGGATGCGCCCGTCGCTCGTCGCCCGCACCCGGTTGTCGGGCGCCGGCAGGTCTTCGGAGATCACCAGCATCGACAGCATGCGCGAGGCCGCGGCATTGGCCAGCGAGTCCGGTACGAAGGCGGGCGGCAGCCAGTCGGAGACCTCGCCCTCCAGGGTCTGGCCGGTCATGTATTCCAACAGCTGGATGTGCCCCATCGGGTTGTCGAAGCCGCCGCGCGGGTCCTTCCAGTAGAAGTCGTTCACCGCCAGCGTCTTCGGGAACAGGATCGGGCAGTGCTCGGCGGTCAGCGAGACCATCGCCGTCAGGGTGTGGAACATGTAGTTGCGGCCGACCTGGTCCGAGCCGTTGGCGAGGCCATTGGGGTGCGATGGGCTGGCTGAGCGCAGCAGCAGGGCCGCGGTGTTCACCGCGCCGGCGGCCGCGACGATGATGTCGCCGCTCCAGCGCTCCTCGCCGTGCTCGGTCTCGCAAACCACCTCGGTCACGGTCCGCCCGGTCGGGTCGGTTTCCAGCCGTATCGCCTTGCGCCCGGTCAGCAGGGTGACGTTGGGCAGATGCAGCAGCGGCTCGACCGCCACCGTGCGCGCATCGCACTTGGCGCGCAGCAGGCACGGATAGCCGCCGCAGGTCTTGCACTTGATGCAGGTCGAGGTGACCGGATTGTCCTGGTCCAGCCGGATCGCCACCGGTAGCGAGAACGGCTTCCAGCCCTGGTTCTCCCAGTGCGTCTTCAGCTGGGCGATGCCGGGATCGTGGTGGATCGCGGGGTAGGCGTAGGGCGGCTCGTCGCCGTTCTCGGTGGGATCGTCGCCGCGCTGGCCGTGCACCTGCCACAGCCGCTCGGCTTCCGTGTAGTAGGGCGCCAGATCGGTCAGGCTGATCGGCCAGGCGGGCGAGACGCCGCCGGCATGCTGGGTCTCCTCGAAGTCGCCCTTGCGCAGCCGCAGCAGCGCCGCGCCGTAGAAGGTGGTGTTGCCGCCGACCCAGTAGTGGCAGTTCGGCGTGAAGGGATGGCCGGCCTTGTCGTACCACTGCTCCTGGGTGCGGTAGCGGTGCTGGATGAACACCGACTTCGGGCTCCAGTTCTCCGCCTCGCGCGGCACGTGCTCGCCGCGCTCCAGGATCAGGATCGACTTGCCGGTCGGCGCCAGCCGCTGCGCCAGCGTCGCCCCGCCCGCGCCAGAGCCGATCACCACGATGTCGAAGTGCGGCATGGCGCGAATCTCCCCCCGGCTCAGTCCAGATGATACTTCGCCGAACCGGCGGCGATAATGCTGCGCAGGAGCGGCTCGGGCAGGGTGCGCATCACCAACGCCGACAGGCGATTTTGCCAGCCCGGAATGACCACCACCTTGCCGCGCTCGTTGCCGCGGATGGTCTCCTGCGCCACCGCCTCTGCGGTCTGCCAGAGCATGCGGTGCTCGCGCTCCATGATCTCGGCGACGCCGGCCTGCTGGGCGAACTCGGTCTTGGTGAAGCCGGGGCAGACGGCGGTGACCTTCAACCCCGCCGCGCGATACTCCGCGTCCAGCGACTGGCTGAACCGCAGCATCAGCGCCTTCACCCCGGGATAGAGCGAGTTGCCGGCGACGCCGGGCGAGAACGCAGCCATCGAAGAGATGTTGATAATCGCGCCCGAGCCGCGCTCGACCATGCCGGGGATCACATCGTAGGCGAGGCCGCAGGCGTTGACCGACATCGTCATCAGGAAGTCGCGCTGGCGCTCCCACGGCACGGAGGTGAAGCTCTGCGGGATGCCGAAGCCGGCGTTGTTGACCAGCACGTCGACGTGGCGGCCCTGCGCCGCCACCGCGTCGATCACGGCAGTGTGCGCCTCCCACCCCGAGAGATCGGCCGGGATCACCAACGCCTCGATCCCGTGGCGATGCTTGAGCTCGCCCGCCAGCGCCTGCAGCCGCTCAGCCCGCCGCGCCACCAGCGCCACGTCCAACCCCTTCGCGGCGTAGGCCCTGGCGAACGCCTCGCCGAGCCCGGCCGAGGCGCCGGTGACCAGGGCCAGCCTGCGCGCAGCGTCAGCAACCATGTGATTTATCTGCAGCCCCGCGCCCCTGCGTCATGGAGGCCGCTTGTGCGGGGGTAAGGATTTGGTCAAATGCTCGGCGCATCGTCGGGTTCTAGAATCATCAGCGTCAGTTGGGAGCTTCGATGGCCGTAGACCTGTCCATCGATCTGATCCAGGCCACCGTGCAGGTGGAGCAGCCGCTCGGCGACGGCACGCGCACCGTTGGCACCGGCTTCCTGATCTCCGACCCGACGCCGGACGGGCGTCCGCGCACCATTCTGGTCACCGCCAACCACGTGTTCCGCAAGATGCCCGGCCCGATCGCCACCATCGGCTTTCGGGTCGAGAACGCCGACGGCTCCTGGCGCTACGACCCGATGCCGCTGAAGATCCGCGACGCCGACAAGGAGCTGTGGACCCACCATCCGGACCGCGACGTCGCCGCCATCTCGATCGATGCGCCGCCCGAGTTCGTCAAAGCCGCGATCCCCGAGGGCTGGCTGGCCACCGACGACACCTTCAACAAATATGCGCTTCGACCGGGCGACGAGATGCTGGCGCTAGGCTTTCCGGAGGGCCTTTCGGCCAACCCGGCCGGCTTCCCGATCCTGCGCGCCGGCCGCGTGGCGTCGTTCCCGCTCGGCCCCTCGAGCGCCTTCCCGACCTTCCTGCTCGACTTCGCCGTCTTCCCCGGCAACTCCGGCGGACCGGTTTATGTGCGCGACGCCACCCGCCGCGCACCCGTCGGCAGCAGCGTGCCGGACGGCTTCATCGCCGGCATGCTGACCCAGCAGGTCGAGCTGAACAGCCAGAACCTCTCCATCGGCATCGTCACCGACGCCCGCTTCGTGCGCGAGACGCTGTCGCTGATCGACAACCCGAACGCGGTCCCCGCCACGGCCAAGGTGGCCGAACGCGGCGCCGAGACCCCCGGCCTGATGAGCGCCGAAGACGCCGCCTATAGTCGGTGAGGGCGTAACCCCTCACCTTCCCACGCCTTCGGCGCGGCCCCCTCCCTCTCCCTCTGGGAGAGGTAATAGACTGAAGTCGCTGACCTTTTCACCTCTCCCAGAGGGAGAGGGAGGGGCCCGACTGCGAAGCAGTTGGGAGGGTGAGGGGTTACGGTCCCTCCACTTAAGCCCCGTAAAGCACCGACATCGTCTCAGCGACACAGGCTGGACGCTCTTCGCCTTCGATCTCGATGGTGCAGAGGTTCTTGATCTGCATGCCGCCGGCCTTCGGCTCGGCCCCGATCAGTTTCTGGCGCAGCCGCACGCGCTTGCCGACGCGCACCATGTTGGTGAAACGCACTTTGTCGGAGCCGTAGTTGATACCCCGCGTCACGCCCTTGACCGGCAGCATGCCCTCCGAGAGGTGCGGGATGAGCGACAGCGTCAGGTAGCCGTGGGCGATCGTCCCGCCGATCTCCCGCGTCGCGCGCTCGACGTCGACGTGGATCCACTGGTGGTCGCCGGTCGCGTCGGCGAACAGGTTGACCCGCTCCTGTGAGACCTCAAGCCAGTCCGAGACCCCGACCTCGGTCCCAACCAGACCCGGCAGGTCCGCAACGCTCACCGCTTCCATCGTCGCTGCTCCCAAAGACTTGTGCGGCGACTTCTAGGCGCGGCCGGGCGCTTGGCAAGGCCGGCGGCCCATGATCAGTGGGCCCGATGAACCGAGTCCTCGCCCTCGCCGCCGCCTGCGTCATGACCGCCGGCGTCATGGCCGCCAACGCCGGTCACGCAGCGCCGGCGCCCCGCGTCAGCATCTCCAGCTACGCCCAGCTGGCGACGCCGCTGCCCTACCCCTATGACGAGACGGCCAACGCCGACACCGCGGTCGCCAGGGCCAAGGCGAGGGCGCTGGCGCGTCACCGGCTGTTGCTGATCGACCTCGGCGGCAACTGGTGCGGCGACTGCCGGGTGCTCGCCGGTACGATGGCGCTGCCGGAGGTGAAGGCGTTCGTCGACGCCCACTATGAGATGGTCACGGTCGACGTCGGCCGCTTCGACAAGAACCTGCAGATCCCGGCCCGCTACGGCATCCACCAGCGCCTCGAGGGCGTGCCGGCGCTGCTGATCGTCGACCCTCGGCGCGACCGCCTGCTCGACGGCGGCCACGTCGCCGCCCTGGCCGACGCGCGGCACATGGACCCGCAGTCGCTGGCCGACTGGCTGGCCCGCTGGACCGGCCCAACCTGACAAAGGCTTAATCCGGCAGCGGCTTGCGGAAAGGGTGACGCGGGTGTCAACTTTGGCCGAACCACGAGAGGGAGGGCCATTCCATGGCCGACGACGCCGCCACCTTCGACGCCGCCAGGGCTGAGGCCTATTCGACGCCGCTCGACAAGATCGACGTCAGCGTCCAGGAGCGCTTCGTCAACAACACCTTCTGGCCCTTCTTCGAGCGCCTGCGCCACGAAGATCCGGTGCACTACACCGCCGAGAGCGAGTTCGGTCCCTACTGGTCGGTGACCAAGTACAACGACATCATGACCGTGGAGACCAACCACCAGGTGTTCTCGTCCGAGAAGTCGATCTCGATCTACGACCAGCAGGACGAAGACTTCCAGATGCCGATGTTCATCGCGATGGACCCACCCAAGCACGACAGCCAGCGCAAGGTGATCGCGCCGATCGTGTCTTCGGAGAACCTCGCCAACATGGCCGTGTTGATCCGCGAGCGCGCCGGCAAGATTCTCGACGAGCTGCCGATCGGCGAGCCGTTCGACTGGGTCGACCGCGTCTCGGTCGAGCTGACCATCCAGATGCTGGCCACCCTGTTCGACTTCCCGTTCGAGGAGCGGCGCAAGCTGCAGTACTGGTCCGACCTCACCACGTCCGACACCTCCGAGGAGATGACCCAGGAGGACATCCGCAACGAATTCATGGCCTGCGCGATGTACTTCAAGGGCCTCTGGGACGTGAAGGCGACCCAGCCGCCGACCAACGACCTGATCTCGATGCTAGCCCACGGCGAGGCCACCAAGGACATGCCGTTGATGGAGTTCCTGGGGAACATCCTGCTGCTGATCGTCGGCGGCAACGACACCACGCGCAACACCATCACCGGCGGCCTGATCGCGCTGACCCAGAACCCGGACCAGCTGGCCAAGCTCCGGGCCGATCCGGCGCTGATCGAGAGCATGGTGCCGGAGTTGATCCGCTGGCAGACGCCGGTGGCCCACATGCGCCGCACCGCCAAGGAAGACTTCCAGCTCGGCGGCAAGACCATCAAGGCCGGCGACAAGGTGGTGATGTGGTACGTCTCGGGCAACCGCGACGAGACGGTGATCGACAACCCCGAGGCCTTCATCGTCGACCGCGCGCGGCCGCGCCAGCACATCGCGTTCGGCTTCGGCATCCACCGCTGCGTCGGCATGCGCCTGGCCGAGATGCAGCTGCGGATCGTCTGGGAAGAGATCCTGAAGCGCTTCCCCACCATCGAGATCGTCGAAGAGCCGGTGCGCCTGAAGTCCTGCTTCCTGCGCGCCTACCGCAAGATGATGGTGCGGATCCCGGCCTGAATTCCTCCTCCCCCGCGAGGGGAGGGGGTCGGGGGGTGGGGGGCTGCCTGCGACACCCCGGGCGGTGGATGGAGACCCCCACCCCCGGCCCCTCCCCTCAAGGGGGAGGGGAGACTCACACGATCTTCGAGCCTTCCTTGCTCCAGTAGGCGTCGCGGATCAGGCGCTTGTAGAGCTTGCCGGTCTGGTGGCGGGGCAGTTCGGCCATGAAGTCGATCCGCCGCGGCGCCTTGACGTGGGAGAGGTTGGCCCTGGCGAAGGCCGAGAGTTCGGCGGCCAGATCGTCGCCGGCGTCGGCCCAGTCGGCCGGCTGGATCACCGCCACCACCTGCTCGCCCATCTCCTCGTGCGGCGCGCCGACCACCGCCACGTCGGCGACCTTGGGGTGGGTGATCAAGAGGTTCTCGATCTCCTGCGGATAGATGTTCACGCCGCCGGAGATGATCATGAAGCTCTTGCGGTCGGTGAGGTAGAGGTAGCCCTCCTCGTCGAGCCAGCCGACGTCGCCCAGCGTGGTCCAGCCGTGCTTGTTGCGGCTCTCGGCGGTCTTCTTCGGATCGTTGTGGTACTCGAACTCGCCGCCGCCGGCGAAATAGACCGTGCCCTCCTGTCTGGCCGGCAGCGGATTGCCCTCCTCGTCGCAGATCATCACCTGCGCCATGAGCGCGCGGCCGACCGAGCCCTTGTGCTCCAGCCACTCGGCCGAGTTGATCGCGGTGAAGCCGTTGCCCTCGGTGCCGGCGTAGTACTCGCTGATGATCGGGCCCCACCACTCGATCATCTGCTGCTTGATCGGCACCGGACACGGCGCGGCGGCGTGGAACACCTGGGTCAGCGACGAGACGTCGTACTTGGCCCGGGTCTCCGGCGGCAACTTCAGCATACGGACGAAATGGGTCGGCACCCACTGCGCCGTGGTGACCTTGTGCTTCTCGATCAGGCGAAGCGCCTCTTCCGGGTCGTACCGCTCCATCAGGATCACGGTGCCGCCGAGCGCCTGCACGGCCATCGACCAGCCGAGCGGCGCGGCGTGGTAGAGCGGGGCCGGCGAGAGGTAGACGCTGTCGGGGGTCCAGCCGTAGAGCGCCTGCCCCATCATCGCCAGGCCGTTGGCGGCATCGATCGGCGTGTCGCCGGTGATCGCGCGCCTGACGCCCTTGGGACGCCCCGTGGTGCCGGACGAGTAGAGCATCGCCCCGCCGGCGCCCTCGTCCGCGATCGGCGTCGTGGGGAAGGCCGCGCGCGCCTCCTCGAAGCTCCTGTAGGGCGGCGCCGCGCCGTCGACCATGAACAGCTCGACGCCCGCCAGCAGCGGCGCGACCTGCAACGCCACTTCGGCGACCGCCTTGGAGGCGATGAACGCCTTCGCCTCGCAGTCCTTGAGAATGTATTCGAGCTCGCCGACCGTCAGCTTCGACGAGATCGCCGTGAAGCGCAGGCCCGAGCGCTGCGCGGCCCACATCACCTCGTAGTAGCGCGGCGTGTTGTCCATGCAGAGAGCGATCGAGTCCCCGCGCCGGATGCCGAGCGAGCGGAACAGGTGCGCGCCCTGGTTCGATCGCGCCTCCAACTCGCCGTAGGTCACGGTCTCGCCGGAGCCGGCCATGATGTAGGCCGGCTTGTCGGGGTTGGTCTTGGCGTGGTGCGACGGATGCATGCTTACTCCTAGGCGGCCAGGGCGCTGGCGGGCGCCTTGCCGAGGATCAGGTCGGCGGCCTTCTCGGCGATCATGATGGTGGGGGCGTTGGTGTTGCCGCTGACGAGGCGCGGCATCACCGAAGCATCGACGACCCGCAGACCTTCGACCCCGTGGACCCGCAGCTGCGGATCGACCACCGCCTGGGCGCCGTGGCCCATCTGGCAGGTGCCGACCGGGTGATAGATGGTCGAGCCGGCCATGCGGGCGAAGCCCAGCAGCTGTTCGTCGGTGGTGAAGTCCGGGCCGGGCATCATCTCGTGGTCGATCCATTTGCTGAGCGCCGGCTGGGCGGCGATCCTGCGCGCCCATTTCAGCGAGGCGACCGCCACCTCCTGGTCGAGCGGATCGGACAGGTAGTTGGGGACGATGGTCGGATAGACCGACCCGTCCGGCGACTTGATGCGGATGGTCCCGCGGCTCTCGGGTCGCACCTGGCAGGGGGCGATGGTCAGGCCGGGCGCGCCTTCCAGCTCCATCTTCTGCTCCTCGAGCAGCTTCTGGGTGTCCATCGTCGCCGGCAGGATGTGGAACTGGATGTCCGGGCCCGCGAGATCCGGCCGCGACTTGCAGAACACCGCGATGTGCGCCGCCGACAGCGTCAGCAGGCCCTTGCGCTGGAACAGGTACTTCAGCGTCTCGCCGACGAAGCGCGTTCCTTTGGTCAGCTCGTTGACCGACACCGTGCCGGCCTTCAGCCGGAAGGTCGAGGTGATCACATAGTGGTCCTGCAGGTTCTCGCCGACGCCGGCGAGGTCGCTGACCACCGCGATCCCGTGCTGCTTCAGCAGCGCCGCTGGGCCGATCCCCGACAGCTGCAAGAGCTGCGGCGAGTTGATCGCGCCGCCGCAGAGGATGACCTCCACCGCGGCCCGGGCGGTCTTCACCTCACCACCCTGGCGGTACTCGATCCCGACCGCGCGCTTGCCCTCGAACAGCACCCGCGTGGTCAGCGCCTCGGTCTCGACCCGCAGGTTCGGCCGCTCCATCGCCGGGTGCAGGTAGGCGACTGCCGCCGAGCAGCGCTGCCCGTTCTTCACCGTCAGCTGGTAGTAGGCGACGCCTTCCTGGGTCTCGCCGTTGACGTCGTCGTTGCGCGGGATGCCGGCCTGCACGCAGGCCTCGATCACGTCGTCGGAGACCTCGTGGGTCTGGGTCACGTCGGAGACGTTCAGCGGGCCGCCGGTGGCGTGCAGTTCGCCGCAGCCGGGGCGCTCCTGGTTCTCGGCGCGCAGGAAGTAGGCCTTGACGTCGTCCCAGCCCCAGCCTTCGCAGCCGAGCTGGCGCCAGCCGTCGTAGTCGGCGTGCTGGCCGCGGATATAGAGCAGGCCGTTGATCGACGACGAGCCGCCCAGCACCTTGCCCCTCGGCCAGACATGGCTGCGCCCGCCGGTGCCCGGATCCGGCTCGGTCGGGTAGAGCCAGTTGACCTTCGGATCCTTCAGGGTCTGCGAATAGCCGACCGGCACGTGGATCATCAGGTTGGACATGAACTGGGAGAGGTTCTTGGTCGGCCGGTCGTCGCCGCCGGCTTCCAGCAGCAGCACCTTGGCCTTGCCGTCCGCCGACAGCCGATTGGCGAGCACGCACCCCGCCGAACCGGCGCCGACGATGATGTAATCGGCCCCGATGGGATCACCCACGCTCGCCTCCCAGAAAAGACTTATCGTTGATCAGCCTTAGAGCGCCGCGCAGGGCCGGCGTAAAGGGTCCGCCTTGACTGTCGTTGCGTCACTCGACCGCCCGATCCAGCGCCACACCAGAGGAAGCGCGCCATGGCCAATCCAACCTTCGAGACCATCCTCTACGACGTCGCCGACGGCATCGCGACGATCACGCTGAACCGGCCGGACAAGCTAAACGCCTTCACCGGCCAGATGATGGTCGACATGATCGCCGCGTTCGACGCCAGCGACGCCGACGACGACGTGCGGGTCGTGATCGTCACCGGCGCCGGGCGCGGCTTCTGCGCCGGGGCGGACCTCTCGGCCGGCGGCAGCACCTTCGATCGCACCAGCGAGCAGGAACCGGCCCGCGAGGCGGGCCGGGTCGGCGACGTGCTGCGCGACGGGGGCGGGCGGCTGACGCTGCGTATCTTCGAGAGCCTGAAGCCGGTGATCGCCGCCTGCAACGGCCCGGCGGTCGGCGTCGGTGTCACCATGCAGCTGGCGATGGACATCCGCCTGGCCTCCACCGAGGCCCGCTACGGCTTCGTCTTCGCCCGGCGCGGGCTCAACCCGGAAGCCGCTTCGTCCTGGTTCCTGCCGCACCTGGTCGGCCCGCAGACGGCGCTGGAATGGTGCTTCACCGGCCGGGTGTTCCCCGCCTCGGAGGCCAAGGAGAAGGGACTGGTGCGCTCGCTGCACGCGCCGGACGAGCTGCTGCCGGCCGCGAGGGCCCTGGCCCGCGAGATCGCCGACAATACCGCGCCGGTCTCCGTCGCCATCACCCGCCAGCTGATCTGGCGCATGACCGGCGCCGCCCACCCCATGGACGCCCACATGGCCGACAGCCGCGGCATCCAGTTGCGAGGGACGCAGAAGGATGTGCGCGAAGGCGTGAACTCGTTTCTGGAGAAGCGGCAACCGAACTATCCGGACAAGGTTTCCAAGGACCTGCCCAACATCTGGGACCACTGGACCCAGCCGACCTTCCGTTAAGCGGCTTTCGAAACGGCCGGTTAACGCTGGTCTGGTCTGATCGGCGTTCAGTCCGGACGTCCGATTCATGAGCGAGACCCTGCAGCTCGGCGACGCCGAGCCGGCGCAAGACGAGCCCGAACGCCCCAAGAACCGGGCGCGCCTGGCCTTGCTCAAGCGGCTGGCGGACGTGATCAGCCTGCCGCTGAGCCGGGTGAACAGCTTCGAACGCTCGGTCACCGCCGACCTGTTGGTCGAGATCCTGCGCGACGCCGACTTCGACGAGCGCGCCCGCATCGCCCGTCGCATCGCCACCCTGGCCGAAATCCCGAACTGCCTGATCCGGCTGATCCTGCGCGACGACCTCGACATCGCCTATCCGATCCTGCTCGACTCGATGGCGCTGAGCGATGCGGACCTGCTCGACTGCGCCCGCAACGCCACCGGCGCCCACCGCCGTCTGATCGCCCAGCGCCGCGGCATCTCGGAAGTGGTGGCCGAGGCCCTGGTCGAACTCGGCGAGACGCTGGTGGTCGAGGCCTTGCTGCGCAACGACCAGGCCCGCTTTTCGCCCGCGGCGATCGAGACGGTCGTGGCCATGACCCAGCACCAGGCCCAGCTGGTGCCGATGCTGCTGCGCCGGCCTGAGCTGCGCCCCAACCATGCCTACGTGCTGTTCTGGTGGTCAGAGGCGGACGCGCGCCGCGTCATCCTCCAACGCTTCGCCGTCTCGCGCGAAGTGCTGCAGGAGGCGGCCGGCGACGTCTTCCCGATGGCGGCCGAGGAGAACTGGCAGGACAGCCTGACCCGCAAGGCGCTGCAGTTCATCGAACGGCGCCAACGCAACCGCGCCGCCATCGAGAAAAGCCCCTACGACAGCCTCGAGGCGGCCATCAACGCCGCCGAGGAAGGCTTCAGCCGCGAGATCGCCGAAGAGATCGCCTATCTCGCCGGGATCAAGCCGATGACCGGCGCCAAGATCATGGGCGACTCCGGCGGCGAGGGTTTGGCCGTGCTTTGCAAGGCCACGGGGCTGCCCCGCGCGGCGCTGCGCCAGCTGTGGCGCGCCCTGGGCCGGCCGGAAGTCGGCGAGGACGGCGAGCCCTCGCCCGCACTGGCTCACGTCATCGCGATCTTCGACATGATCGCCGTCGACCGCGCCCAGACGGTGCTGCGCTACTGGAACTGGTCGCTGTCGTCAGCGATGACCCCGGCGCTGATCAAAGCGATCCGCGAGGAAGACAACGCCGCGCTCGACGAGTTCTCAGTGCCGCAGCGCTCGGCCATGCTGGCGTTCGGCTCGGAATTGAAGCGCTAGCGGCGCACGTTCGCGGCGCCGAATAGCAACTCACACAACACGGTTCTGTGTGGCGCCAGGCCGCCTCGGCGCAGGTTGTTTGGGCCTGAAGCTGTCAAGCCGTATCGCGGCGACAAGCAGGACGCGGAATCGAATCGCTTTCCATGCTCCCGCGACTCAGCGGTAATCCTTCGCTGATCTTCTCTGTGGATGCCGAAGACAGCATAAAAAAACAGTCTTGTGACGTTGCAGGGCTTTCTATAAGAAGCCCGCCAATGATCTGAGGAATCAGGTCGAATTCCTAGTGTCAGCGCGGGACGGAACAAAAAGTCATGGATGAAAAATCTGAGGTGATTGAGATGACGGCCGACATCGTGTCGGCTTACGTCGGCAACAATGTCATCGCCACTGGCGACCTGCCCGCGTTGATCCAGAGCGTGCACCGCGCGTTAGCGAACATCACAGGCGGCGCGGAGCCGGCTGAGGTTGCGCCGAAGGAGCCGGCGGTGCCAGTGCGCCGCTCCATCACGCCCGATTACCTCATCTGCCTGGAGGACGGCCGTAAGTTCAAGTCGCTGAAGCGGCACCTGCGCACCAAATACAACATGAGCCCCGAGGAATACCGGGCCAAGTGGAACCTGCCGAAGGACTACCCGATGGTGGCCCCCAATTACGCCCGCGCCCGCTCCGAGCTGGCCAAGCAGATGGGCCTCGGCCAGGGCGGCCGACAAGCCTCGCGCAAGCGCCGCTAGCCGCAGCCAATCGAGCTATTCCGAAGGCCCCGCGCCCCACCCGGACGCGGGGCTTTCTGCTGTCCTGAGCTTGTCCCGCCGCCCGCCCCCGGCGGCAGCCTTCCCGGGCGAGCGGAGGATGACGACGAAATGGCGCGGGCCAGCCGGGCCTGCGACAGCTTGACTCTTTCGCGAATTCTTCGCCGAGCCCAAGATTGGGACTTCCCCCGATTCTCTCAATGAGAGATAGTGATTCGTCGGGATTCCAATGGGTTGTTAACGAATCCGAAGATGAGCACGCAGCTTGGCGCGCCAAACACGGCCTTGCGGGCCCACGAGGAGCTGTTCGCCTACTGGGCGGGCCTGCGCCAGCCCGGATCGCTGCCTCGGCGCTGCGATCTCGATCCTGGCCGGATCAAGCGGCTGCTGCCGACGGTGAGCCTGACCCAGGTGGTCGGCGCGCCGCGCGACTACCGCCTGCGCCTCGCCGGCACCGGCCTCTACGGCGTCTACGGTGGCGAGATCACCGGCAAGAAGCTCACCGACGTCTACAACAGCGCCGCCGCCGACTACTGGCGCGAGGAGCTCGACAAGGTGGTGGATGAGCGCCGCCCGCGCGTCGGCCACCACAGCATGGCCTGGCGCGGCGCGTCCCACATGACGCTGCTATGGCTGCGCCTGCCGATGGCCACCAACGGCCGCGACGTCGATGTGATCCTCGGCTACGACGCGGTCCTCGCCCCGCGCGGCGAAGCCATGAGCGGCATCCGCGCGGCTTAGGCCGCAGCGGGCGCCGCGCTGGCGTCGCGGCGGATGCGCTCCACCATCGAGAAGAGGCCGTTCGAGCGCTGCGACGACAGCGCCCCGGTCAGACCCAACCGCTCGAACCCGGCCTTGGCGTCGAAGGCGAGGATCTCCTCCGGCCCGCGGCCGCCGTACAGGCGCAGCAGGATGGCGATCAGACCCCGCACGATGTGGGCGTCGGAATCGCCGCGGAAGCGCAGCGTTCCGTCGCTCTGCGGCTCGGTGACCAGCCAGACCTGGCTGGCGCAGCCACGCACCTTGTTGGCGTCGGAGCGCTCCGCCGCGCTCAGCGGCTCGAGACCGCGGCCAAGGTCGATCACGTGGCGATAGCGCTGCTCCCAGTCGCCGAGCAGCTCGAACTCGGCCTCGAGGTCTTCAAGCGCCGCTTCGATGCCCAAGGCGTTCGGTCTCCGGATTAGCCCAGACCCGGATGTAGGCCGCGCCTGATCGCGCCGCAACGCGGCCTCAGGCCGCCGGCAGCACCACTTCGGCCCGCAGGCCCTGGCCGGGCTGGCTGACGATCCGCAGACCGCCGCCCATCGACTGGCACAGCAGGAACACGATCGGCAGGCCGAGTCCCGCGCCCTCGGTGGACCGCGTGAGCGCGTTCTGGCCCTGCTCGAACGGGCGCATCAGACGCGGGATCTCCTCGGGATCGATGCCCTCGCCGTCGTCTTCGATCACGATCCGCACCCCGCCCGGAATGCGGCGGGCGTTCAGGCGCACCTCGCCGCCCTCCGGCGAGAAGGTGACGGCGTTCTGCAGCAGGTTGGTCAGCACCGTGCGCAGGCCGCGCGGATCGGCGACCACGCCCGGCAGCCGCCCTTCGTCGGCGACGACGACCCGGACGTGGCGCGAATTGATGTCCTCGCGCAGCAAGTCGAGCGCGTCGTCGACCGCATGGTCCAGCAGTTCCGGCATCGGATCGAGGTCGGTGACGTGGCCTTCGAGGCGCGCGATCTCCAGCACCTGATTGACCAGCTTCAGCAGCTTCAGCCCGCTTTGGCGCACGTGCTCGGCGTACTCGACGTACTGCGGCGAGCCCAGCGGCCCGCACAGTTCCTTCGAGATCACCTCCGAGAAGCCGATGATCGAGTTGAGCGGCGTGCGCAGCTCATGGCTGACCATGCGCAGGAACGAGCGCTTCTGGGCGTCCATGGCCATGGCCGCGCGCCGGGCCGCGGTCGGCTCGCGCCGCGTCGGCGGTTCGAATTCGGGGATCAGAGACGCCGCCTCTGACATGACGTTCGCCGCCTCACTATTTCCTCAATGGGACCGCAGCTTAGCCACGGTCCGCTTACGATTCCGTTTCTATCCACAAGCCATCCCCTGCGGCGGATCGCGCGGCGATTGAGCCGCCTCGCCGGGGACGCGCGAAAGCGATAGGGTCGGATCCGTTGTGACAGGGGTATGGACGCCCATGGCTTCGAGTGACGTGCAGATCGAGGCGCGCGCCTTCCGGGCGGCGGCCGACTGGCACGCGGCCTGGCTGGTGGGTCTTGGTCTGTGCGCGCTGTTCTGGCCGACGCCGCAGAGTTCGGACCTCAACTACGCCCTGGCCGCGGCCGCTGCGCCCGGCCTCGTCGGCCAGCTGCTGCGCTGGACCCGCGTCTGGGCGGCCAAGGCGCTGGTGATTCTGGTCTGGCCGGCCGGCGTCGGCGTGGCGATCGCGCTCGGCGGCGGCCTGACCGGTCCGCTCGCGGCGCTGGCGCTGGCGCCTGCCGCGGCGATGGCCGCGCTCGACGGGCGCCGGTTCATCGCCCTCGGCGGCGCGCTGACGCTGGCGACCGTGGCGGTGGTGGCGCTGGCCGCGGCGATGGGTTTCGCCCAGCCCGCCGGCGTCGAAGGCCCCTGGCTGCCGTTGGCGGTGATCTCGATCGAGGCGATCGAGCTGGCCGCGGCGCTGCAGCTCTCCAAGGCCCATGCCGGCGAGCGCGAAGCCGCGCGGGCGGAGGAAGCCAGCCAGGTGCGCGCGCTGCTGGATGCGGGACCGTTCCTGGTGCTGCGCCTGGATGCGACCGGGGTGATCCGGGAAGCGTTCTGCGGCGCGCCGGAGGACTGGGATCTCGACCTGATCGGCCGCGCGTTCGAGACCCTGGCGAACGATGGCGACCGGCAGGCCGCGCGCGCCGCGCTCGACATCGTGCGCCATACCGGCGCGGCCAGCGTGGGCTTCGCCCCGCCGATGGCCCCCGACCGGTTCTTCGCGGTCGAGCTGCGAGGCCTTGGGCGCGATATGGCGGTGGCGGTGGTGCGCGACGCCAGCCGCGAGCGGGCCTACGAGTTGTTCCTCGACCAGGCGCGCGCCGACGCCGAGAACGTGGCGCAGGCCAAGTCGCGTTTCCTGGCCAACATGAGCCACGAGCTGCGCACGCCGCTCAACGCCATCATCGGCTTCTCCGACATCATGCGCTCGGCCCTGTTCGGGCCGCTGTCCGAGCGCTACGCCGAATACGCCGGCCTGATCCACGAGTCGGGCGGCCACCTGCTGGACCTGATCAACGACGTGCTCGACATGTCCAAGATCGAGGCCGACCGCTTCACCCTCACCCTGGAGCCGTTCGACGCCCGCGAGGCGGTATCCTCGGCGCTGCGCCTGACCCGGGTCCAGGCCGACACCGCCAAAATCGGGCTGCGCGGCGCCCTGCCGCCGCAGCCGCTCGATGTCATCGCCGACCGCCGGGCGCTCAAGCAGATCGTGCTCAACCTGATCTCCAACTCGCTGAAGTTCACCCCCGCCGACGGCCAGATCAACGTGCTGGCGCGGGAGAAGAACGGCCAGCTGGAGATCATTGTCGCCGACACCGGCGTCGGGATCGCCCCGGCGGACCTGGAGCGGCTCGGCCGCCCGTACGAGCAGGCCGGCGGCGCCGACCAGCGCGCCCAGGGCACCGGGCTTGGCCTGTCGCTGGTGCGCGCCTTCGCCGAGCTGCACGGCGGGACCATGGTGATCAGGAGCGTGCTCGGCGAAGGCACCGTCGTTTCGGTGCGCCTGCCAGTGCTCGACCGCGAGACCCACGCCGAACCGCCGCCTGCGGTGGAACCGCCCGCGCCGCCGGAACCGCCCGAACCGAGACGCGTCGCCGTCGGCGACAACGTGATCGCCTTCAACCCACGGCTCTAGCAACCTTCGGAGTTCCGGGGACAGGATACCTATCCCCGGAGCTGATCTCGGGATTGAGCCGATGGGATAGGTATCCTGTCCCCGGAACTCCCTACTGCTGCGGGATCGACTGGAACGCCCGGGCGGCGACGAAGTCGCCTACCTCGACATAGGCCGTGCGCACGCTCTCGCCGCCGTCGCCGGTGAACAGGAACTCCACCGCCACCGTCTCGCGCGGGTCGAGCTGCGCCAGAGCGTCGCTCGCCGCCTGCGGGAACTCGAACGACCAGGCGCCGGGCATGTCCGGGGGGGCAAGCGCCTTGTCCGCGGCCGTCATCTCCCCGGCCTCGAACACGCGGCTCGACGCCCGCGGCGGCAGCCGGCCGTCGATCGGGATGTGGCCGTCGATGTCGGCCTGGCGCGCGTCCAGATAGGGGCCGTTGGTGGCGTCGACATCGCGCAATATCAGCCGCGCGCCGTAGGGCTGGGCGCCGTCGGCGAAGCTGGCCACCGCCGTCAGCGGCCGCGCGTCGCCGTGGCCGGTGAGGCCGAACCGCATCACGTCCCAGCCGAACCGGTCGCGTTGCGAGACGCGCCAGCGCGGCTCGGTGTCGGAGACCGGCCGCTCGGCCAGCCAGCCGGCGAACTCGCCGGGGAAGTCCATGTGGTCGAGATGGGCGTAGCTGGCGAACGCCGCGCGCACCTGCTCGGCGGCGGCGGCGATGGCGGGTGAGTGACAGTTGGCGGCGCCCGTCCCGCTGGCCTGCGCTTCGAGCGCCGCGAGGCTGGCCGCGTCGCCCCCAGAGCGCAACGCCGCGCCGCGCGCCTGCGCCTTCGACGCCGCGAGCGCCGTGGCGACGTCGGGCGCGAACAGGCGGCAGGCGCCGTCCGCCGCCGTCATCACCGCGCGTTGGTAGAACAGGTCGGCTGCCGGGCTGGCGGCGACCGCCGGGCTGACGGCGAGGACGCCCAGCGCCGCTGCCGCGGCTTGCGCCAGCCCGCCTCTGATCGCCATGATGCCCACCCCAATCGAAAGCTGCGCCCTCCATAGGCGCTCATGCTTTCTCCCCGGTTACCCGGGCCCGCGACGGAAGGTCTCGTCACCGAGTGGAAATCGACACGTCCATCTGGGTCTACGCCCTCATCCGCCGCGCTCACCAGGGCGGCGCGTTCGCCACGGTCGGGCGCAAGGGCGACAGCCGCGGCGGCGCGGTGCTGGTGAAGCTGGTCAACCGGCGCAGGGGCGAGGCCAGGCTGCTGGCCGAGGCTACCCGCGGCGATGGCGAGCGGTTCTGGATGCAGCCGATCGGCTCCACCGACGAGGCCGACCTCGACGCCTACCTCGAAAAAGCCATCCGCATCGATCCCGACGTCTGGGTGGTGGAAATCGACGACCCCGAGGGTCGCCACTTCCTGACCGAGCCGGTCGAGGTGCAATAGCCACTGAACCCGCTCATCCCGGCGAAAGCCGGGACCCAGGCAGGACTCGGATGCAGAGTGCGGCTGCCAGGTCCGGTTGAACCACAAAGAGCACGAAGGACACCAAGGGCGCTTCGCGCCAATCAATCACCCCAGGTCCTGGGAGACTAACTCGCGCGCATCGCGCGCCTTTGTGTCCTTCGTGTTCTTTGTGGTTCCCCTTCGACGGCTTCCTGCCTGGGTCCCGGCTTTCGCCGGGATGAGCGGGATTTGGGGATCAGGCGTCGAAGGTGATCACCGATCGGGCGATCTGGCCGCCTTTCATTTCGGCGAAGGCGTCGTTCACGTCTTCGAGCTTGATCCGCCGCGAGATCATCTCGTCGAGCTTCAGCTTGCCGGACATGTAGAAGTCCACCAGGCGGGGCATGTCGACCGGGAAGCGGTTGGAGCCCATCAGCGAGCCCTGGATGCGCTTCTCGCCGAGGAACGCCGCGCCCATCAGCGTTACCGTCTGACCGATCGGGATCATGCCGATCACGTTGGCGGTGCCGCCGCGGGCCAGCATGTTGAAGGCCTGCTCGGCGGTCTTGCCAAGGCCGATGGCTTCGAAGCTGTGGTGCACGCCGCCCTTGGTCATCTCCATCACTTCCTTCACCGCGTCCTTCTCGCCGGCGCAGATGAAGTCGGTGGCGCCGAACTGCCGGGCCATGTTGTCCTTGCCGGGCGAGAGGTCGATAGCGATGACGCGGCCGGCGCCGGCGATCGCCGCGCCGTTGATCGCCGCCAAGCCGACGCCGCCGCAGCCGATCACCGCCACGGTTTCGCCGGGGCGCACGTTCGAGGTGTGGATCACGGCGCCGACGCCGGTCATCACCCCGCAGCCGATCAGGGCGGCGCGGTCGAGCGGCATGTCGGGGCGGATGGCCACGCAGGCGTGCTCGTGGATCAGCATCTGCTCGGCGAACGACGACAGGTTCAGGAACTGCTGCATCGCCTGGCCGTCCTGGGTGATGCGCGGCTCGTCGCCCTGCTCGCGCCGCACCTCGGGACTCTGGCAGCGCGACATGTGACCGGTCAGGCAGTGTTCGCAGTGGCCGCAGAAGGCCGACAGGCAGGTGATGACGTGGTCGCCCACCTTCACCGTGCGCACCTCGGAGCCGACCTGCTCGACGATGCCGGCGCTCTCGTGGCCCAGCACGGCCGGCATCGGGTAGGGATAGGAGCCTTCCCAGAAGTGGACGTCAGAGTGGCAGACGCCCGCAGCGGCGGTGCGGATCAGCACTTCGTGCGGGCCAGGCTTGCCGATTTGCACCTGTTCGATCGAAAGCGGCTTGCCAACCTCGCGAAGAATTGCGGCCTTCATCATGCGTCTCCCTGTTATTTTCCACCGGCGCTCAAGACCCGCAGGGCCGCGGCCGCGATCGCTTATCGCTGTTAAGGGTCGGCCTCGCCAAGAGGGAATCGAGCCTTGACTTGCAAGGGGCGTTGACCTTTGCCTCAATGTAACTTTCAGGGACGGGACGGCCATGCAACGCACCCTCATCATCGTCTTGGCCACCGCGGCGCTCGGCGCGTGTGATACAGCGGGCTTCGGCCAGTCGACTGGACCAGGCCCCGCCTACACCCCGCCCTCGCGCGGTGGGCCTGAATCATTTCAGGAATCCGACTTCGCCTGGTCAGAAGCGTCCGGCGGCGGCAGCATCGACGGGCTGCTGGCCTACCGCTCCGGCTCGGGCCGTTATGCCTGTCAGGACGTGGTGCTGGCGCCGGAGACGCCCTGGAGTCGCGCGCGGATGCGGATCCTCTATCTGTCCACCTCCCAGGCGGCGATGCCGGTGGACGACGTCAAGAGCCGCACCCCGCCCGAGCACGGCGCCGAGTACGCCCGCTACGCCCGCCACGCCACCTGCGACGC
>DATNIH010000156.1:0-11985 GCA_035604515.1 Caulobacteraceae bacterium | reverse complement strand
CGAGTCGCTGCGCAAGGACGTGCGCGGCGTCGGCGTCGCCACCATCTACGCCACCGCCGTCGCGGTGTTCGGCGGCACCACCCAGCCGATCGTCGCCTGGCTCGACCAGGTCACCGGCAATCCGCTGGCGATCGCCTGGTACCTGATGGGCGCGACGTTCATCGGGCTGGTCGCGTCGGTCCTGATCGGCGAGACCGTGCGCCTGCCCGCGCGAGGCTCACTAGGCGCCAGTGGCGCCGCGCAGCCCGAAAGGGACTCGAACCCCCGACCTTCGGTTTAGGAAACCGCTGCTCTATCCTGCTGAGCTATCGGGCCACGCGCGGGGGATGTAGACCGATGCGCCGCCGCAATCCAGCCGGGCTTGGCGACTAGGTTCGAGGGGTCCTCGGTGGAGTTCTGTGTGAAGAAGACGATGGTAGCGGGGTTGTTGGCGGGCGCAGCGCTTGGACTGGCGGCGCCGCCTTTGGCGCCCGCGGCGGCCGCCAGCGCCGATCCGGCCGCGGCGCAGGTCGACGGCTTCGACAGCGCGCTGCTGGGCGCGATGAAGGCCGGCAAGGCTGCGGGCGTGCAGGGCCGCTACCGGGCGCTGGCGCCGGCGGTCTCGCGCGCGTTCGACATCCCGACCATGATCCGCTTCGCCGTCGGGCCCACCTGGTCGTCGCTTCCGGCCGCCCAGCAGCAAAGCCTGACCGATGCGTTCGAGCGCCTGACCGTCGCCAGCTACGCCCACAACTTCGACAGCTTCTCCGGCGAGCGCTTCGAGGTCGACCCCAACGTGGTGACCCGCGGGCCGGACAAGGTGGTGCAGAGCAAGATCATTCCGCCCGGCGCGGCGCCGGTGGTGATCGCCTACCGCATGCGCCAGAACGGCGGGGCGTGGAAGATCATCGACGTGTTCTACAACGGCTCGATCAGCCAGCTGACCACGCGCCGGTCCGACTTTTCCGCCACCCTCGCCCACGGCGGCGCCCCGGCGCTGATCGCCCACCTGAACGCGCTGGCGGACAAGCAGCTGAAGTAGCGGCGGCGGCCTACGGCGCCGTCGGCGGGACCACCGTTGGCGCATCCTCCCAGCCGCCGCCAAGGGCCTGGAACACCGTGACCTGGTCGTCGATCAAGGTCTGGTCGGAGGCGGCCAGTTCGGCGCGAGCGGCCACGAGATTGCGCTCGGTGGCGAGCAGATCCGGGAAGCTGATCGCGCCGTGCTGCAGCTGGATCTGGGCGAGGTCGAAGGCGCGCTGGTTGTCCCGCACGTTGGCGACCAGCGCGGCGTGGCGCGAAAGCTCGGCGTCGTAGGTGGTCAGCGCCTGCTCGGTCTCCTTCAGCGCGCTCAGCACCACCGAGTTGAAGCGGGCGATGTCGCCGGAGGCCTGGGCCCTGGCCTGGATCACCTCGGCCCGCGCCACCAGCAGATTAGGGAAGCTCCAGGTGATCAGCGGACCGAACTGGTAGGTGAAGTTGCCGGCGGAAGCGATCTGCTTCAGCGAGCTGCCTGAGCTGGCGCCGTTCCCGGTCAGCGAGACGGTCGGATAGAAATCGGCGGTGGCGACGCCGATGCGGGCGGTGTCGGCGGCCAAGGTGCGCTCGGCTTCGCGCACATCCGGCCGGCGCTTGAGCAGCGCCGAGCCATCGCCGACCGGCAGCGGGGTGCGGATGGTCGGCGGCGTCCGGCACGCGGCCGCGGCCTGCGAGATCTCGGCGGGCGGGCGGCCGGTCAGCACCGCCAGTTCGTACAGCTGGGCGCGCTGCTCGCCCTGGAAGGTGGGGATGGCGGCGCGGGCCTGATCGAGCGTCGCGGCGGCGCTGGCGACGTCGAAGTCGGAGCGGGCGCCCAGGTCGGCCATGCGCCGGGTCAGATCCCACACCTGCTGGGCGATGTCGGCGCTCGCCTTGGCGGTGTCGGCCTGTTCGCCGAAGGCGCAGGCGTCGGCGTAGGCGCGGGCGGTCTCGGCGGCGACGGCGATGCGCACCACGTTCTCCGCCTCGGCGGTGGCGGCGGCGTCGGCCTTCGCGGCCTCGATCGAGCGGCGGATGCGGCCGAAGATGTCGATCTCGTAGCTGACGTTGAAGCCGGCCGATCCCAGCCACGCCGGCTCCGCCTTGCCCCCCTGCAACGCGGCGACGAGTGCGGCGCTGCCGCTCTTGCCCCAGAGGTCGTTGGCGGAGAGCTCGGTGGTTGGAAACAGGCCCGCGCGGGCCTGGGCCAGCACGCCGGAGGCCTTGAGCAGGTTAGCGGCGGCGGCCTTGAGGTCCTGGTTCTCGGTCAGAGCTTCCTGCACCAGCCCGTCGAGGGTCGGATCGTCGTAGAGCCGCCACCAGTCGGTCGGCGGCGCCTCGGCGGTCGCGGTCCTGGGCGTCGCCGAGACGAACGGCGCGGCCGCGTCCGTCGGCGTCTGCGGCGCGTGGTAGTTCGGCCCGACCGCGCACGCCGAGACCGCCAGCGCGAGCGGCGCGTGCGCCAGGCTGCGCCAAAGCCTCACTCCGCCGGCTCCGGCGCCGGCGCGCCCTTGAGGATGCGCGGCGGCTTGGGGATGCGGTCGGAAACGGCGCGGAACACCACGTAGAAGGTCGGGGTGAAGACCAGGCCGAAGAAGGTCACGCCCAGCATGCCGAAGAACACCGCCACGCCCAGCGCCTGCCGCATCTCGGCCCCGGCGCCGCTGGCGAAGGCGAGCGGGGCGACGCCGAAGATGAAGGCGAACGAGGTCATCAGGATCGGTCGCAGCCGGGTGTGGGCCGCGCTGGCGGCCGCCTCGTGCCGCTCCAGCCCGTGGTCCAACTCGGCCTGGCGGGCGAACTCGACGATGAGGATGGCGTTCTTGGCCGCCAGCCCGATCAGCACGATCAAGCCGACCTGGGTCAGGATGTTGTTGTCCATCCGCATCAGGTTGACGCCGCTCATCGCCGCCAACAGGCACATCGGCACGATCAGGACCACCGAGAACGGCAGCGTCACGCTCTCGTAGAGCGCGGCCAGCACCAGGAAGGCGAACACCACCGCCATCGCGAACACGAGGCCGCCGCTCTGCGCCTGTTTCTGCTGCAAGGCGAGGTCGGTCCACTCGTAGCCAAAGCCGTTGGGCAGGGCCTTTTGCGCCGCCGCCTCCATCGCCGCGATCGCCTGGCCGCTGGACTTGCCGGGCGCCGCGTCGCCCTGGATCTCCGCCCCCGGATAGAGGTTGTAGCGCAGCACCCGGTAGGGGCCTGTCGTCCGCTTGAGGATGACGAAGGCGCCCAGTGGCACCATCGCCCCCGACGCCGAGCGAGTCTTCAGCTCGCCAATCGCCGAGGGGTCGTTGCGGAACGGCCAGTCGGCTTGGGCGTACACTTGGTAGGTGTGGTTCAGGTAGTTGAACGTGTTGATGAACGTCGAGCCCAGGTAGGTCTGCAGGGTGTCGAACACATTGGTGTCGGGCACGCCCAGCACCTCGGCCTTGGTGCGGTCGATGTCGGCGTAGAGGCGCGGCGTCTTGGTGTTGAAGCTGACAAAGGCGTTCTGGATCACGCCGCTCTTGTTAGCCTCGTCGGCGACCGCGTTCGCCGCCGCCTCCAGCTCCTGGTAGGTGTGCTGGGTGCGGTCCTGGATGATCATCTTGAAGCCGCCGGCGGTGCCGATGCCGCGCACCGGCGGCGGGTCGATGATCTTGACGTCGGCGCCCGGGATCGCCGCCATCCGCTTGCGCAGGTCCGCGGCGATCACCTCGGCGGTCAGCCCGCGTCTCAGCCGCTGATCGAACGGATCGAGCACCAGGTAGATCTGGCCGGTGTTGGACTGGGTGGCGTTGGAGGTGGCGTCGACGCCGGCGTAGGCGCTGCCCGCCAGCACGCCGGGCGCTTTGAGCGCGACCTGAGTCACCTCGCGGGTGATCTGGTCGGTGCGGTCCAGCGAGGCGCCGGCGGGCAGCTGGATCGCCGCGATCAGGTTGCCTTGGTCCTGGTTGGGGATGAAGCCGGTGGGCGTGCCGGTGAGCAGGAATACGGTGATGACCAGCAGCACCGCGAACACGCCGAACATCAGCGCCGGAAGCCGCACCAGCCGGGTGGTGGCGCGCGAGTAGAACGCGCTCAGCCGGTCGAAGCCGGCGGTGAAGGCGTGGCCGAGCGCCGCCAGCGGGGCCAGCAGCCCGCTCGAATGCCTGCCATTCTCATGCGGCCGCAGCACCAGCACGCACAGCGCCGGCGAGAGCGTCAGCGAGACGGTCAGCGAGATCACCGTCGCCGCGGCGATGGTCACCGCGAACTGGCGGTAAAACTGGCCGGTGATGCCGGTGATCAGCGCCGCGGGCATGAACACGGCGATCAGCACCAGGGCGATGGCGATCAGCGCGCCGCCGACCTCGTCGACGGTGGCGTGGGCCGCCTCGCGTGGCGTCAGGCCCTCGCGCAGCTTCCGCTCGACGTTCTCGACCACGACGATGGCGTCGTCGACGACGATGCCGATGGCCAGCACCAGCGCGAACAGGGTCAGGGTGTTGATCGAGAAGCCAGCCGCCTTCAGCACCGTCATCGCGCCGATGAGGGCGACCGGTATGGCCAGGATCGGGATCAGCGCCGCGCGCCAGGTCTGCAGGAACACCACGATCACGATCACCACCAGCACGATGGCGAGGCCCAGCGTCTTCTCCACCTCGGTGATGGAGGCGGCGACGTACAGGGTCGGGTTGTAGATGATCTGCCAGCCGAGACCGGGCGGGAAGTCGGCCGCGAGCCGCTTCATCGCCGCGTGGATCCCGTCAGCGGTGGCCAGGCCGTTGGCGCCCGGCAGCTGCAGCACCCCGACCGCGGCCGCGTGGTGCGTCGCCACGGTCCCGTCAGGTTGGCGCTCGATCAGGTAGGCGTCGGTGGTGTAGTCGGCCGCACCCAGCTCCACCCGCGCCACATCCGAGACGCGCGTGTAGCGGCCGGCGGCGTCGCGCTTGACGATGATGTCGCCGAACTCCTGCGGCGTGGTCAGCAGGCCCTCGGCCTGGATGTTGAGCTGCTGCGCGGCCGAGCCCTGGCCGAACGGCGGCGTGCCCAGCGAGCCGGCCGCCACCTGGATGTTGTGGGCGCGCAGGGCGCCCACAACATCGTCGACGGTGAGGTTGCGCTCGGCCGCCTTGTCCGGATCGATCCAGATCCGCATGGCGTAGTCGCGCGCCGCCCGACCGCCGAGGTCGCCGACGCCGGGCAGCCGCAGCAACTCGTCGCGGACGTGCAGGGTGAAGTAGTTGGAGATGTACTGCTGATCGAGCGAGTTGTCGGGCGAGTAGAAGTGCACCGCCAGCAGCAGGTCGGGCGAGGCCTTGCGCACCACCAGCCCGGTGGCCTGCACCGGCGTCGGCAGCTGCGGCACGGCGACCGCCGCGCGGTTCTCGACCAGCACCAGGTCCTTGTCGATGTCGGCGCCGAGCCGGAAGGTGACGGTGATCGAGAGGTGGCCGTCGCCGGTGGACTGCGAGGACATGTAGAGCATGTCCTCCACCCCGTTGATCTGCTCCTCGATCGGCTGGGCGACCGTCGTCGCCAGGGTCTCGGCGGAGGCGCCGGGGTAGTTGGCCGAGATCGTCACCGTCGGCGGGGCGATCTGCGGATATTGCGCGACCGGCAGCGTCGGCAGCGCGATCGCCCCCAGCAGCGTGATCACGATCGAGATCACCGCCGCGAAGACCGGATGGTCGACGAAGAAGTGGGCGAACTTCATGGCGAGATGGCGAAGGTCGCCGAAGCAGCGGCTGGCGCGACCGGGGCCGTCGCGGCATCGGTCGTCGGCGTGATCTGGCCGGCCTTGACCGCCACCGGCCTGCCCGGCCGCGCGTGCTGGACGCCGTCGATGATGACGCGGTCGCTGACGGACACCCCGGAGCGGATCACGCGCAGGCCGTCGACCACCGGGCCCAGCTCAACGCCGCGCTGAACCACCACATTCTGCGGACCGACCACATAGACCACCTGCCGCGACTGGTCGGTGACCACCGCCTGGTCGGGGACGAGCAGGCCCATGTAGGGGTGCGAGCCCTGCAGCCGCATGTGGCCGAACATGCCTGGGGTCAGGAAGCCCTGCGGGTTAGGCAGCAGCGCATAGGCCGAGATCACGCCGGAGGAGGTGTCGAAGGCGTTGTCGACGAAGGCCAGCCTGCCCGACCAGCGATAGTCGGTCTCGTCCTGCAGCCGGATCTGCACCGGCGGCTGCTGTCCCTCGCCGATCAGCGATTGCCGCTTGTACTTGAGGAACTGCGCCTCCGGTCCGGTGAAACGGAATCGGATCGGATCCAGCGCGACGACGGTGGTCAGCACCGTCTGGTCCTGGGTCACCAGGTTGCCCGGCAGGATCTTGGCGTCGGAGGCCCGGCCGGAGATCGGCGAGGTCACGCGCGTGAACGAAAGGTTCAGCGCCGCGGTCCGCTCGGCGGCTTGGGCGGCGGCGACGTCGGCCGCGGCGGTGTGCTCGGCGGCCAGGCGCGTGTCGACGTCCTGCTGGCTGGTGGCGCGGGCGGCGAGCAGCTGCTGCGAGCGCGTCAGCTCCACCTTGGCGTCGGCGAGCGCGGCGGCGGCGTGCGCCTCCTGCGCCTTGGCCTGGTCGAACGCGGCGGCGTAGGGGCGCGGATCGATCTGGAACAGCAGCTGGCCCTTGCCGACCGCCTGTCCGTCCCTGAACCCGACCGCGGTCACATAGCCGGAGACCCGCGGCCGGATATCGACGCTGGCGGGCGACTCAAACTGGCCGACGAAGTCGTCCCAGTCCTCGACCTGGCGCTGCAGCGGCGCCGCGACGGTCACCAGCGGCGGCGGCGGCGCAGGCGGCTTCCCCGCGCCGCAAGCGGCGAGCGAGGTCGCAACCAAAAGTGCCCAGAAGCGGCGGGAAAGGAACATTCGCCCCGTGATGCGTGACTTACCGGCGTTCGGTTAACGGCTGAACGCCGGGGCGCCAAGCAAATCGCCTGCATGGCGCCGCGAAACGGACCCGCCGTCTAGGCGGGCAACGTCTCAGCTTTGTTGCGGAACGGCGTTGTCCGGCGCCTCGGGATCGCCCGGCGGCTTGTCGGTCGGCGGCGCGCCCATCAGCGCCGGTTGGAAGATCAGCGCCGAGACCAGGGTCCACACCAGCGAGATCATCAGCAGCTTGCCCATGCTGGCCGTGCCCGGATGGCTGGAGAGCCACAGGCTGCCGAAGCCCGTCGCGGTGGTCAGGGCCGAGAAGAACACCGCTCTGGCTAGGCTCGACGTCAGCAGGTGTGATCCGCCCGAGCGCCATGACATCACGAAGTAGATGTGGAAGGCGACGCCGATGCCGAACAGCAGCGGCAGGGCGATGATGTTGGCGAAGTTGAGCGGCTGACCGATCAGCACGCAGCTGCCGAGGGTCAGGAGGCCGGTGAGCACGATCGGCGCCATCGTTATCGCCACGTCGCGCACCCGCCGCAGCACCGCGAACAGCAGGGCGGTGATGGCGATGAACGAGAGCGCGCCGGCCTCCAGGAACGCGCGCACCACGACGCGGCCGCCTTCACGGATGCCGATCGGCGTACCGGTGGCGTCCGGCGCGACCTTGGTCGCCGCGTCGATGAAGCGGCTCAGCACCGCGTCGTCGTTGGCGTTGCCCTTCGGGCTGATCGAGACGCGGGCGCGGCCGTCGGCGGTGATCCAGTCGCGCACCACCTCGGGCGGCAACGACTGCAGCGTGACCGGCTGGGCGGCCAGCGCATACTGGATCTGGGTCAGCATGGTGGTGAACGGCGTCATCAGCGTCGCGGCGGCTTTTGCGCGCATCGACGGCGGGGCGTTGGCCAGGCGGTCGAGGGCGGCCGCGAGGCGCAGCGCCTGGACCGAGGCGGCGTCGTGGCCGCTCGCCGCCTGGCGCAGCGCCGCGGCGGTGGCGACGAGGCTGCGCACCACATCGGCGTCGCTCGGCGGCGCGCTGATCACGATCGGATTGAGCGCGATGTCGAGCAGCGAGGCGGCGTCGGCGATGGTGGCGAGTTTCGGCGCCTGATCGGCGGGCACGAAGTCCGCCAGGGTGCGGGCGCTGTCGACCTCCGGGACTTGCTGCATGCGCGCGGCGAGGGCCTGGGCGGCGGGCAGGTTCGGGCGGACCGCCTCCAGCGTGTCCGGCGTCGAGTTGGCGTCGCCCATCAGGTCGTACAGCGTCGAGACCGACTGGGTTTTTGGATCGCGCAGGTGGATCGGGTTGAAGTCGAACTGCAGCAGCGGCAGCAGCGCGGCGCAGCCGACGGCCGTCGCGACGAAGCCCGTCAGCACGCGGCGGCGATGCCCCAGCACGACGTCGTCGATGCGGCTGACCTGGGCCGGCGGGGGCGCGAGGTGGCTGGCCGGCGGCCGCAGCAGCATGATCAGCGCCGGCAGCAGAGTCAGGTTCAGCGCCAGGGCGATGATCATGCCCGCGCCGGCGATCACGCCGAGCTGGGAGACGCCGAAGTAGTCGGTCGGCGCGAAGGCCAGGAAGCCGGCGGCGATGGCGCAGGCGGCCAGCGCCAGCGGCCGGCCCATCATCAGCGCCGCCTGGGTGAGCGCGGCCCTCGTCTCCACCCCCGGCGCGTGCTCGGCGCGGAAGCGCACGCTGAGCTGGATGCCGAAGTCGATGCCGAGCCCCACGAACAGCGGGATGAAGGCGATCGAGATCACGTTGAAGGTCTGGAAAATCAGCAGGCCCAGCGCCGCAGCGACCGCGAGGCCGGCGAGGGTGGTGATCAGGATCGCGGCGATGATCCGCGCCGAGCGGACCGCCAGCCAGAGCATCAGCACGATGGCCAGCACCGCGACGATGGTGATCGGCAGCGCCCGCTCGGCCAGGCTGCCGAACTCTTCGTCCTCCAGCGGCACCGGGCCGGTCAGCCGCACGGTGACGCCGTGAGCCGGGTCCAGCGCCAGCGCCTTGGCGTCGGCGCGGAGCGCATCGCCGGCGGCCGCGCCCGGCTCGAGCTGGGTGAAGTCCATCTTCGGGTTCACCAGCAGGATCTTGCGCAGCTCGCGCTTGTCGACCTGGCCGCCGCCGACCAGCTCGCGCCAAGAGAAAAAGGCGGGCTTGCCGGCCTCGAGCTTCTCCAGGGTGTCGCCGAGCCGGCTCATCGGCATGTTCAGCGACGATAGCGGGGTCTGTCCGGCGCTGACGCCCTGCAACGCGGTGTCGAGCGAGCTCATCAGCCCACGCAGCGACGGGTCGGCCGCCATCGGGCCGAGAAACGGCTCGGCGGCGATCAGCCGGTCCATGCTGGTCTTGACGTCGGCGGCCGACGAGAACAGCAGACCCTCCTTGGCCCAGAACTCGCCGCCGTCGGGACGCAGCACCGAGGTGAAGTGGGCCGGATCGGCCGCGAGCTTGTCGCTGAGCGCCTGAGCGCCCTGCTCGGCCAGTTCGGGCGTGACGCCGTCGACCACCACCACGATCTGGGTGTCGGAGCCGGGGAACAGGGCGGCGAAGGCGCTCTCGGCCTGGCGATAGGCCAGCTTGGGCGACAGCAGGTCGTCGGTGTTGGTGTTGATCGAGAAGTGGGTCGCGACGAACAGCATCGCCGCCGCGGCCAGCGCGAGCCCCGCCAAGGCGACCGCCAACGGCCGCCGCGCCGCCAGCGCGACAAGGCGCGCGATCGCAGAGGCGCGCTGATCGGCTGGACTCATCACCGTCTCAGTTGGCCGCCGCGAGCTGCCGCTGGGCGGCATGATCGATATCGGACGGAAAAGCGGTGGCCATCGGCGCGTCGAGGTCGGGCGCGGCGGGGTCCGCGGCGGCTTGCTGCATGCCGCTCGCCGCGTCAGGCGGTGCGGTCATGACCGGCGCGGCGTCGGCGCCCGGTCCTGGCGGGCTCTGACCGGTCGCGGGCGCTGGCGCCGGGTCGTCGATCGGCGGCAGCTCCGGCGCGGCGCTCTCGCCGCGCACCTCGGCCTCTCGCGACTGCAGATAGACCGAGCGCAAGGTGGCGTAGGGATCGGCCGCATCAGCGGTGATCGCGTCCAGATCAGCCCGCGAGTTCAACCGCTTATCGAGCGTGCCCACGACGGCGGTGGTGTACTGCAGCGTGAGGCGGCCCGGAAAGCGTATGTAGGTCAGCGGGTTCAGCAGCACGTCGACGCCCATGCCGATGCTGTCGCGAACGGTGGAGGGGCCCATGAACGGCACGAACAGGTAAGGCCCCGTATTGACGCCCCAGACCCCCAACGTGATGCCGAAGTCGTTGTCGTGATGCGGCAGGCCGTTCTTGCCGGCCATGTCGATCATGCCGCCGATCCCGAACGTGGTGTTGGCGGCCAGCCGCACCGTGTCGTGGGCCGCGGCGTGCAGGCGCGCCTGCAGCACATCGTTCACGATCACCACCGGCTCGCCGAGGTTGGTGATCATGTTGTGGATGGCCCTGCCGATCAGGCCAGGCGTCAGCGCGTGATAGACCCGCACCAGGGGCCGGAAGTACCGCTCATCGACCTGCATGGCGCTGGCGTAGAAGCGGCGGTTCATCCCCTCGTAAGGGTCGTCCGGCGTCTGGGCGCGGGCGTCGGCGGCGACGAGCGCTGCGCAAAACCCGATCAGCGTAATGAAGATGCGAGGGCGCAAAGGCGGCTCCGACCGGCGGCTGCGGCGAACTTGTTCGCAGACCGCAGCGCACGACACAAGGGCGCGACCGTGGCGAGCGGCGGAGACGCGCCGAGATTCGGCGCCCCTTTCCCGTCGGCGCGCGCCACTTCTCAACCAATGCGATCAGAGATCACGCGCCGTTAACGGGTCCGACTTATGTGTCGAATGGAGGGTATGTAGATTTTTGGGGGGAGGGCCTTGATGGCTCGGAAGTCCGGCAATTTGACGTCGGCGACAGAGACGCTCGAACCGCATTTGGCGGCGTTCGTGGCTCAGGCGCCGATGGCGCTTTGCATGACTGACACCAACCTCGACCTTATTCAGGTCAGTCCGAAGTGGCTGCAGACCGTCGGGCTGCCCCGCGAGGAAGTGGTCGGCCGCTCCCTGCACGACGTCCTGCCCGGCTCGAGCGAACTGTGGCAGGGCAACTGGGCTCGGTGCCTCGCCGGCGAGATCATCAACGCCGAGCGGGTCTCGGTGAAGCTGCCCGACGGCGCGCGCGGCTGGTTCCAGATCGAGGTGCACCCGTGGCGCGACGCGGCCGGCGTCATTGGTGGCGCGATGATCTCCAGCCAGGACGTGACCGACCTGACCCACGCACTCGAGGAGAGCAAACGCTCCGAACAGCGGCTCAACCTCGCCGCCAGCCTTGCCGACGTCCACGTCTGGGAGATGGATTTCCGCCGCAAGCAGCTGTTCAAGTTCGGGGCCGAAGACGACTTCTACGAGACGCCCAACACCTTCGAGCTGCTGAACGAAGACATCTATCGCAACATCCATCCGGACGACCGCGAGCACGCGATGGCGGCCTGGAAGGAGCACGAGGAACACCCCGAGATCCCCTACAACGTCGAGTACCGGATCAAACGGTCCGACGGGAAGGAGATCTGGGGCTGCTCGACCACTGAGGTGCTGATCGACGAGAAGGGCCGTCCCAGCCGCGTCGTCGGAGCGCTGCAGAACATCACCGCCCGCAAGCTGGCCGAAGCGGCCATGGCGCGCGCTCTGGACGAGGCGGAGGCCGCCAACCGGGCCAAGAGCGAGTTCCTGGCCAACATGAGCCATGAGATCCGGACGCCCATGAACGCCATCATCGGCATGGCCTACCTGGCGCTCAGGACCGATCTGACTCCGCAGCAGAAGGACTACGTCAACAAGGTGCACCAGGCCGCCAAGGCCCTGCTCGGCATCATCAACGACATCCTGGATTTCTCCAAGGTCGAGGCGGGCAAGCTCGAACTGGAGCAGGTGCGGTTCCGCCTCGAGGATGTGTACGGGAATTCCCTCACCATGCTCCGTCAGCGCGCCCAGGAGAAGGAGGTCGAACTGCTGCTCGACCTGTCCGAGCCCCTCCTCCTGGACAAGGCCAACTCCCTGCTGGGCGACCCCCTGCGGCTCGGCCAGATCCTCACCAACCTGCT
>DATNIH010000155.1:0-2864 GCA_035604515.1 Caulobacteraceae bacterium | reverse complement strand
CAGGGATATCAGCCGCTGTTCAACGTCGCCGACGTCGGCGCCAGCGTCGCCTTCTGGCAGAGCGCGCTCGGCTTCGAGTTGACCCAGACGTTTGAGTGGGAGGGTCGCCTCGCCTTCGCCCAGCTGAGATCCGGCGCGGTGGAGGTTATGCTCAATGGCCGCGGCGGTGACCCAGCCGTCCGGCTCGCGCGGCCGCACTACAGCGATGCGGTGTTCTATTTCCGCGTCGATGACGTCCACACGCTGTTCCAAGACCTCACCGCCAGGGGCTTGGCCCCGACTGCGCCCGAGCGGCAGGACTATGGCCTCGACGAGATGTACCTGCGCGATCCCGACGGCTACGAGCTAAGCTTCACCAGCCCGGCGCGGGGCTGACTTCAACCGGCTTCAGGGTAAGCGCGGCGCGGGCAGGTCGCGGCCGTTCTGGTGGAGCGTCAGGCTCTCGGCGCGGCCGTCCGCACCGAGTTTGAACGTCGCCTGGGCATCGACGACCTTCCAGAACACCTCTGTCGCGCTCTCGGGGAAGATTTCGAACGGGCTCTGACCGCTCAGCTGGGCCATGAGATGCTCGCCGTCGCGGGTGACGGTGACGGTCACGTCGGGCGCCAGCGCATAGCGGCCGACCAGCGCGTCCATCGCCTTGGCGTCCAGGCTGATCGCGTGGCGCTCCGGCGGCGGCGGCGGCGGTGGCGGCAACGCGCGCACCGGCGAGCCGGTCAGGATGTGCAGGGCGATGTCGTCGCCGCCGTTCAGCGTTTCGGCGTTGGTCAGCATCACCACCCCGACCTTGGTCTTGGGGTTGTAGGCGATGAAGGTGTGGTAGCCGCCGGTGCCGCCGCCGTGCTCGACGATGTCGCCGGCTGGGCCGTGCAGGATCTCCCAGCCGAGCGCCTGGGTCAGGGTGGGCGTCGGCGTCGGCCGGGTGACGGCCAGGGTCGCGGCGAAATCGGCGCCGGGCGTTGGCGGGAGGGTGGACAGCCCCATCGCGGCGGCCAGAAAGGTCATCAGGTCATTCGCGGTCGAGCGCAGCGCCCCGGCGCCGGCCAGCGACGCGAGGTCCCAGTTCGCCACCTTCTGCAGCGATGAATTGTGGCCGACGGCCAGGCGCAGCTTCTCGTCCGAGGTCAGCGTGATGGTGGTGCTGGCCATGCCGAGCGGGCCGATGACGCGGGCCTTGACCAGCGTCTCGTAGTCGGTCCCGGCGCGGCGGGCGAGCAGGTCGCCCAGCAGGCCGAAGCCGAGGTTGGAGTACTCCCACGCAGCGCCTGGATCGCGGGTCAGCTGGTAGCTGGAGAGAAAGCGCCAGAGCTGGTCGTCGCTATAGTCCGCGTACGGATTGGCCATGTCCTTCGGCGCGAAGTTGGTCGGCAGCCGTGGCAGGCCGGAGGTGTGGGTGGCGAGATCGACCAGGGTGATCGGCCTGCCGTCCTTCTGTGGCGCGGTCACGCCGGGCGGCAGGTAGTTGGCGATCGGATCGTCCAGCTTCACCTCGCCCTTGGCGGCCATGTCGGCCAGCGTCAGGGCGGTGAACACCTTGGTGATCGAGCCGATCTCGAACTCGGTGTCGCCATCCAGCGGCCGCTCGGCGTCGCTCTTGCCGAAGACCACGACGCGCCGCCCGTGCCCGTCGACGATCCCAACCACGGCGCCGACGCCCTGATGTTCCTTGTCGATCCGCTCGGCCAGCAACCCGGCGATCTCCGCGTCGCTCGGGATCTTCCAGTCGCCTGCCGGTGCGCCGGCCGCATCGTTCGCGACGCTGGGCCGGGGCCAGGGCGACGGCGCGCCGGACGGCAGGCGCTTCAAGGCCAGCGGCAGCGCCTGGCCGTTCTGGGTGAATATCCCCGCCAGAGTCTGGTCGCCGTCGGCCAGCCTGGCGTCGAACACCGCATTGATCAGGTTCATCCGCAGCACGACGTGATCGCCGTCGCGGCTGATGTCCGAGACGCCGCCGCCATAGGCGCCTTGGTCGACGCTGTCGATCGTCGCCAGCGTCCCGCGTGGCCCGGTCTTGATGTGGAAGGCCAGGCGCAGTCGAAGGCCGGTCCCCATGTCGAGCGCGCCGTCCCACTCGCCGTCCAGGCCGGCGATCGTAGCCGGTGGTGGGTAGTCGCCGGCGGCCAGCACGAGCGGGATCTCGCGCGCCCCCTGGCGCCAGACACCGTTCCAAGCGTGGGCCGCGGGGTCCCAGGTCGCCGCGTACCGGGCGTTGATCGCCGGGTCGGTGTACGACAGCTTGCCGTCCGTAGCCGTCACCACGATCGGCTTGCCGTAGACGCCCTGGTCGGGGCTATCGATCACGCCGTCTAGACCGCCGCCGGGGTGCGGCTTCAGGTGGATGGCGATCCTGAACTGCAGGCCCGGCTGGAAGTTGAGCACCCCCTTCCAGTCGCCGGTGGCGTCCTGCGCCCCGGCGGCAAGGGGCAGCGATAGCGCCAGCGCCGCCAACAGCACGGGCGCCAGGCGCCGGAGCATCGCCGCGTTCACTGCGGGTCGGCGCTCAGGATCGGTGCGTGCGGCAGGTGGCTCACCAGCCGCCGCATCGCCACCTCACCCGCGCTGCCGGCGTGGGCGACGCCGAAGCCGACCGCGCCGATGGCGAGGTTGGTGGTCTCGATCGCCGCCACCGCGAGCAGGAACGTCGCCACGATCGCGGCTAGGAACCAGTCGAGTCTGCGCATGCTCGCCCCTCCCTCGCGACGGCCCGATCACGCCGACGTCGCGCCCGTCGGCGGCCCTGCCAGCGGCGTCGCCGCGCCGAGCTGCTGCGCCAGGGCGGCAAGGCCCAGCACAGCGCCCGGGTTCATCGCATCGACCATGGCGCTCGGCATCAGGATGGTGGCGCCGCGCTCCTTGGTCGTCTC
>DATNIH010000154.1:0-4776 GCA_035604515.1 Caulobacteraceae bacterium | reverse complement strand
AGCTGGTCGCCGTCGAACAGCAGGATCTGCGCGCCGGGGAAGGCCATCAGGATCGGCGAGTGGGTGCAGATCACCAGCTGGCTGCCGTCGGCCACCACCTGTTTCAAGAGCGAGATCAGCGTCAGCTGGCGCAGCGGCGACAGCGGCGCCTCGGGCTCGTCGAGGAAGTAGAGGCCCTCGACCACCAGCCGCTGTTGCAGCAGGTTGAGGAAGGTCTCGCCGTGCGACCGCGCGTCCGGATCCTCGCCGTACTTGCCGGCGAGCGCGCCGCGCTGGCCGCGCACCGCCCCCATCGCCAGCTGCCGGCCGTAGTCGCCCTTGATGGTGGTGCGATAGTGCTCCTCGAGCTCCGAAAGGTCCTGCATGTCGCGGCTGACCCGGCGCACGAAGCCGAACAGGTCCTCGGCGCGCACGAACAGCTTGGCCCTGGGCCGGTGCTGGCGCGAGAAGCGGTAGCCGGCGGCGAAGCGGCGGGCGGCGGCGAGGCTCTCGTCGCGCTCGATGTCGGCGCCGCCGGCGACCACCGCCTCCATCCCGGCGGCCAGGCCCTCCAGCAGGGTCGACTTGCCCGAGCCATTTTCGCCGACCAGGAAGGTCACCGGCGCGCTGAAGTCGAGCCGCTCCAGCCAGCGGAACACCGGCACAGACCACGGGAACGCCTGCGGATCGGGCTCGACCTTGCGGGTGATGGCGTTGAGAAACACCGCGTCCCTGCCCTCACACGCAGGTGGTGAATTGGTTGGAGCAATAGTTCTGCGTCCACCCCACCAGGCCCTTCACCCGCACCTTCAGGTAGAGCCCGTCGCAGCCCAGCACCTCCGCTTTTGGCACATTGGCTTCGTCGCCCTCGGAAATCTTCAGCACTGTTCGCGCGCCGTCCTTCGGCTCGGCGAGGATGAGGGCCTGCTGGTTCAGCTCTTCAATGCCCAGCTTGGAGAAGGCCACCCAGCCCAGCCCACGGAAGATCGCCGTGCCGCCGGCGTTGTCCTCGCTGATGAAGGTGGCGCGATCGATGCGCGCCCACTCGCCGCTTTGGCCGGTCACCTGGACCTGCACCCAGCGGTTCCTGGCCTTCAGCGCCGTGACGACCGCGCCGCCGGGGCTGGCGCGCACGTTGAGGCCCGCCGGGTCCTGGTCGGTGACGTTCAGCTTGACGTCGCACGCGACGGTCTGGGCGCTGGAGACAGCGGCGGGCAGCATGGTCGCGACGACCAGGGCGACGGTCAGGCAAGATCTCGACCCCAGCCCAATGCCTCGGCGAATGCGCACCTCCCCTTCCCCTTGCGGGAAGGGGTCAGGGGTTGGGGTGTCAGCTCGCTGCTGGCCGTCGCCCTCGCCCTCGTTGCAGTCACCGAGCGCGCACCCCCACCCCCTGCCCCCTCCCCGCAGGGGGGAGGGGATCATGGCATCCCGGAATCGTCGGGGCAGCGTTAGGCGATCGCGAGCGACCATCACGGTCTCTCCAGACGGGCGGCGAGGCTCGAAGTGTCCCAGCGGCGGCCGCCAAGCGACTGCACTTCGGCGTAGAACTGGTCGACCAGGGCGGTGACCTCCAGCCTGGCCCCGTTGGCCCGCGCCGCATCCAGCACCAAGCCCAGGTCCTTGCGCATCCAGTCGACCGCGAAGCCGAAGTCGAACTTGCCCTGCGCCATGGTCTTCCAGCGGTTGTCCATCTGCCACGACTGCGCCGCGCCCTTGGAGATCGCCTCGTAGACCAAGCCGGTGTCGAGGTCGGCGCGCTTGGCGAAGTGCATCGCCTCGGCCAGGCCCTGGACCACGCCGGCGATGCAGATCTGGTTGACCATCTTGGTCAGCTGGCCCGTGCCTGGGCCCCCCATGTGCTGCACGGCCTTGGCGTAGGCGCCAATCACCGGTCGCGCCCGCTCCACCGCCGCGGCCTCGCCGCCGATCATGATCGCCAGCTGGCCGTTCTCCGCGCCGGCCTGGCCGCCGGAGACCGGCGCGTCGAGGAAGACGCAGCCCGGCGCCGCGGCCGCCTGCGCCATTTCCCGCGCGACGCTGGCCGAGGCCGTGGTGTGGTCGACGATGATCGCGCCGGCCGCCAGTGCCGGCAGCGCCTCGCCGACCACCTGGCGCACGTCGGCGTCGTTGCCGACGCAAAGCGCGACCAGTTCGGCGCCCGCGACTGCCTCGGCGATGGTCGCAGCCGCCTTGCCTTTGTGCTCCGACGCCCAGCGCTGCGCCTTGGCCGGCGTGCGATTGAACACCGCGACCGCGTGGCCCGCCCGCGCCAGATGCCCGGCCATGGGATAGCCCATGACGCCCAGACCAATGAAAGCTGTCCTCATTGCTGCTCCCGCAACCGCATCTTAACCACGCCGCGCCAACCTGCAGGCGGACGACCCGCTCACCATAGCCTCTAAAGGTCTGCACGCGTCATGGCTGTCAGCGGCGAAGCGCCCACCATCATCATCAAGAAGATCAAGAAGGGCGGCCATGGCGGCCACCACGGCGGCGCCTGGAAGGTGGCCTACGCCGACTTCGTCACCGCGATGATGGCCTTCTTCCTGTTGATGTGGCTGATCAACACCACCAGCCCCGAGCAGAAGCGCGGCATCGCCGACTATTTCGCGCCGGCGTCGGTGTCCGAGACCACCAGCGGATCGGGCGGCATCCTGGGCGGCGCGGCCCTGGCCAGCTCGGGCGCGAAGAGCTCCGGCTCCAAGGACGTGATCGAGGCGCTGGCGCCCGAAGCGCCGCCGAACGTCACCGACACCGGCCAGAGCCAGAACCAGAGCCAGAACTCCAGCCAGGGCGCCCAGGAGAAGGCCGACGACGCTGCGCTGACCAGCGCCGCGCAGTCGCTGAAGCAGGCGATGCAGGACATGCCGGAGCTCAACGAGCTGTCCAAGCAGATCATCGTCGACCAGACGCCCGAGGGGCTGCGGGTCCAGCTGGTCGACCAGGAGGGCCGCTCGATGTTCAAGGAGGGCTCGGCCGAGCCCAACGACCGCGCCAAGGTGCTGTTGCAGGCGGTGGCCAAGGTGGTCAACAAGCTGCCCAACCGCATCACCATCGCCGGCCACACCAGCGCCAGCGCCGACGGCGCCAAGCCGACCTCGGACTGGGCGCTCTCGTCCGCCCGCGCCGACACCTCGCGCCAGATCCTGCAGGCGGCGGGCGTCGACGCCGACCGCATCTACCAGGTGGCAGGCAAGGCCGCCTCCGACCCTCTCTACCCTGACGATCCGCTGCTGCCGGGCAATCGCCGCATCACCATCGTGCTGCTGCGCGAGGCGCCGGTGTTGCCGCCAAACCCCGGTCTGTAGTGGCCCAGCCGGGACGCTCGCCGCTTGCCAGCGGGGACGGATTGGCCCCTAATCGCGATCCTATCGCCGACTTGGAAGGCCGTCCGCGTTCCGTGACCCAGCACTTTCCGACGCGCCAGTTGCGTTTCTTCCTGACCGCGCCGTCGCCCTGCCCCTACTTGCCGGGCCGCGAGGAGCGGAAGGTGTTCGCGCACCTGCCGCTGCTCGACGGGGCCACCGTCAACGACAGCCTGACCCAGGGCGGCTTTAGGCGCTCGCAGAACATCGCCTACCGGCCCGCCTGCGAGCAGTGCTCGGCCTGCGTCTCGGCCCGCATCCCGGTCGCCGACTACGTCTTTTCCAAGTCCGAACGCCGCGCCCTGGCGCGCAATGACGGGTTGCGGCGCCACGTGGTCGAGGCCGAGGCGACGCTGGAGCAGTTCGAGCTGCTGCGCCGCTACCTCAGCGCCCGCCACCCGGGCGGCGGCATGGCCGACATGGGCTGGCCGGACTTCGTCGCCATGGTCGAGGACACCGCCGTGCGCACGCACCTGGTGGAGTACCGGGCGCCCTCGACCGACAACGGCCCCGGCGATCTCACCGCCTGCGCGCTGGTCGACCGGCTCGGCGATGGTCTGTCGCTGGTCTACAGCTTCTACGATCCGGCCCAGTCCAGGCGCAGCCTCGGCTCGTTCGTGATCCTCGACCACATCCGCCACGCGGCGCGGCTGGGCCTGCCGTTCGTCTATCTCGGCTACTGGGTCGAGGGCAGCCACAAGATGGACTACAAGGCCAAGTTCCGCCCGCTCGAACTGCTGCGCCCCAGCGGCTGGACCCGGCTGGACGACTAAGGTCGCCCCCGGACGCCGAGTCGTCTCCAGCGCCTAGCGACGGCAGCGGTGAAAGAGGCCGCAGTGGTGATGACCGTGATGACGGCCACCCCCGCGACCGCCGCGCGCGTGACGACCACCCCCGTGCATGTCACCGCCGATCTGCAGGTGGCCGATGTGGACCGTGGCGCCGATGCCTCCGGCGTTGGCGGCGCCGGCGCCGAGCAGAGTCAAAGCAAGAATCGAAGCGACTAAGGCCTTCATTGGCAGCTCCTAAGAGGCAGGTTGCCGAGGACTGATCGCGTACCTCCCGGCTTCGCCGCCGTCAGAAGGCGTTGTGGACGATGTCGATGATGTAGCCGTCCGAGGCGTCGATCAGGGCGACGTCGTTGTCGACCCAGACCCAGATGCAGCCGTCGGGCGGCTGCGGCAGACCGTAGGTCCAGTAGTCGCTCACCTGATAGCGCCAGAACCAGTCCGGCAGCTGGTCGCCCACCCGCCAGTAGTGGTCGCGATACTCGGTGGGGACCGAGACGTAGCCCAGTTCCGGAATGAAGAAGAAGCCCAGCCGCTCGCCGGCGAACAGGCGGAAGGCGATGTTGCCGCGCCACCAGTTCTGGTTCGACCGCCAGGGGGCGCCGCTGTCCCAACCCGTGTGCGCCTGCCGCCACTGCTGG
>DATNIH010000153.1:0-17994 GCA_035604515.1 Caulobacteraceae bacterium | reverse complement strand
TCGGAACTCTCACGCCGGCTGGCCTTGGGCTTGATGGTGCGCACCTCGGCGAAGGCGCGCTTCAGGATAGCGATCACCTCGGCGGTCTCGCCGCCCTGGAACGCCTTGGCGACGAAGGCGCCGCCGGGCCGCAGCGTCGTCTCGGCGAAAGCGGCGCCCGCCTCAATCAGGCCGGTGATGCGCAGGTGATCGGTCTCGCGGTGGCCGGTGGTGTTGGGCGCCATGTCGGACAGGATCAGGTCGGCTGGTCCGCCCAGCAGCGCCGCCAGGCGCTCGCCGCAGCCCTGCTCGGTGAAATCGGCCTGGACGATCACCGTACCGGGCACCGGATCGACCGGCAGCAGGTCGACACCGACCACCGCGGCCGCGCCGCGCTCCTGCAGCACCTGCAGCCAGCCGCCCGGCGCGCAGCCGAGGTCGATCACCCGCATGCCACGTCGCAGCAGGTGCGCCTTCTCGTCGATCTCGATCAGCTTGAAGGCGGCGCGGGAGCGGTAGCCCTTGGCCTTGGCCTCGGCGACGTAGGGATCGTTGAGCTGGCGCGAGAGCCAGGCCTGCGAGGATGGCGTGCGCAGCTTGGCCGTCTTCAGCCGCTGCGCCGGGGTGCGGCCATCGCCGCCGCCGCCGGGCAGGCGGACCATGCGCTTGCGAGGGGGGTCATCCATGTCAGCGGCCGCCGCGGCGGCGTCGCCGGCCGCGCCGGCGGCGCTCGTTCATCAGCGAAATCAGCACCCCTTCACGCAGGCCGCGGTCGGCCACGCGCACGCGCTCGCACGGCCAGACCTCCTGCACCGCCTCCAGGATCGCGGCGCCGGCCAGCACCAGGTCGGCGCGGTCCGGACCGATGCACGGCTGGGCGGCGCGCTCGCGGGTGGTGAGTCCCGCCAGCCGGACCCTCACATCCTCGCACTCGCGACGCGTCATCCACAGTCCGTCGACCTTGGAGCGGTCGTAGCGCGGCAGGCGCAGATGCAGGCCCGCCAGGCTGGTGATCGCGCCCGACGTGCCGATCAGGTGGCTGCGGCCGGTGTTGAACAGCTCTCGCAACGGCTCGGCCGCCGCGAAGCCGGCGATGGGCGCCTTCACCGCCTCGACCATCGCCCGGAAGCACGCTTCGGTCGCGCTCTCGCCTTCGGGAAAGCGCTCGGCCAGGGTCACGACCCCGATCGGGATCGAGAGCCAGGCCGTGATCGGCGGCAGACCGCGGTCCGGGCGCCAGTCGCGCAGGTCGAGCCAGGCCAGCTCGGTCGAGCCGCCGCCGACGTCCAGCACCAACGCCGCGTCGGTGGTCGCGTCGATCAGGTTGGAGCAGCCCGCCACCGACAGCTGCGCCTCTTCGCGCGGGCTGATGATGTTGAGCGCGATGCCGGTGCGCTCGCGCACCCTGGCGAGGAACTCGGCCCCGTTCTCCGCCGAGCGGCAGGCCTGCGTCGCGATCGCGCGCAGGCGCACCGGCTCGTGGCGTCGCACCTTGTCGGCGCAGATGCGCAGGGCGGCCAGCGCCCGTTCCATCGCCGCATCCGACAGCCGCCCCGACTGGCTGAGACCTTCGCCCAATCGGACGATGCGCGAATAGGCGTCGACGATCCGGAACCCGTGCGCCGTCGGGGCGGCGATCAGCAGGCGACAGTTATTGGTGCCCAGGTCGAGCGCCGCAAAATGCGTCGGCGCGCGGCGTGCGGGCCGAACGGCGCTCACCTGGGGCCGGGCGAGCGCCTCAGCCATGACGTCCTTCGTCCCGATCCTTCAAGCGGCGCCGCGCCGACCTCGCGCGCCCTTCGATGCGACAACTTAGCAACCATGCGGCGCGACCGGAAGACGCACCCTTGTTCCAGGCGGTGAACCATTTACGTTCATCTCCTGGTCAGGGGATTTGGTGTAAAAATCCAATCATGATTACGCGAGACTCACCCTCAACGTGGGCGCCGGGCGGCGCGTCGCCAGGACCGGCCCCGGACATTTCGGCCCACATCGCCGAGCAGCCGGAACCGTCCGCGTTCCGTCTCGCCAAGTTCGGCATCGGCCAGGTGGTCAAGCACCGCGTGTTCAATTTCCGCGGCGTGATCTTCGACGTCGACCCGGTATTCGCCAACACCGAGGAGTGGTGGCAGGCGATCCCCGCCGAGGTGCGCCCGCACAAGGACCAGCCGTTCTACCACCTGCTGGCCGAGAACGAGGAAGGCGGCTACGTCGCCTATGTGTCGGAGCAGAACCTGCTGGCCGATACGTCGGGCGAGCCGGTCGGCAACCCCAACACCTCCCTGATCTTCGACGGCTTCCGTCAGGGCCAATACCACCTGAGGCCGCGCATCACGCACTGAGTCGCGGGCGGGCAGTCAGCCGCCCACGTCCGTCGCCGTTTCGGCCTCGGGCGCGGCGAGGGTCGGTTCGTCGAACCTCCATATCAGCGTCCACAGCGTGTAGAGCGCGATCGCCATCGCCGGCAGCGGCGCGGCCATCAGGCGCGGCGGCAGGCTGGTGAAGGCGATCAGGCTCGTCAGCGCCAGGCCAATGGCGAACAAGCCGCCAACGATCCTCGCCCATAGCGCCTTCCGCCCGACGCCGCGGCCGATCAGGTAGATCAGCACCGCGCCTAGCGCGACGATCAGCGCCAGCACGGCCAGGACCGCCAGCAGCCACGCGGCCAAGCCCGCAAGAAATCCGAACATATGATCCAGACCCACGCCGGCGTCGGTCAGCAGCCCCGCGACGCCGTAGGTCCGGACGCTGACCATGTGCGAGCCGTCCGGCGCGGCGGCGTGGTGAAGATCCAGGGCGCCGAGCGTCAGGGCGACGCAGGCGGCCACGGCCGGCGCGCCCACCAGCACGCCGGAGAGCCTGAAGCCGATGGAGACGATCGACCGGTGAGTGATCAAGGCCGCATTCGCGTAGGTGGACGCCCAGGAACAACCGAACGGCGCGGGCGCGCAACTGAAAGCTGGACCGTCGCGACCTGGCGTCAATAGTCCTTGCGCCAGCGCACCTCGATCTGGGAGTCGCCGACTGAGCCGGCGATGCGGGAGACGATCGAGAGGTCTTTGCGCACGCGCCATTCCACCGCGCCGGTCGGTCCGGTCGCCCCGCCGGTGATCTCGAGATAGATGTTGTCGGTGACGTACTTGCCGCCCGAGACGATCGCCCCTGTGGTGTCGCCGCCGAGCGCCAGCCGGTCGAGGTGGGCGAACGAGCGCAGGTTGCCGACCACGTCGAAGCCAGAACCGCCCGCCAAAGAGGTCATGGCCGAGGCGAGCTCGGCCGCGTCGAGCGGCGATAGCTGGGAGGCCGAGGCGCCGAACAGCACCTGCGACAGCACCTCGTCGTTGGGCAGCACCGGCGTCGAGGTCAGCGTGATCTTGGGCTTGGACGCCGTGCCTTCGATGCGGATCACGGCGGTCAGCGAAGGATCGTCGCGCGTGGCGGTGAGATCCAGCCGGATGTCGTCGGCCGAGGTCGCCAGATAGACCACGCCGCGATTGTCGAACTGAAACCGCTTGCCGGCGAAATCGTAGTCCCCGCGCACCACCCGCGCGGCGCCGGCGAGCACCGGCGCGGCGGTCGAGCCGGTGACCTGGGCGTCCAGCGAGAGTTCGACATTGAGGCCGCGGCCCTTGAGGAACACGTTGTGCGCCGCCTTCAAGGTCACATCGAGCCCGACGGCGGGGGCGTTGCTGTTGACGGCCTGCAGGTGCCCGCCCCCGGCGCCCGGCTGGCGGTTGATCTCGGTGACGTCCATCGACGTGACGCCGGACGGCGCCAGCGGGTTGGCGGCGACGTCGGCGCGATCGATCGAGAGGGCGCCGGTCAGCTTCACCGCCCCGTCCGCGCCGCGGCTGATGGTGGCTTGGCCCGAGGCGATGGCGGTGGCCAAGTCGTTGTCGATCAGGCGAAAGCGAGTGAGGTCGAGGTGGAAACTGCTGGCGCCGGCGCGTTGCAGGCTGACACGCCCCGAACCGCTGACCTGGCCGCTCGCCCCATCCTTGCCAGTGAACTGACTGACGTCGATAGCGTTCTGATCGAGTTGCGCGGCCAGACTGACGTCGGTCAGCTTCAGCCCGGTCGCGCTGTCGGTGAACTGGCCGGCGGCGATGGTCGCCTCGCCCCGGGCCTGCGGGTCGGCGAGGGTGCCGCCCAGCGTCCCCACCGCATGCACCTTGCCGGCCAGGCTGCGCTCGCCGCCCATCAACAGATCCCACAGCGGCTTGACCTCGCCGTCGGCCGCAAAGTCGCCCTTCATCGGCGCGGTGCGCACGAGCGCGATGCGGAACGGCGCGGCGCTCGCCACCGCAGGCAGGACTAGGTGCGCGTGGCTCGCCAGACCCTGGCTGTTGCCGAGTTGGGCGTCGATGGTCATCGTCGGGCCAGCGAGGGCGGCATTCACGACCCCGTCGAGCTTCGGCTCGCTCGCCGCGCCCTTCTCGCCCGCGCCGGCGAGCCTGGCCTGCATCACCCCATCGAGGCGCGGTCCCTGGCCCTGCAGGCTGATCTCGGCGTCGAACTGCCCGACGAAGTCCTGGTCCAGCAGACCAAGGCTGACGCCGGTGAGGTCCGCCGTCGCGTGCAGGGCGCCGCCGCCCTGGCGCGCGTCGATCTTCGCCTTGCCCCCGCCGACGTTCACCAGCAGGCTGAGCGTCTGCGCCTGGTCGCCGAGCTTCAGCTCCGCCGGCGCCAGTGTGCGGAAGTCAGCGTTGCGCACCCGTCCCTGGCCCTCGAACGTGGCGGCGTAGGCGCCGCCGACGCCGTCAAGCGTCCCGCCACCGTCCGCCTTCCAGCTGCCGTGCGGACTGAAGCCGGAAGCGGCGATGTGGTAGGGCATCCGTTCCAGCGGGCCCTCGGCGGAGAAGTTCGCGGTCTGGACCAGCAGACCGGCGCGGGTCATCGCGCCGTTGGCGCTGAGCTTGAGGCTGGCATGGGCGCCTTGCCCCGCCTGGACGATCAGCAGGCGCCCTGACGCCTGTCCCCGCGTGAGGAATGCGCCGGGCCCAACGCTGACGGTCAGGTCCGCCGACGACGGGGCGCCGCGGCGCAGGGCCAGCGAGCCCGAAGCGTGCGCCCCGCCCGCCTCGGCCGCGAGCCCGGTCAGCTCGAGCCCGTCGCCGATGAACCGGAACCCGGTCTCAGCGTGGGCGGCGCCATATCGGCTGGTGGCGGCGAGGCTGAAGGCGCCGTTGGTGTCGGCGGGACCCTTGAGGAAGCTCACCGTGACGTGGGCGTCGGTGAGCGTCAGCGCGGGCAGATCGATCATGCCGAAGTCGGCCGTCAGATCGGCGCGTGGATTGGCCAGCGTACCGGTCAGAGCGCCCGAGCCCTTGCCGGCGCCGGAGATCTCCAGCGGGCCGACCTCCAGCGGGCCCTTCGCGCTCCAGCCCAGCTTCAGCGCCAGCGCGCTGTCGCTGCCGATCAGGCCGACGGCGCTCGCCGCACCCGCCGCCCCTGTCAGGTCGGCCTGCATCAGCTCGATGCCGCGCGCGCCCCAGGCAGCCTGGCCCTTGAGCTCCGGCGCATCGCCCAGCAGACGGTCGGCTTCGCCCCAGCCGCTGGCGAAGCCCTTGGCCTTGGCGTCGAAGCTGAACTGCCACGGCTGTGCGCTCGCCTGGCTGGCGGACCAGGTCGCGGTCATCAACCCCTTGGCGCCGGCGTGGGCCGCCACGAAGTTGGTGAATGTCGCCTGGCCCTTGAACGACAGGCCCCCAAAGACGTTGCGCTGGCCCTGAGCGTCGACCTTGAGCCCTGGTCCAAGCACCGCCAGCGACTTGATCAGCATGTGGCCGTCCGGCAGCCAGAGAAGCTGGGTCGTCACGTGCGGCCGCCCGCCCAGCAGCGCCGCGGCGACGCCGTGGCCGGCGCCGCCGGCGCCGTCGAGGCTCGCCTGCACCGCAAGCTGATCCCCGATCCAGTCGAACCGTGCGGGACCGCGCACCTGCGCCAGCCGATAGTCGAAGGCGCTCGGCCCGTCGGCCTCGAGCGGGCCGGCGAGGCTCCAGCGGTCGGCGCGACCGGTCAGCGTGCCGGTCACCCGGGCGGCGCCCATCTGCGGAAAACCGAGCAGGCGCTGACCCTGGCGAGCCAGGATCTGGACCTGCAGGCCGGCCGGCCCTGCGATCCGACGCCCAAGATCGGCTTCGCCGCGGGCGCTGACGTCGACATTGTCCGAGGTCGCGCTGAAGGCGATGGTCTCGAGACCATCGCCGGCCCGCGCGCCGGAGACGCCAAAGCGTATCTCAGGACCCAGCGCCTGCTGATACCAGATCAGGTACTTGGAGGCGGCTAGCGTGATGCGCCCGCTCGCCTGCCCGCCTTGGGGCGTCCAGCCGCCGTCACCTGCAATAGGAACCAACGGTCCGCTGCGGCTCTCGACGTGGAAGCGGCCCTGGCTGGTCGTGCCCGAGGCGTTCGCCGACACTAGAAACGGCTGATCGGCGGCCAAGCCTAACGCGCCGGCCAACGCGCCGCCGCCCGCCTCGCGGGCCTGCAGCGCCAGGCGGATGGTCTTGTCGCGGCCGAGATCGAAATCGGCGTCGAGGTGATCACCGGCGTGGGTGAGGCTGGAGACCTGGGCGCGGCCGGCCATGCCGCCCTCGCGGCGCAGGTCGAAGCCGCCGGTGACGTCATAGAGGCCGTAGCGGCTGCTGAACGCCGGTAGCAGCTCCAACCGGGCGGCGAACTTGTCGACGTGCAGCGACAGCGACGCCCGACCGGCAGTCCGCGCGGTCGGCTCGACCTCGGGACCGCGGATCACCGTCACCAGGCGCGCATCGAACGCGTCGATGCTGGCTTTGCTTTGCAGCAACGCCAGCCAGTTCCAACGCAGGCGGACCTGTCTGGCGTCCAACCATGCTCCGTATGCGTCGTTGATCGTCAGCCGTCGGAGCGTGAAATCGCCCCAGATGTCACCCTGGAGCCCCTCAACGTGCACGTGGCCGTACGGGCCGAGCTTCGCGCCATCGAGCAGGCCTTCGACGAACGCGCGGCCGCTGGGCGTCACCGCGCCGAAGCGCGCGATCGCCGCGGCGGCGGCGAGCAGCGCCAGCAGGATCCACAGGACGAGGACGCGCCGTCGCCGGCGTTGCGCTCGCGGCTTGGGCGGTTGCGCCGCTGGCGGGTCTTGCGTCCCCGCCGTCAAAAGCTCTGCCCGATGCTGACGTAGAGCTGCGCCAGGGGATCGCCTTTGCGTCGGGTCACCGGGGTGGCGATATCGAGGCGGATCGGGCCGAAGCCAAGGTCGTAGCGCACGCCGACGCCTGCGCCGACCTCAACGTGCGCGAAATCGGGCGCCGGGGTCGGTCCGAGTGAGCCGGCGTCAAGGAACCCGGCCACGCTCCACGGTCCGCTCACCCGCTGGCGCACCTCGAACGACGACTCGAACAGCGAGACGCCGCCAATCGGCGTTCCGTCGGACAGTTGGGGCCCGACGCCCTGGTAGTTGAACCCCCGCACCGAGCCGCCGCCGCCGGCGAAGAAGCGGCGGTCGGCCGGCACGTTGGGGATGCTGCCGCCGACGATCGATCCCAGCTTCACCCGCGCCGCGAGCACCGTCGAGGCGTCTGCGTTGAGCGGCAGGTACCCGGTCACCTGCGACTGCAGCTTCAGATAGGACAGCGTCCGGTCGCCGGCGACGAAGGTCGGGTCGGCCTCGGCCTGCACCCGCCAGCCGCGGCTCGGATTCAGGGCGTCGTTGGAGCGATCGAGCGAGACCTGGCCGATCAGGGAGAAGATCGCCAGCCGCAGGTTTTCGCCGACAGCGATGCCGTTGGCGTTGACCGCCGTGTTCTCGCGGGTGTCGACCGCGTCGATCGTCGCCCCGTACCCGAGGAAGGATGTCTTGGTGTAGTGGCGCTCGATCGTGCCGCGTACGCCGACGCCGTTGTCGTTGAAGGCGGTGGTGGTGTCGCCGAAGATGTCGGCGCCGACCTTCAGGATCTGGTCCCCACGGCCCCAGTCCGGCAGGTCGAGCTCGGCGTCGAGCTTCTGCTCGATCTGGGCGAGGCGTCCGGTGAAAGTGATGGTGTCGGCCTGGCCGAGCCGATTGTAGAGGATCCACTTCGCGTCGGCGCCGACGCCGTCGCTGGTCGAGTAGGACACCTCTGTGATGCCGGTGCTGCTCGGATAGCCGCCGCTGGTGTAGCCGCCGCCGATCTCGATCGTGTGTGGGGGGCGGTCGCCGAGGCTGACGATCACCGGTCGCAGCCCATCCACCGCCTCGTCGGGCAGCGATAGCGAGACGGTCACGGAGTTGAACACGCCGGCGTCGCGAAGCCGCTGTTCCAGCTTGGCCACCTGGGCCGGATCGTAGACGTCGCCCTTCTTCCAGGGCGCCAGGCTGGCGATCCACTTGCGCTTGGTGCGCCCCTGGCTCACCACCTTCAGCCCGTCGAGGCGCACGATCGGGCCCGCCGCGAAATGGAAGGTGGGTTGCAGGGTGTGGTCCGCGTGGTCGACCAACACCAGGCGCGGATTAGTGGCGGCGTCGGCGTAGCCACGCTTGCGCAGCGCCGCCTCGACCCGGCCCTCGGCCGCCAGCACGTCCGCGGCGCGGCCGGGCGTTCCTGGCGCCAGCGCGAGCGCCTTCTCGGCGGCGGCCTCCGTCTGGCTGTCCGGCGGCAGCCCGTCCCAAACCAGCTCGGTCTTCGCCACCAGCGACCTTGGTCCAGGCGTCACCCGCACGATCGGCAGCGGCGCGTCGCCCTCCCCGACGTCGGGTTCGACCGTATAGTCGTAGTAACCCTCGGATCTCAGCACCGCGATGGCGGCCTCGCCGGCTTCCCGCGCCCGCCGGCGGGCGTCGACCCGGCTCTCAGGCCTGGATTTGGCGACGCCGACGGCGCGCTGAATCTCGACCTTCAGCCCCCGGTCCATCTCGCCTTGCACCTGCGCCTTCAGCTCGGCCGCGAAGGCAAGCGTCGGCGCCAGGGCGACGAGGCAAATCGCCGTGGAGGCAAAGACCGCGACCGGAGCTTGTCTCACGCATCGACTTTCTAGGCGCACCCCCCCAGGGGCTTCTCTAGGGGGAGTCCCTTTAGTGCGAGCCGGGTGGGCTGTCACCGCAGCGCGTGCGGCCGATCGGCGCGCCGCGTGCTCAAGTCGATGAAGCCCAAACGAAAAACCGGCGCGAAGCCGATCGCTTCGCGCCGGTTCGGAAGTTGGATGCCCGTTGCCGCAGCGCTTATGCGCCGCGCAGGTCGACCGCAGATTCGCGTCCGGTCTTGCGGTCGCGTTGCAGCTCGAAGCCAATCTTCTGGCCTTCTGAGAGACTGCCCAGTTGGGAGCGTTCGACGGCTGAGATATGGACGAAAATATCCTTGCCGCCCTGGTCGGGCTGGATGAAGCCGTAGCCCTTTTGAGTGTTGAACCACTTCACGGTTCCGGTAGCCATCAGTTCCGCCTTTCGGGGTGCTTGAAGAGGATTGCGCGGCTTCTTAGGGACGCGCGGGTAGATCAAATTCTCGAAGGGGTGGAGCCGGGCCAGAGCGATCGGTGAATGATCCGAACACGAGGGTGACAGCCGAACCTAACGAAATTCGACGAGAGCGAGATAGACGATTTCCCGCCGGCTACAAGCTTAGCCGATGTGGTTTTTTCGGGGCAAGATGACCGACTATTGTTAGCGGCGGTTACGCCCCCTCGCCCTCGCGCGCTCGCTCCAGGGCGGCGATATCCAGCTTGCCCATCTTAAGCATCGCCTGCATCGCCCGCTGCGACCTGGCCGGATCGTCGCCGCCGATCAGCTGGCCCATGTTGGTCGGCACGATCTGCCAGGAAAGCCCGAAGCGGTCCTTCAGCCAGCCGCAGCGGCCTGCCTCGCCCCCTTCCGCCGTCAGCTTTTCCCAAAGCTCATCGATCTCCGCCTGGTCGGCGCAATCCACCTGCAGCGAGAACGCCTCGGTCAGCTTGTAGACTGGGCCGCCGTTCAGAGCGGTGAACTTGACGCCGTCCAGCTCGAAGGCGACGACCATCGCCGCGCCCTTCGGTCCCGGCCCCGCATCGCCGTAGCGCGAAACCTGGCCGATGCGCGAGTTCTTGAACAACGACACATAGAACTGCGCGGCCTCCTCGGCCTGGGTGTCGAACCAGAGGAACGGGGTGATCTTCTGCATCGCACGGCCTCCTGCTGCGGCGTTCGAGTCTAGGACGCTGGGAAGCGCCCGGCTCCGACACCGGCGGCGCGAAAGCGGCGCGGCAATGCCGGCGCTTCCCTCCGCCTGGCGAAACTTGCACAAATGATAGGCGCTGACGGCGCTGGGGCGAGTCGGAAGAGCGGCTTGGCTTGCCCGATCGGCTGCAGGCGGCGGACAAGCTTAGGGGACGCCCAGGGTCGATGAGTTCAAACAAGGTCGTGGCGAAAGACGCGATACTGGAGGATGTCCTGCCGCTGACGCAGGCCGCCTATCTGCCTGGACGGGCTTACGACGAGATGATCGCGCCCGATGGCGCGGTGCGTCCGCATTACGAGCTGCTGCAGGACCGCATCGCCAGCCTGGGCGCCGAGGAGCTGGGCGAGCGGCAACGGACGCTCGAGCGCTCGTTCCTGCTGCAGGGCATCACCTTCACGGTCTACGGCGCCGACAGCGCCACTGAGCGGATCATCCCCACCGATCTGTTCCCGCGCATCATCCCGGCCGAGGAATGGGCCAAGATCGAGGCGGGGCTGACCCAGCGGCTGATGGCGCTGAACACCTTCCTCGCCGACATCTATGGCGAACAGAAGATCCTGATGGACGGCGTGGTGCCGCGCGAGCTGGTGCTGGGCGCCCCGTCCTATCGCCGCGACATGCAGCACCTCTACGTGCCGCACGGGGCCTACGCCAACGTCTGCGGCAGCGACTTGATACGCGGCGAGGATGGCGAGTTCGTGGTGCTGGAGGACAATCTTCGCGTCCCCTCCGGCGTCTCCTACATGCTGGCCAATCGCGACGCGGCGCGCCGCACGTTTCCCGGCGTGTTCCGGCAGGCCAACGTGCGCACCGTCGAGCGCTACCCCGACCTGTTGCTGGCGACGCTGAAGAGCATGGCCGACTGGCGCAGCGACCCGCAGGTCGTGGTGCTAACGCCCGGCGTCTACAACTCCGCCTACTACGAGCACGCCTACCTCGCCCGGCTGATGGGCGCCCCACTGGTCGAGGGGCGCGACCTGGTGATGCACGACAACCGCGTGTTCATGCGAACCACCTCGGGCCTGCGCCGCGTGGACGTGATCTACCGCCGCGTCGACGATGACTTCATCGACCCGCTCACCTTCCGCCGGGATTCGTCGCTGGGCGCCGCCGGACTGTTCAACGCCTACCGCGCCGGCAATGTGGTGATGTGCAATGCGCCGGGCACGGGCGTCGCCGACGACAAGGCGGTCTACGCCTATGTGCCCGACATCATCCGCTACTACCTCGGCGAGGAGCCGATTCTGCGGAACGTCGAGACCTTCCTGTGCCGCGAGCCCAGCCAGCTGAGCTATGTGCTGGCGAACCTGGAGAACCTGGTGGTCAAGGCGGTCGGCGCCTCGGGCGGCTACGGCATGCTGGTGGGCCCGCACGCCAGCCAGAAGGAGCGCGAGGCGTTCGCCGACGCGCTGAAGGCCGATCCGGACAACTACATCGCCCAGCCAGTGATCCAGCTGTCGACGGCGCCATGCCTCGTGGATGGCCGGATCGAGCCGCGCCACGTCGACCTGCGCCCATTCATCCTCTCTGGCGAGAAGGTGGTGGTGACGCCGGGCGCCCTCACCCGCGTGGCGCTGCGGCGCGGCTCGCTGGTGGTCAACTCCAGCCAGGGCGGCGGCTCCAAGGACACCTGGGTGCTGACCGAAGAGACCAGGCCATGAGGCTCGCTAGGCTATGATGCTGGCTCGGGTCGCCGACAGCCTCTACTGGATCGGCCGCTACATCGAGCGGGCCGAGCATGTGAGCCGGCTCTCGGCGGTGATGCTGAACGCCACGCTCGACCACACCCAGGGCGCGGTGCAGACCGGGCGCATCGGCCTGGCGGCGCTGGGCGAGCCCGACAGCGGCCGCGCCAACCAGACCTATGAGGCCGCGCACGACCTCGCTCTCGACCGCACCGACTCCGGCTCGGTGGTGGTCTCGCTGGCCCGGGCGCGCGAGAACGCCCGCCAGGTGCGCGACCAGATCTCCACCGAGACCTGGGAGCGGCTCAACCTGCTCTACCTGCGCACCACCGGCTCGGCCGTGGAGAGGGCGTTCGACGACGACCCGCCGGGGTTCCTGAACGGCATCATCGCCGACCTGCATCTGTTCAAGGGCGCGGCCGACACCACGCTCAGCCACGGCGAGGGTTGGCGCTTCCTGCTGCTGGGCGTCCACATCGAGCGGGCCCAGCTGATCGCCCGCCTGCTCGAGGTCTGTTTCGACGTCGGCAAGACGCCGGCGGTGACCGAGCCGATCGCGCTGATGAGCGTGCTGCGCATGGCCTGCGCGCTCGAGCCGTACCTGCGCGTCTACACCGCCGACATCAACCCGCGCTACATCCTGGAATTCCTGATGTTCGACGAGGACTTCCCGCGCTCGATCCGGTTCTGCACCGCGCGCCTGCAGGACCTACTGTCGCAGCTGTCACGGGAGGCGGGCGCCGGCCGCGGCGATGCCCTGCGCCTCGCCGGCCGGCTCGACGCGCGGCTGAAGTACGCCGACATCGAGGAGGTGGAAGCGACCGGCGCGGGCTCGCTGCTGGCCGCCGTCGCCGCCGAATGCGCCGCGATCCACGAAGCCATCTACGAAACCTTCGTCGCCTACCCCCTCGAACTGAGCCTACCGGCGTGAGCGCCATCTCCCTCCCCCGATCCCGCTCATCCCGGCGCAAGCCGGGACCCAGGCAGGAACACGTTGAAAGGGAACCACGGAAAACACGGAAAACACGGACTGAGCCAACCGCGACGAGGCTGTGCAAACTGCACCGACGCGTCCGTGTTTTCCGTGTTTTCCGTGGTCAAGCCTTTGGGACGCGGGTTCTCATCGAGTCCTGCCTGGGTCCCGGCTTGCGCCGGGATGAGCGGAATTGGGGGGAAACTCATATGGAAAGAAGCCGCTAGTGCTGCTCGAGGTTCGTCACGTCACCCAGTACCACTACGCCCAGCAGGTGCGCGAAAGCGTGATGGAACTGTGGATGCAGCCGCAGAAGTCGGCCACCCAGCGGTTGCTCAGTTTCGAGCTGGAGCTCGACCCGGCCGCGCAGCTGTTCTCCTACGCCGACAGCTTCGGCAACGCGGTCTACCATTTCGACGTGCCCCATCCGCACGACCGGCTGGAGATCGTCGCCCGCTCGGCCGTCGAGACCCAGGCGCCATCCGCCCTGCCCGAGGCGCTGGACCGCGGCGAATGGGACCGCCTGCGCAGCGACTTCATTCAGGGCGAGTGCTTCGACTTCCTGCGGCCGCACGGCTACGCGCGGCGCACCGCGGGGCTCGACGCCTTCGTCAAGGCGCGGGGGATCGACGACCTGCGCCGACTTGACCCGCTCAGCGCCGCACGTGAGCTCAGCCACCTGATCTACGGCGCCTTCGACTACGAGACCGGCATTACCGAGGCGGACAGCCCGATCGACCATGCGCTCGCCGAGGGCCGCGGCGTGTGCCAGGACTTCGCCCACATCATGATCGCCATTTGCCGCGACTGGGGGCTGCCGGCGCGCTACGTCTCCGGCTACCTGTTCACCGATCGGGCGCAGAAGCACGACCGCTCCGATCCGGACGCCAGCCATGCCTGGGTGGAGGTGTTCCTGCCGTCGCTGCGCTGGGTCGGGCTCGACCCCACCAACGACATCCCCGCCGGCGAACGGCACGTGCACGTCGCCGTCGGCCGCGACTACGCCGACGTGCCGCCATCCCGCGGTGTGTTCAAGGGCGAGTCCGAGAGCCAGCTGGCCGTGGGCGTCTCGGTGCGCCGCGCCCGCGCCGCGGTGGCCGAGCCTGAGTTCCTGCGCATGGCCAAGCCCGCCTTCGCCGCCGGCTCGCCCCGCCGTCGCACCTCGCTGACCGGCCTGGTCGACCAGCAGCGCCACCACCAGCAACAACAACAGCAGCAGTAGGCAGCGCCCACCCGGCCGCCTTACTCGGCGGAGGTGGGCGCCGCCATCGGGGTTCGGCCACGCCTGAGGTCGGCATCAGACAATCTGGCTTGAGCGCGCCCGGCCCGCCGCTAGGTTCGCACACCTCAGCGGACGAAGGAGCCGAAGATGATCGATGTCCATTACTGGCCGACGCCGAACGGCAAGAAGGTGACTATCCTGCTCGAGGAACTCGGCCTGCCGTACAACGTCGTGCCCTGCAATATCGGCAAGGGTGATCAGTTCACGGACGACTTCCTGCGGATCAATCCGAACAACCGCATGCCGGCGATCATCGACCACGAGCCGGCCGGCGGCGGAGCGCCGATCAGCGTGTTCGAGAGCGGGGCGATCATGCTCTACATCGCCGAGAAGGCCGGCAGGTTCCTCCCCACCGACGTCGCCGGCCGCTACGAGGTGATGCAGTGGGTGATGTGGCAGATGGCCAACCAGGGGCCCAAGAGCGGCGAATGCGGCCACTTCCGCCGCCTCGGCGACACCCGCGGCGACCAGACCTATGCGGTGACGCGCTTCACCGACGAGGTCAACCGCATGTACGGCGTGCTCAACAACCGCCTTTACGACCGTCCCTGGATCGCTGGCGACGACTACACCATCGCCGACATGATCTGTTACCCCTGGACCGTGAACTGGGAGGCGCAAGGCCAGGACATCAATGAATTCAAATATTTCAAACGCTGGTTCGAGAAGATGGGCGAGCGTCCGGCGGTCCAGCGCGGCATGGCCGTGACCGCCGGCCCGGCGGAGGACTTCTCCCAGCTTAGCCAGGAAGAGCGCGAGCGGCGCATGAAGCTGCTATTCAACCAGCGCGCCCGCCCGGCGCCCGCGCAATAAGCTTCGAAGACACAAGGGAGAGAGCGATGGCACGCCTCTACGGCAACATCCTCGAAACGATCGGCCACACGCCGGTGGTCAAGATCAACCGCCTGGCCCCGGCTCACGTGAACCTCTACGCCAAGATCGAGGCCTTCAATCCGCTCGGCTCGGTCAAGGACCGCCTGGCGCTGGGGGTGATCGAGGCCGCCGAGCAGTCCGGCGCGCTGAAGCCCGGCCAGACCGTGATCGAGGCTACCAGCGGCAACACCGGCATCGGCCTGGCCATGGTCTGCGCCGCCAAGGGATACCCGCTGGTGGTGGTGATGGCCGAGAGCTTCTCGATCGAGCGGCGGCGGCTGATGCGCTTCCTGGGGGCCAAGGTGGTGCTGACGCCGGCAGCGCTGCGCGCCACCGGCATGATCAACAAGACCGTCGAGCTCGCCGAGACCCATGGCTGGTACTACACGCGCCAGTTCGAGAACGAAGCCAATCCGGATATGCACTCGCGCACCACGGCGCGCGAGATCGTCGACGATTTCGCCGGCAAGAAGCTCGACTATTGGGTCACCGGCTTCGGCACCGGCGGCACGCTGAAGGGCGTCGCGCGGGTGCTGGCCGCCGAGCTGCCCGACACCAAGATCGTGGTGTGCGAGCCGGCCGACGCGCCGATGCTGACCAGCGGCGATAGCCAGTCACGCCACCCCGACGGCTCACCGGCCGCCGGCCACCCGGCCTGGAAACCGCACCCGATGCAGGGCTGGTCACCCGATTTCGTGCCCAAGCTGACCGGCGATGCGGTGGACGCGCACTACATCGACCAGCTGCTGACCATCGCCGGGCCGGACGCCCTGGCCGGCAGCCGCAACCTGGCGGCCAAGGAAGGCATTTTCGTCGGCATCACCGCCGGCGCCACCTTCACCGGAGCGCTCAAGGTGGCCGAGAGCGCGCCGGCCGGCTCTAACATCCTGTGCATGCTGCCCGACACCGGCGAGCGCTACCTGTCGACCCCGCTGTTCGCCGACGTGCCGGTGGACATGACCGAGGAGGAACAGGCGATCCTGAAATCCTCGCCGATGTTCGCCTCGTAAGCGGCTCAGCTCGCCCAGGGCTGCAGCGCGCCCCAGAAGGCGAGCTGCAAGCCGAGCGCGGTGAGGATTGACGAGGTCGCGGTGAACCGCGCCTTGCGCCACGCCGACCAGCCGTCCTTGCCCGACCAGACGAGCGGCGCCAGCAGGAGCGACGCGCCGCTCAACAACGCGGCGATCAAGGCGCAGGCGGAGAAGACCAACAGCGGCCGGCTCGGCCAATCGTAGAGCACCCGCGCCTGGTTCGAGGCGCCCATGGCGAAGCTGAGACCGGCGCAGAGGGCCGCCAACCAGAACAGCGCCGCGGTGATCTGCGCGGCGCTGGCGCGACCCTGCGACGGTGTCTGCGGCAACTCGCGGCGCCAGCGGATCGCCGGGCCGACCAGCGTGGCGGCGAGTGCGACCAGCGCCGCGGCCGCGACCAGACCGAGCACGCCACGGTCGTAGAGCGGCCCGATGCGGTCGGCCGAGATGACGCCGTTGCTGGCGTAGAGCCGCACCGCCCGGCCGTCCTTGATCTGAAACGCCATCGTCTGCGGGCCATCGACGGCCCGGAACTCGCCGGCGGGCCCGGCCGGCGTCCAGGCGGTCGTCGCTCCGCTATCGCCCGGCGCGAGCAGGCGGCCATCGTCGGTGACGCTGACGTTCAACTGCCCGATCAGCAGTGAGACGAACTTCTCCAGCCCCCAGTACGGGCGGCGAGTGACCAGGTAGGTCCCAGCATAGACTTTCCGCTCGTCGACCAGCGAGCGGACGCCGGGGCGGGGCAGGTCTTGCGGCGCGGCGTAGAAATGCTCGACGATGCGCAAAGGCAGGTCGTGCGCCAGCCCCGCCCCGGTGTCGGTGTTGGTGGTGACGAACACGCCCAGCTTCAGTTCCGGGATCGTCACCATCGCCGAGTGGAACCAGATGGTGTCGCCGTCGTGCCCGCGACCGGTGAAGCCGCCGGGAAGCGGGAACTCGAGGAAGCCGTGATCGGGGCTGTCGACGCCGGGCGCCAGTGACTGGATCGGGGTGCGGAACGCCTGCGCCGTCGCCGGCCCGTAGATTGCCGCGCCGTCCAACGAGCCGCCGTTCAGGATCATCATCATGTAGCGCGCCATGTCGCCGGCGGTCGACGAGCCCGCGCCGGCCGGCGCGCCCTGGGTGATGAACTCGGGGCCCTGCGGCTCGAAGCCGGCCCCGGTCCAGCGGTAGCCCGTGGAGCGCAGCGCCGCGAGCGCCACCGGCATCGGCGTGGCCAGGTCCGCGCGCGCCGGATAGGGCTCGCGGAAGGTGGTGTGCGCCATCGCGAGCGGCCCGGTGATCTCCCGCTCGGCGACATCCTGAAAGGGAACGCCCTCGAGGTTGGAGACGGCCTCGCCCGTAAGCGCGGCCCCGTAGTTGGAGTAGGCCGGCGTCGTGCCCGGCGCGAACACCCGGTGCGGGCGCGCCAGGCGCAACTGCAGCGCCAGCGGACGAATCTTCGCCGGAGCGTCAGTGAAGAGATGATCGAAAGTGCGATCCTCGAAGCCCGGGGTGTGGCTCATCAGGTCGCGCAGTTCGATCTGGCGCCAGCCGCCGGCGTCCGGGATCGCGAGGTCCGTCGGCAGGTAGGTGTTGATCGGCGCGTCCAACCGCATCCGCCCGGCTTCGACCTCCTTCATCGCGGTGATCCAGGTGAAGGTCTTGGAGATCGAGGCGATGCGGAACAGCGTCGTGTCCGGGTCGACCGGCCTGCCCGGCCCGGCGAGCCCATAGCCTTTCTTGAGGATCACCTGGCCATTCTGCACGACGGACACGGCGACGCCGGCGATGTGGTCCCTGGCCATCGCCTGACGGACGACCCCGTCCGCCAGCGCATCCAGCTCGGCCGGTGGGATCGGCTGGTCCGGCGTGAGCCGGGGGGCGATTGCCGGCGGCGCGGCGGCGACGCTGGCCGGCGGCGCGGAGGGCGAGGCGGCCAAGGCGAGCGCCGCAGCAAGCACGGCGCCAAGCGCAGTCACCGCAGCCACTAGCCGCACCCGCATGCGCGCCTCCTCAGTCC
>DATNIH010000152.1:0-6481 GCA_035604515.1 Caulobacteraceae bacterium | reverse complement strand
GTGGTGGTGCTGGAGGTTAACTCCGCACCCGACGCCGTCGCGTTCTACCAGCGTCTCGACTGGCTCATGATCGATCCTCTTCGAGAAAGCCCACTGCTTCGGAAGAGGCTCAACGCCGAACGTTGAGTCCGCTTCGGGTCGGAAGCCGACTATCAGGCGCTGCCTGAAAGCGGACGTTCGCACGACGGAGAGCAGCCGGTCGTCCGAAGTGTCGGCACGGATGCCGGCGCAGGTTGAATCGCGCCTGACAAGACGCGCCCAGCTCCGTGCATCAGTGGCGGACGATCGATGAGCAGGTTCCCCTGATCGTGTCGGCCGCGTCGGCTTCGACAGCGGCAAACACCGTCTTCGGAGAATCGCAGATCACCGTTTCCGGACAGCCGTCCCACGATGTGACGACGATCGCCGGGCCGCCGGGCCCGGTCTGGACCGTGACCGGCACCGGCGAGCATGGCCCCGTGTGTTGTCCGCTGCCGCCCTCATAGGCCGACCAAGAGCCGCCCTTCTTGAAGATGAAGGTAATCGAACTCGTCGTCGCCGGGCACTCGATTGCACTCGGCGCCATGTCGCCGCCTTGCTGGGCGGTGCAGCTACCGCTCGCGGAAACCGGGATTCCGCCCGTGCCCACGCCGGCGCCGATCATGAGGCAGGGCGTGTGCCCATCGGCGCAGCCCTCGGGCACGAAGTCAAAGTGGATGTTGGCGGCTTCGGCGCTGATGGTCACCACGAGACCGCCAGCGCTCTCTGTGACATCGACGCCGCCGTCGGCTAGCGCGGGGCTTGCAACGAATGCGAAAGCCGAGGCGAGCGCGACAATTGACGAACATCGACGGTACTGCATGACCGGCCTCCGGTTACATCGGCCGACGAACTGTGAAGCTTGGCAAGACTTATGTCCACATTGCCGCCGGTCGGCGCTCGGGGCGCCGCCGGACGTCTGCTTTGGGTCGATAGCGGACACTCATGCCCCGCCCGAAAGCGGACGTGCGCCGGCGCGCCTGTCGCAGTCGGAGTTCCATGGTAATGTGACCCCCCAACACCCAGCGGAGGATCGCATGAAGGCGTCCGTCATGAACCCGAAGTGCCTCAACCTTCGTAAGGTCATGAAGCTGGATGCGATGCTTGAACCTGGGGATACTGGCGCACGTCGACGCCGGTAAGACGACCCTCACCGAACGCCTGCTCTTCGAGGCGGGCGTCATCGACGCGGTGGGCAGCGTGGATGCCGGCAATACGCAGACGGACACTTTGGCGCTGGAGCGCGCACGCGGCATCACGATCCGCGCTGCGGTGGTTTCGTTCGCCATCGGCGAAACTACGGTCAACCTGATCGACACGCCCGGCCATCCGGACTTTATTGCGGAGGTGGAGCGGGTGCTGGCCCTGCTAGACGGCGCCGTGCTGGTCATCTCCGCGGTGGAAGGCCTGCGGGCGCAGACCCGCGTGCTCTTCAGTGCCCTGCAGCGGCTTGGCGTGCCTACGCTCATCTTTGTCAACAAGATCGACCGGGCCGGGGCGCAGGACGACACCTTGCTTGCCCGGATCGCGGAACGGCTCTCGCCGAACATCATGGCGATGGGCGAGGTCACTGATCTCGGCGTGCGCCGTGCTGCCGTGAGCCCGTTCGGCCCCGACGACCTGACGTTCGTTGTCGGCCTCTCCGAGCGACTGGCTGAGCACAACGAAGCCTTGCTGGCGGCTTTCGTCGCGGGACGCACGTGTCCCTACGCGGGACTTGCGCGATGCGCTCGCTGCGCAGACCCGAGCTTGCCAGCTCCACCCGGTGTTCTTCGGCTCAGCCATCACCGGCGCCGGCATCGACAACCTTCAAGAGGCGATTGCCGAGCTGCTGCCCTCCCCGGAGGCCGACATCACCGCCCCGCTCAGCGGCGCGGTGTTCAAGGTGGAGAGCGGCCCAGCCGGCGAGCGGATAGCCTATGCGCGGGTATGGGGCGGTCACCTCGATGTGCGCGAGCGCCTGACGGTGCACGGGGAGGAGAGGCGCATCACCCGCATCGAGCAGTTCGACGATGGCGAAGCCAAGCCCGTCGATAGTTTGCCCGCGGGCCGCATTGGCAAGCTGTGGGGCCTCGGTGACATCCGCATCGGCGATCCGCTCGGCGAGCCTCGCCGCCGCCCCACGCACCAGTTTGCTTCGCCGACGCTGGAGACCGTCGTGCGCCCGGTTCGCCCGTCGGACAAGGGTCGGCTTTTCGCGGCCCTGACGCAGCTGGCCGAACAGGACCCGCTGATCGCGCTGCGGCAGGACGACTTGCGCGGGGAGATCGCCGTCTCACTCTATGGCGAGGTGCAGAAGGAGGCCATCCGCGACACGCTCGCCGCCGACTTCCGCCTGGAGGCCGAGTTTGCCGAGACCACGCCGATCTGCATTGAGCGGCTCGCGGCCGAAGGCGCCTCGCTCTGGGAGCCGCCGTACCCCTTTATGGCCCGCGTAGGGCTGCGCATTGAGCCCCGCCCACCGGGCGCCGGGGTCGAGTTCAAGCTGGAGGTGGAGGTCGGCTCCATGCCCGCGGCCTTTTTCAAGGCGGTGGAGGACGCGGTGCGCGAGACCCTGCGCCAAGGGCTGAAAGGCTGGGACATTCCCGACGCCTTCGTGGCCATGACCCACGTCATCCGCTACCGCCACTTCTCCACGAGCACCCCCGCCGATCACCGGCGCCTCACGCCCCTGGCCCTGATGCAGGCGGTGGGGCGCGCCGGCACGATCGTCTGCGAGCCGATCGACCGATTCACCCTCACCGCCCCGGAACGCTGCCTCGCCGCTCTCCTCCCCGAACTCGCCAAACTCGAAACGGAGATGCACGGGCAAGCGAGCGAAGGCCGCCTGGCCGTGATCGAAGGCGAGATCGCCGTACGCCAGGTTCACGCCCTACAGCAGCGGCTGTCCGGCCTCACCCAGGGCGAAGGCGTGCTGGAGACCACCTTCAGCCAGCACCGGCCCGTGCGGGGCGATCCCCCCGTCCGCGCGCGAACCGACGCCAACCCGTTAGACATGAAGGAGTACCTGCAGAACCTTGCTCGGCGCCTGTAGCCGGGCGCGACTGCACAGCATCGGCCCGCTGGGTGGCGATGTCCGCATTGGGTCGTAAGCAGACGATCGGTCCCTGCCCGAAAGCGGACATCGTCTATGACCGCTTTGAGTCACAAGCAGTTATGGGCCCGAGAGAACTCGCCGGCCGCTGCGCGCGTCGTTTCCGAGGCCTACCTAGCCGGCGCCCAATCGTCAGCTTGCGGTTGCCGGAACCTGACCGGGTTTAGAACTTCGCTCGATCTGAACAGCCGCGGCCTCTCCCGCGCAATCGCAAGCAGTGCGATTATCCCGCCTTTGCGAATCAGAGGGTGGCGACAGCGATAGAGCCGATCGATTTCTGGAGGCTCTGCAACGAATACTCGGTCGTACAGGCTGCGCTTCTGATCGTTGGAGTGCTTCCCGAGGACTTAGAGTTCGCGGTCGAACACGCGGCGAAGAAGCCCACAGGCTATGTTGCTGTACGAACGGCGTTGGTGAATGCCATCCGAAGCGAGGAGCTGGAGGCGACGATTGTATACGAGCAGGGCCACCTTGGCGATCCGATGCTGGTCGACCTCCACCAAACGAGAATCCACGTCCGCGACCTCGATGCCTTTGTGAAATCGAAGCGGATGATCTGCGCCGTGTTCGACCGTGAGGAGCTAGCCCCGGCGGAGCTCGATCCGGGGGCCGCTCACTACCCGCCCAAGCTTGATGCCGCGCTCCGGGCTTGGCGGGCGGTCACGGGCGAGCCCGAGCGGTTGCGGGGTAAGTCGCCAAAACAGGCGATCGAGAAGTGGCTCCTCGAGCACGCCGGCGAGGTTGGCTTGCTCAACAAGGACGGTCGGCCGAACCGCAACGGGATCGAGGAGATATGCAAGGTCGCCAACTGGAAACCGGAGGGCGGAGCCACCCCGACACCGGCGACGGCGCCAACCTTGCCGCGCCCCAGCACGCTCACCCGGCTGCCTGAACCTCGCAAGGAGGGGCGACCAGAGGCGCTCAGCTTTCCCGCCGACCTGGACGACGAGATCCCGTTCTAACGGGAACGCTCCCCCCGGTTTCCGGCCAGCCCGCCCCCTGGTGAGGCGGAACCCGCCCAGGGTTCCCCCGCGTCGGCATTCTACCCCGAGCAAGCCTCCTGACCAAACAGGGGAGGCTCACAAGCTCTTGTGGTCAAAGGGTTTTCTCTAACCGTTCCCCTGCCCGGACAGCGGTAAACAATCCAGACTCTCCCCGCTCAATCGCGAATGGAGAAGTACTGTGGAAGCTATCGCCACCTCAATCAACGACACCGCCAAGGCTCTCAGCCTCGGCCGCACATCCATCTACGCCCTGATCCGCGAGGGCCGCCTCGAGACGATCAAGCTCGGCCGCCGGACCTTGGTGAAGGTGGACTCGATCCGCCGGCTGCTAGACCCGCAGGCGTAGACCGATCCATGGGGCGAGCTGCAAAGGGCCGGCGGATCGATCCGCGCCGGGCGAAGATTCATTACAACTACACGGTCGCCGACATCGCAGCCCTGTTCGGGGTCCACCGCAACACGGTGCGGAACTGGACGCGCGACGGGCTGGAGACCATTCGGGTCGGCGGGCAGCTCCTGGTCCTCGGGGATGCCTTGCGCGCATACCTTGCGCGGCGCCGGGCCGATCGCCGCGTCCGCTGCCCACCCGGTTCGATGTTCTGCCTGAAGTGCAGGGACGCCCGAACGCCGCCCGACGGGCTGGTCGAGGCACTCCGCTCATCGGCGACCACGGTCAATCTGCGCGGACTCTGTCCGGTCTGCGGAAGCATCATGCATCGGCAGGCAAGCCTCGGACGCCTGGTCGAAATCGGATTCGGCCACCTGGCGTCGCAGGCGCCGGCGCCTGCACCTAGCCGATGGCCCCGATCCCTCCGTGAATTGTCTTCCATAACGGGACGCCTGGACCCATGCGCAAGCACAACGCCGAAAACGAGTTCGCCAAGCGGGCGTACCTTGCCTTCCTGCGAAACGCTAAGGGGCGCAGCGAGGACACGTTGGATATGGTCGCGGCCGCGATCCATCGGTTCGAAGCCTTCAACCGCTACCGCAGCTTCAAGGCCTTCCGCCGCGAGCAGGCGATCAGCTTCAGGGTCCATCTGGCGGCGCAGACCAACGACGCCGGCAAGCCGCTTAGCAAGGCGACCCTCTACTCAACCATGCGAACGCTGCGCGCCTTCTTCGAGTGGCTGTCGCGGGAGCCGGGCTATCGCAAGACGGTTATCTTCTCAGACGCCGCCTACTTCAACATCAGCGAGAACGACGCGCGGGCTGCTACCGCGTCACGCCAGCGCCCTGCGCCTTCGCTCGAGCAAGTGCGTCGCATGGTGGAGGCTATGCCCGCCGCAACGGTGGTCCAGCGCCGTGACCGCGCCGTGGTCGCGCTTATCATGCTGACCGGCGCCCGCGACTCCGCAGTCGCATCACTCCGGCTCAAGCATATCGATCTTCCGACGCGCACGCTGTTCCAAGACGCGCGCGACGTGAAGACCAAGCGGGCCAAAACCATAACGACTGTCTTCTTCCCGGTCGGCGATCCCTTCGAGACTATCGTCGCCCATTGGGTGGAAGAGCAGGGCCGCGACCACCTGTTCGGCCCCGACGACCCGCTGTTCCCCGCAACGCGAGTCGGCGTCGGCCAAACCGGATTGCTGGGTCCGCAGGGGCTGGAGCGCCGTTCCTGGACGACCGCCGGCCCGATCCGCGAGATCTTCAGGCGCGCCTGCGCGTTGGCGGCGTTGCCGCACTACAACCCTCACAGCCTGCGCCAGACGCTTATGCGTCTCGCCTACGACCTCGATCTCAGCCCGCGCCAGCTCAAAGCTTGGAGCCAGAATCTGGGGCACGAGTCGGTGCTGACGAGCCTAGGCAGCTACGGCGCCCTGAGCGCGCATGAGCAGGCCGATGTGATCGGAACGATTTCGCGGCAAGACGACGCGGCCCCTGACCTCGAGGCCGCGCTCGCTACTATCCAGGCGTTCGCGCGTTCCCGCGGCGCATAGGGAGTGCCGGTCAACTCGGTCCATGATCTGAATGGCGCCACTGAATGGCAGTACGATCCAACCAACGCATGGCTGATTGAGGGAAGTTAGGTCCTCGAACCCCTCAATTCTGTCGGCGCTGGTGGGGGTCGCGAACCCCTCTCGGGGTCACATTGGGGGTCACTGTGAGGGATGGTCTATCAATAGTGTATGAATTACAATTAGATGAGGGTTGGCTGTGAGTCCGACCTGGGCACCAGCCTTCGCGCTTTGCGCGTCGGCCTGGCAAGCCGCCTGACGCGAACGTGAGCCTAGCTCGAGGGAGACCGCGATGGCCGAGGCCGGGTTCAATCCGAAGGTTCATACGATCGAGCGTCCGGCGCGCCACCACGCCTTGCTGGTCGCGCCGAGCGGCGACTGGCTGGCGTCGCTGGACGGCCGCACGC
>DATNIH010000151.1:0-43394 GCA_035604515.1 Caulobacteraceae bacterium | reverse complement strand
CGGGTCAAGGGGCGCAAGAGCTTCGTCATCGACGCCGCCGCGGCGCAGATGCTGGTGGTGGCTGCGCGGGTGGGCGGCGAGCGTCGCCTCTTCCTCGTCGACGCCCGCAAACCCGGCGTCGAGGTTGCGCTCGAACCGTGGCGCGACATCACTCGCCAGGTTTGCACAGTCACGCTCCAAGGCGCCGAAGCCGAGCCGCTTGGCGGCGAGGACGTCTGGCCCTGGGTGCGCGACCGCGCGCTGCTGGCGCTGGCGGCCGAGAACGCCGCCGGCGTCCGCCACGTGCTGGACGTCACCGCCGCCTATGCCCGCGAGCGGGTCGCCTTCGGCCGGCCGATCGGCGCCTACCAGGCGATCAAGCATGCGCTGGCCGATATGCTGGGCCAGGCGGAGGCGGCGGCCGCCGCTGTGCTCTATGCCGCCTGGGCGCTCGCCGAAGATGACGCGCGCGCGCCGCTCGCGGCGGCCATGGCCAAGGCCTATTCGAGCGACGCCTATGTCGAGGCCGCCCACCGCAGCATCCAGATCTTCGGCGCCATCGGCTTCACCTGGGAGATGCCGAACCACCTCTATCTGAAGCGGGCCCGCGCCAACGCCGAGATGTTCGGCGCCTCCCGCGAACACCGCTCGCGCGTGATCGACCTGGCCCGCGCGGAGCTGGCCGCATGAGCTCAGCGACCGCCGATGCGCCGATGTCAGGACTGAGGGTCATCGACTTCAGCACCCTGGTCGCCGGGCCTTGGGCGACGCGGCTGATGGCCGACTGTGGGGCCGAGGTGATCAAGGTCGAGACCGTCGGCGAAGGCGATCTGCTGCGTTACGCCCCGCCGATCGTGGACGGCATGAGCCGTGTCTTCGCCCAGTTCAACCGCGGCAAGAAGAGCATCGTGCTGGACCTGAAGTCGGCCGATGATGTCCTCACCGCACGGCGGCTGATCGACCAGGCCGATGTGGTGATGGAGAATTTCCGACCCGGCGTGATGGACCGGTTCGGGCTCGGTTTCGCGCAAGCCGCCAAGCGCAACCCGCGGCTGGTGTATTGCTCGATTTCGGGCTTCGGACAGGACGGCCCCCTGGCAGGCGAGGCGGCCTATGCGCCGGTCGTGCACGCCATGACCGGTTTCGACATGGCGGTGCTGGCGGGCCAGGACGATGGCGCGGCGCCGCGCGCCGCCAGCGTCATGATCGCTGATGTGGTGGCGGGGTCCTACGCCTTCGGCGCGGTCCAGACCGCACTCCTGCGCCGCGAGCGTTTCGGCGTCGGCGGCTTCGTCGACGTCACCTTGATCGAGTCGATGCTGAGCCTGGTGGCGATCCAACTGCAGGAGGCCCAGGCCCCGGCGCCGCTGCGTTCCGCCGCCTTCCGGCCGGTGCGCACCGCCGACGGCTATGTCGTCGCGCCGCTGGTCAACGCCCGCAACTTCCTGGCCCTCTTCTCCGTCATCGGCCGACCGGACTGGGCGAGCGATGCCTTGATGCGCGAGCCTGGCGCGATCGCGCGGCGCCGCCGTGAGGTCGAGGATCTGCTCGGCGCCTGGGCGGTGGATCGCTCCAGCGCTGAGTGCGTCCGTCTGCTCAACGCCGCCGGGGCGCCGTGCGGGGCCTTCGCCACCGCCAAGCAGGCCCTCGCCCATCCTCACCTTGCGGCGCGCGGCGCCTTCGCCGAGCTGGAGGACGCCGACGGCGCCTTCAAGGTGCTGAGCCCGCCGTTCCGGCTCGGCGCCGCCGCGACAGCCGCCGGCGACTTCGTCGCACGTCTCGGCGAGCACACGGCCGACATACTCGCCGAGCTAGCCGCCCAACCCGAACCTTCCCCAACCGCGGCGAGGGCCTGAGGCATGGATCTCGGCATTTCCGGACGCAAGGCGATCGTCTGCGGCGCCAGCGCCGGCCTCGGACGCGGGGTAGCGACCGCGCTGGCTGCGGAAGGCGTCGAGGTCGTCATCGCCGCCCGCGATCCGGAGCGGCTGCGAGCGGCGGCCCGGGCGATCGGCGATGAGACTGGGAACGCGCCGAATTGGGTCTCCGCGGACGTGACGACGGAAGAGGGGCGCACGGCGCTCCTGGCGGCCTGTCCGGCGCCCGACATCCTGATCAACAACGCCGGCGGGCCGCCGCCGGGCGACTTCCGCAGCTGGTCGCGCGCCGACTGGATCAAGGCGCTCGACGCCAACATGCTCTCGGCCATCGAGCTGATCCGCCAGACCATCGACGGCATGATCGAGCGGCGCTTCGGGCGCATCGTCAGCATCACCAGCCACATGGTGAAGGCGCCCGCCGGGATGCTGGGCCTCTCTAACGGCGCCCGCTCCGGGCTTACCGGCTTCGTGGGCGGCGTGGCGCGTGACGTTGCGCAACACGGCGTCACGCTGAACAACGTCCTTCCCGGTCAGTTCGATACCGACCGGCTGAAGTCCAATCACCGCGCCTTCGCGGCGGCCCGCAACCTCGAACTCGAGGCGGCCCGCGAGACTTTCATGCGCCAGATCCCGGCCCGGCGCTTCGGCGACCCGCGCGAGTTCGGCGCGGCCTGCGCCTTCCTCTGCAGCGCGCACGCCGGCTTCATCACCGGCCAGAACCTGCTGCTGGACGGCGGCCAATTCCCGGGGCTGCTCTGATGCGCCCCTCGAGCTCAAGGAGATCGCGATGACCTTGTTGGAGCGTCCCACTATCGCGCCCCCCGCCGCCCGCACGGGGCTCGTCCTCGAAGATCGCGAGCGCTTCCTGTTCCGTGTCGCGCGCAAGGCCTTCACCGACGAGCAGGTGCTTGAGGCCGAGCGGCGCGAGATCTTCGACAAGTGTTGGCTCTACCTTGGACACGGCTCGGAGATCGCCCAGAACTGCGACTTCCTCACCAGGTCTGTGGGTGGGCGCGATCTGGTGTTCAACCGCGATCGCGGCGGCGCCGTCCATGCGTTCTTGAATACTTGCCCGCACCGGGGCGCGCAGCTCGTGCGCGAGCCGCGCGGCAACGCCATCTCGTTCCAGTGTTTCTACCATGGGTGGGCGTTCAACGTGAACGGGCGCTTCGCCTCGAAATACGCCGACGGCAACTATGGCGAGGGCCACTATTCCGGCGGCTGCGCCGACCTGATGGGCGTGCCGCGGCTCGAGCATTACCGCGACTTCTACTTCATCAATTTCGATCGCAACGCCGTCAGCCTCTCCGACTACCTCGCCGGGGCCAAGGAGATCATCGACCTCGTGGCCGACCAGGGCGAAGCCGGCATGGAGATCGTCGGCGGCGGCCAGAACTACTTCATCGACGCCAACTGGAAGCTGCTGGCGGAGAACAGCGTCGATGGCTTTCACGGGCTGCCGACCCACACCACCTACTTCGACTACCTCACCAATATCGGGGGCCTGCGGCCCGACAAGTTTCCCTACCCGTTCCAGCAGGTCAGGGACCTCGGCAACGGCCATGCGGTGATCGAGTACCCGTCGCCCTGGGGACGCCCCGTGGCGCGCTGGACCCCGGCCTGGGGGGACGAGAAGCGCGAGATGATCGAGGCCGGCCGGGCGCGCCTGGTGCAGCAGTTCGGCGAGGCGCGGGGACTGCGGATGGCCGAGCTCAGCCGCAACATGATCATCTTCCCCAACCTGGTCATCAACGACATCATGGCGATCACGGTTCGCACCTTCCAGCCGCTGGCGCCGGACCGGATGGCGGTCAGCGCCTGGGCGCTGGGGGTGAAGGACGAGGACGAGCGCTTGCGGGCGCTGCGCCTCTTCAACTTCCTGGAATTCCTCGGCCCGGGCGGCCTCGCCACCCCCGACGACGTCGAGGCGCTGGAATCGTGCCAGCGCGGCTACCGCAATCTTCGCGAGGCGGGCTGGAACGACATCTCCAAGGGCATGCCCCGCGGCGCCGACGCCCGCACCGACGACGAGGAGCAGATGCGCTGCTACTGGCGCGAGTGGGATCGCCGCATCGCCGCGGGGGGCGCCGCATGAACGCCACCACGACCATGGCCAAGGCGGGCGTCGCGCCGGCGACCCGCGCCGAGGTGGAAGACTTCCTCTACGCCGAGGCCGCGCTGCTCGACGAATGGCGCCTGGACGAGTGGTTCGCCCTCTTCGCCCCGGGCGCGGTCTACGAGGTGCCAACGGCCGGCGCACCGGACGACGACGACTCCGCCAAGGCGCTGTTCTACATCGCCGACGACTATGTGCGGCTCAGAGAGCGGGTCGCGCGGCTCGGCAAGCGCGAGGCGCACGCCGAGTTTCCGCGCTCGCGACTGCGCCGCATGGTCAGCAACGTGCGGATCCTCTCGGCGTCGGCTGGGCAGCTGCAGGTGGCCTGCAACCTGGTCTGCTACCGTGCCAAGAACGGCAAGGTCGACACCTACTTCGGCCACGCGCTCTACGCCCTCGACGCGTCAGGACCGCAATGGCGCATAACCGCCAAGCGCGTGATGCTCGACATGGACCTGCTCTACCCGGGCAAGGTCAGCATCCTGCTCTGATGCGCTGGGGAACCTAAATCATGGCAGAGATCCTTGCGCTGGGCGTCAGCCATTATCCGCCGCTGGCGGGGCCGGACGAGCGCATGGCCTACATCCTGCGGCGGATGCTGCAGAACCCGAACCTCCCGGCGCCGCTGCGAGAGCCCGCCGGTTGGCCGGAGGGCATGCGGGCCGAGTGGGGCAATGACGAGGGGGTCAGCGCCGCAGGGCGCCATCGCTCGGATCTGGTCGCCGCGCTGATGAAGACCCGCGCGGCGCTGGACGCGTTCGATCCCGACTTCGTGGTGATCTGGGGCGACGACCAGTACGAGAACTTCAAGGAAGACGTGGTGCCGCCGTACTGCGTCAGCGCCTATGAGTCTTTCAAGATCACCGTGCCGGCGGGCAATGTCTGGGGCGAGCCGGCGGGCGAGCTCTTCGAACAGCCGGGGCACGTACGCGGCGCGAAACACCTGACCACTGGGCTGATCGAGGCTGGGTTCGATGCGGCCTATGCCTACAAGCCGCTGCACCACAGCCTCGGCCACGCGTTCGCCAACGCCGTGCTGTACCTCGACTACAACCGGGTCGGCTTCCCGTATCCAATCGTTCCGGTCGCGATCAACTGCTATGGGCGCAAGGTGATCAGCCAGCGCGGCGGCTTTCCCGACTTCGAGCGCAGTCTCGACGACAGCGACCTCGATCCGCCCGCGCCGACGCCGAAGCGCCTGTTCGACCTGGGCGCGGTGACGGCCCAGATCCTCGCCGCATCGCCTTGGCGCGTGGCGCTGCTCGCCTCATCCGGCTGGTCACACGCGTTCCTGACCGGGAAGAACCACTTTCTCTACCCCGACACGCCCGCCGACCGGCGGATGTACGAGGCGCTGCGGAGCGGGGACTACGCGACCTGGCGCAACCACACCGCCGCCGCCGTTGAAGAGAGCGGGCAGCAAGAGCTGCTCAACTGGATGTGCCTGGCCGGAGCGCTGAAACAGCTGGGCCGCAAGCCCGCGTCGACCGAGTTCATCGACACCTGGATCTTCAACTCCTCGAAAGCCTTCCTGATCGCGCCGCCATGAGCCCAGCCAGCGAGCCACCGAACATGCGCCTCAGCGGCAAGGTTGCGCTCGTGACCGGCACCAGCCCAAACATCGGCGGCGGGATCGCCGAGGGCCTGGCCCACGAAGGCGCGGCGATCATCGCCGCCGATTCCCGTCCGGACAACGCGATGGACTGCGCCCGGGCGATCGAAGCGGCCGGCGGGAAGGCGCTCGGCGTGACGTGCGACGTCTGCGATGAGGACCAGGTCAGGCGGACGGTCGAAGCCGGCCTCTCGGCGTTCGGCAAGATCGACATCCTCGTCAACAACGCGGCCTTCTTCAACAAGAAGGGGGTGCTCGACATGTCGCTGGCCGAGTGGCGCAAGCAGACCGACGTGATCCTGACCGGCGCCTTTCTGCTTACGAAATACGTCGCCCAGTCGATGATTGAGCTCGGCATCGCCGGACGCATCCTCAACATCATCTCCACGGCCGGGCATCAGGGCGAGCCCGGCAACATCGCCTACAGCACCTCCAAGTGCGGCCTGCTCAACTTCACCCGCTCCGCCGCGATGGAGCTGGTCGGCCACAACATCAGGGTCAACAGCCTGACCCCAACCGCGACCGACCCCGCCGAAAGCTTCGAGCGCGCCGCCCGCTGGGGGCGCGAGGCGCGCTCGCCCGCCGCGTTCGCGGCGGCTATGGAGCCGTTCCGACGCGGGGTTCCCATGCAGAAGCTGCCGAAGCCTACCGACTATGGGCTGGCGGCGGTGTTCCTGGTCTCCGACGATGCCGCCATGATCACTGGAACCGACCTGCGCGTCGATGCCGGCGCGATCGCCCGCTACTGGGCCTGGGATCCGGCTGCTACGGCCAAGGAGGCATGACCTTGGCGCATCCTCCCCTGATCGACATCCACTCGCACGTGGTCCCGCAAGAACTGCCGGCCGACCCGACCGGCGGTGCAATCGGCGCCTGGCCTTCAGTCGCTTGCGAGGCCTGCCGCACCAAGGCGCAGGTGTTCATGGGCAAGCGGCCGTTTCGCGAGATCGACGAGCGTTCTTGGTCCCCAGAGCGCAGAATCGAGGACATGGACCGCGACGGCGTCGCCGCCCAGGCGCTCTCGCCCATGCCGGAGCTGCTGTCGTACTGGCTGGACGCCAACCCCGCCCTTGAGCTTGGTCGCTACGTCAATCACGCGATTGGCGATATGGTTGCTGCCCGTCCCGACCGTTTCTTCGGCCTCGGGACTGTGCCGCTGCAGGACCCTGAGCTGGCCGCGAAGGAGGCCAGCGACCTCAAGGCCCGTTTCGGTCTGACCGGGGTCGAGGTCGGCAGCAACGTCGCGGGCGCCTATCTCGGCGACGCGCGCTTCGATCCGTTCTTCGCCGCCTGCGAGGCCGAGGGCCTGGCGATCTTCGTCCATTCGCTGCATCCGCTGTCGGCGCGTGACCTCGCACGCCATCCGATGCTCGCGCCCTTCGCCGGCTTCACGGTCGACACCGGCCTGTGCGCCGCCAGCCTGATCATGGAGGGCGTGCTCGAGCGCTTCCCGGGCTTGCGGATCGGCTTCAGTCACGGCGGCGGCGTGCTGGCGCCGCTGCTGCATCGCATGGAGTTCGGCTGGGGTTCGACGAACCGTTTCGAGGGCAAGCTGCCACAATCGCCCAAGGCCTACGCGCGACGCTTTTTCTACGACAGCCTGGTCTACGATGAGGCCTATCTCGAACACCTGGCGACGCATATAGCGCCGGGCCAGATCTGCCTTGGCACCGACTACCCCTACCAGATCCAGCAGCCCGATCCGCGCGGCTTCATCGCGGCGGCGGTGTCGCGGCCAGGGGTGTCGGAGACGATCTGGAGCGATGCGGCCCATCGCTTCCTCGGTGTATCCGCGCCGGTGGTCGCCGCCTTGGAGGCGCACCGTGGCTGACGGCGCGGCCCTCCCGAAACCGCCCTCGAAGTCCGAAGCGACGCGACAGTCGATCCTGCACGCCGCCGCCGGCCTCTTCCGCCAGCAGGGCTATGCCGCGGTCTCCCTGCGCGACATCGCCGAGGCGGTCGGCATGAAGACGGGCAGTCTCTACTATCACTTCAATTCCAAGGAGAGCCTGGTCGAGGAGATCCTCGCGCTGGGCACCCAGGGCGCGTTCGACGCGTCCAAAGCGGCGGTCGAAGCGCTCGGACCGGCCGCCGATCCCGTCGACAAGCTTGAGGCCGTGGTCCTTGCCCATACCCGCTTCCTCCACGACGAGGCGGATTTCGCCAGCGCGAACCTGAAGATCTTGCACCAGGTGCCACCGGCGATCCGGGAGCGGCACGTGCGCCAGGACCGGGCCTATGGACTGTTCGTCGCCGGGATCATCGACGAGATCGCCGCCACCCATGGTCTGGCGCCCGGCGTCGATCCCTCAGTCCTGCGGATGCTCTGCTTCGGGGCGATGAACTGGTCGATCTCCTGGTATGACCCGAAGGGCGCCAGCCCGAACCAGATCGCGGACCAGCTGATGACCATGGTGCGCCGTGGCGCGCTTGCCTCGCGGGTTGAGGGTCGACCAGACCGAGCGCTCGGCGGCGCCACACCGGAAACCCTCAAACGGCGACGGAGAAAGCCATGACCGACCTGGCCCCGGACATCGCGCGCACGGCCCAGCGCCTGCCGGACGAGCTCGCCCGGGCGGTGGCCGACCCCGCAGCCTACGCCGACCTCGATGCCCTGCACGAGAAGCTCAAGGTCATCCGCGGCCACTTTCCTTTCGCCCGCGCCGATCTGCCCGACTACGCGCCATTCTGGGTCGCTTCCAAGTTCGACGACATCCAGGCGATCGCCCGCCAGAATGACGTGTTTCTGAGCGGCCTGGGCGCGCTGGTCCCCAGGGAGATGGCCGCTAGGACCGGCAGCGAGGCGCAGGGGTTTCGTAGCGTGGTCGGCATGAATGAGCCCGAGCACGTCAAGTACCGCCTGCTGACCCAGTCGTGGCTCGCGCCAAAGAACATCCGCAAGCTCGAGGACGGCATGCGCGCCACCGCCCGGCGCTACGTCGACCGGATGGCCGCGGCCGGCGGCGAGATCGACTTCGTGCGCGACATCGCGGTCCACTATCCGCTGCTGGTGGTGATGTCCGTGCTTGGGGTGCCGGCGGAGGACGAGCCGATGATGCTGCGGCTGACGCAGCAGTACTTCGGCAACAATGACGCCGAGCTGGCGCGGCGTGGAACGATGACGCCGGAGGAAGTGACCCGCGGGCTGATGGAGACCATCGCCGAGGTCAGCGACTACTTCCGCGCTATCACCGCGGATCGGCGGCGCAACCCGGCCGACGACCTCGCCAGCGTCATCGCCAACGGCCGCATCGACGGCGAGCTGCTGCCCGAGCCGGACTCGCTCGGCTACTACATCACCATCGCCTTCGCGGGGCACGACACCACCTCGTCGTCGGTCGCCGGGGGTCTGTGGGCTCTGGCGGAGCGGCCAGGGGAGTTGGCCAAGGTCAAGGCCGATCCAACGCTGATCCCGAGCCTGGTCGAGGAATCGATCCGCTGGACGACGCCGGTCTACCAGTTCGTCCGCATCGCCGGCCGCGACGCCGAGGTGCGCGGCCAGACCGTGGCCAAGGGCGAGCAGGTGGCGCTGTGCTTTCCGTCCGGCAATCGCGACGAGGAGGCCTTCGACGACCCCTTCGCGTTCCGGGTCGACCGACAGTCGAACCGGCACGTCGCCTTCGGCTATGGCCCGCACCAGTGCCTGGGCATGCACTTGGCGCGGATGGAGATGGCGATCTTCTTCGAGGAGCTCCTGCCGCGCCTGGAGTGGCTGGAACTCGCCGGCGAACCTCGTAGGACCACGACGAACTTCGTGGGCGGGCCGAAGACGCTGCCGATCCGGTACTCAATGAGTTGAGGCGTCGCTCCAGAGACTCGCCAGAACCAGACTCTCGCACGCGTAATAATCGGACAGTCTTCAGGGGCAGACAGTGGCTGGGCTCGCGCCGCCCGTGGCGATGCTGAGTCGGCGATCGAACGGAACCGGGCGGCCCGGTCTGGGGAACATGATCGGCGGTTGCAGCTGCTTGGCGAACGTGTCCAGCACGCTTTGGACGCTGGCGTCCCCGCTGGAGGCGTCCTCCTGATAGATCTCGATGAAATCCACGTTGGCTTCCACCCCCGCGCGCAGCGCTTGGCAGAGCGCCTCGGCTGAGTTGCTGACGCCCCCTTCGGTCTGCGGCCTGGTCACCGCCGAGGTGGCCAACTCGAAGCCTGTCACGGCCCTGCCGTGGTACGACTTCACCGTCCGGTAAGCCGCGTTCTTGGGGCTGGTGGAAACCAGGCCGTTGGCCTCGACGGCGAACCTGCCGCCAAGCGCGCTCAATCCCGCTGAGATGACATCTTGCGGCGTCTTGCTCACTTCGCCGCTGTCATTGTTTCCGCTGCTGCCGATCGGCAGGCCGTCGTACAGGGCGAGCGACACATACTGGTTCGGAAACAGGGCGGCGAACTTGCTGAACACGTCGCTCCACGCCCCTTCGTACTTGGCTGGGGTGTAGCCGGCGTTCATCCAAGCCTGCACGCCGTCCTTGATCGGACAGACCTTCGAGGAGTGTTGCGCACCGGGCAGTGACATTTCCTCGGAGACCGAGGTTGGGCCAGACGCCGCGATCATCAGGAACTGGGGGTTGCTGGCGTAGTGGTCCGAGACCGCCTTCAGGAAGCCGTACCACAGCTTGAGATAGGTCGCGTTCCACGGTTTGGGCACGGTTCGCGTGTTGCCCACGTCCGCCTTCGAACCGTAGGGGATGCACAGGCTGATCTTGCCGCCCTTCGGAATCTCGTCCATCGCCCAGTCCGGAGTCTGGATTCCGGGCACGAAGGAGAGGACTACGAACCGGTCCTTACCCGCCTGGGCGAAGACGTTGTCGGTCATGGTCCAGTCGATGTCGGAGGCCTTGGGACCGGACTGCATGTCCTTCCAGTTCAGCCGGATCATCAGGCCGGTGATCGCCGTATTGGCCGCGGCCTTGGGGCGCAGCGCCCCGCAGGGGCCGGACGGCGGGCATTGGCCAAACTGGTTGAGGGCGATGATCCCGCGAGGCGGCTCCGCCGCGCGCGTCGCCCCGGCGAGGCAGACCATCGCCGCGACCACCAAGCCGGCGGTCAGGCCACCTAAGTTCAAGCCTGGAATCCGAGCCACGTCCTGTCCCTCCGTCGCTCCGCCAAGCCGAGGCTGCGCGCCCTGGCGAAGGTTGGCAAATCGAGATTTGGCATCGCATTCGCGGAGGGGAAGGCGCGATCCGACAACCACCGGCGCCCGGCTCCACGTTCCATGACGTTCGCTTCGGGTCGATCCTTGCCGTCGGCTGGGCGCCCGAGGCGCCGCATGTCGAACCCATCTCGGCCAGGAAGGTTGATCCGCCTCCGACACCCAATCGCCTGGCGGCCAAAACACGCGCTATATGGACCGGTGGCTTGAATCCCAAGTCAGCTTGTCGCCAAACGGCAGCCGAGGGCCGGCAAGGCTCGGGCTGACCAGGGACCGCCGATGAATCTCGATTTGGCTCCGGCCGACCTCGCGTTCCGCGATGAGGTCCGGGCGTTTCTTCAGGCGTCGCTCACGCCTGAGCTGCGCGTGGCCGCGCGTCGGGCGACCAGTGTCTTCATGGACAAGACCTATAGCCTGGCCTGGCAGAGGATACTGCATGCCCGCGGCTGGGCCGCGCCGAGTTGGCCGGTCGAGTACGGCGGCCCCGGCTGGAGCGACGCCCAGCGGCACATCTTCGCGGCTGAGTGTGCGAGGGCCGGCGCGCCCGGTCTTGCGCCGATGGGGCTGCGCATGGTTGGCCCTGTGATCATGCGCTACGGGACAGACGAGCAAAAAGCATTCTACCTGCCGCGCATCCTTTCTGGCGAAGACTACTGGTGCCAGGGCTATTCCGAGCCGGGCGCAGGATCGGATCTCGCCTCGCTGCAGCTCGCGGCCACAGCTGACGGGCCGGATTACGTGCTCACGGGTTCCAAGATCTGGACCACTCACGCCCAACACGCCAATCGCATGTTCTGCCTGGTGCGGACGCGCAGAGACGGCAAGCCGCAGGCTGGGATCACATTCCTGCTGCTCGACATGGCGACGCCGGGCGTCTCGGTGCGGCCGATCATCACCCTGGCGGGTGATCACGAGGTCAACCAGGTGTTTTTCGACCAGGCCCGCGTCCCGATTGCGAACCGGCTCGGCGAGGAGAACGCGGGGTGGACGGTCGCCAAGTATCTCCTCGAGTTCGAACGCGGCGGCGGGGGCGCGGCCGGCCTGCGCGTGGCGCTGGAGCGCCTTGTGACGATGGCGGCCGCTGAAGCGAGCGGCACGGGCGGGCGGGCGCTCGACGAGCCGCCGTTCAGGGCCAGGCTGGCCGCGGCCGCCGTCGCCCTCGATGCGGCCGAGATGACCGAGCTCAGGGTGCTGGCCGCACTCGCCGTTGGTCAGGCGCCGGGACCCGTGTCCTCCATGATGAAGACCCAGACCACGGAACTCATGCAGAGGCTCGACGAACTCGCCCTGGAGGCCCTCGGCGTCTATGCCGCCGTCGATCAGCCCGCGGCGCGCGCGCCGAACGCGAACATCGAGATCGTCGGCCCCGAACACGGCCTGGTGACGACGGCGCGCTACCTCAACGATCGGGCGGCGTCCATCTATGGCGGTTCCAACGAAATCCAGCGGGACATCATGGCCCGGCTGGTCCTCGGCCTTTGACTTCGCGTCCGCGACCTGAGCGGCGCTAGATGGCAGGCACGCCGCCGCGCCGCCTCAGCATCTGCTTTTGATAACGGCCGACCTTTTCGGCGAGGTACGGCTGCCATTCGAGCGCCGCCGCCCCGCGCAAGGTCAGCGCATAGCCATAGCCTGCCACGGCTTCCAGTTCGCTGGTCTTCAGTGCGCCGACCACCCAGCTGAGCATGACTGACGCATAGGTCAGGTCCAGGCTTCGCAAGAGCATCGCCGTGTCGATCTCTTTCGGCAGGGCGCCCTCACGGGCGGCGGCGTCTACCAGGGACAGCCAAAAGGCGTCGCGCTCGGGCAGGAGAAGAGCGGAGCGCACCTCCTTGCCGCTCAGGTCGAAGACGCCCGTCCAGAGGGCGCGGTAAAAGTCGGGATCGTCGACGTAGTAGCGGATCGACATCGACAATACCTGGAAGATGCGCTCGACGGCGTTCGCCGAGCGCAGTCTCGCGAACCGCTCCGTGAACTCGCGAATGTCTTCGAGCACCGCCAGCACGATGGCTCGCTTGGAGCCGAACAGATTGTAGGGCGTCGAGAGGCTGACGTCGGCGCGACCGGCAATCGCGCGCATGGACACCCCCGCATCACCGGTCTCGCGGATCAGGTCACGGGCGGCGGTGACGATACGGTGCCGCCGCTCTTCCTTGGCTTCCTCGCGCCTGCTCATCTCACTCCAGAGCCCGCAAGCGGCGAAGCCGCGCTTGCTGAGACCGTGCGTAGCGGGGCCCCCGGGTTTAGACAACGCCTCTGCAACAACAGGCGGCCGGCGTCGGCGGAAAAACAGAACGTGTTTCGAAAATCAGTTGAAATCAACCTTGCCGTAGTGAAGTCTCCCGGCCATCCCTTCGACCGTCGAGGACGCCCTTCCCGTGCCTGAATTCCGCGTGATCGACGCCGCTGGGACCGCCATACGCGCGGCCGTCGAGGGCGATGGGCCGCTGGTGCTGATGGTGCACGGCTTTCCGGAGAGCTGGTACAGCTGGCGACATCAGATCGGGCCGATCGCCGCGGCCGGCTTCACCGCCTGCGCGATCGACGTGCGGGGCTACAACGGCTCGCAGAAGTTCCCGCAGGTCGCCGACTATTCAATGGAGGCCATCGTCCGGGATGTCGCGGGCGTCGCGCGGGCGCTCTCGCCGGATCGGGGCGCCATTTTGGTCGGGCACGATTGGGGCGCGCCGATCGTCTACAACTCGGCCTTGATCCACCCGGAGATCTTCAAGGCGGTGGCGGCCATGTCGGTGGTCTACACTGGCGTGCCGGCTCGTTCGTTCGACGACGTCATCAAGGAGATGTTCGACGACAAGAACCACTTCTTCTACCAGTCCTACTTCCGCGAGGTCGGCAAAGCCGAGGCGGCGTTCGACCCGAACCCCCGCGACTTCCTGCGGCGCTTCTACTTCGCAATTTCTGGCGACGTGAAGCCCGGCTCCTGGCCGATGAACAAGGATTCCAGCGCCACGCTGCTGGAGGGCTTGGCCGATCCCGAGGTCTTCCCGGCGTGGCTCACAGACGCCGACCTCGACTACTACGTCGGCGAATTCGAGCAGTCCGGCTTCTTCGGTCCGATCAGCCGCTATCGCAATCACACGCGCGACTTCGAGTATCTGCAACAATTCAAGGACCGGAAGATCGAGCAGCCGGCGTTCTTCGTCGCCGGCGACCGCGATGGGGCGTTCAACATGTTCGGCGCCGCCGCCGATCCCATCGCGGTGATGCGCGGCTTCGTGCCGAACCTCGAGGGCGGCCATGTGCTGCCGGGCTGCGGGCACTGGACGCAGCAGGAGCGACCGGCCGAGGTGAACGCGCTGCTGATCCCCTGGCTCAAGAGCCTGAAGGGCCGCGCGGTCGAGTGAGCTAGGTTCCGGGAGGAATTGCCATGGCGGCAAGCCAAGGACGCAAGTCCATCTTCGTCACCGGCGCGGCGTCCGGCATCGGTTATCAGACCGCCTTGCTGTTCGCCGGCAAGGGCTGGTTCGTCGGCGGCTACGACGTGAATACCGATGGACTGAGAGCGCTGGAAGAAACGCTCGGCGCCGCCAACTGCGTCACCCGCAGGCTCGATGTCACCGACCGCGACGACTATCGCCAGGCACTGGCCGAATTCGCCGAGACGACCGACGGAAAGCTGGACGTCCTCTACAACAACGCCGGGATCGGCGGCGGCGGATTGTTCGCCGACCTGCCGTTCGAGACCGTGATGGCGGTGGTCAATACCAACTTCGTCGGCGTGCTTATCGGCATCCACGAGGGGATCAAGTACCTGCGTCAGACGCCGGGTTCGATGTGCTTCACCACCTCGTCGTCATCCGCCACCTTCGGCATGCCTGGCATCGCCACCTACTCGGCCACGAAGCACGCCGTCAAAGGACTGACGGAGGCGCTCTCGGTCGAGTTCAAGATGTACGGCGTCAAGGTCGCCGACGTGCTGCCGGGTCTGATCGACACGCCGATCATCGGTCCGGACACCGCCGCCGCCGCGCCGAAGACGGGCATGTTCAGGGCCATGCCGCCGATCGAGGTCGCGAAGGTGGTCTGGCAGGCTTACCACAGCGACAAGCTGCACTGGTACGTGCCGCCGGAGGTCTATGAGCTGGACAAGGCCGCGACCGCCGAGCCCGAGGGCGTGCGGGACCGGTTCTTGGACGGGACCTTACAGCAATACCTGGACAAGCTGAGCGCGGGCGCCGGCGTCATTTGACCATGACTTTGCGGATGACCTGATGCTCACCTAGGCGGCCTGTCTGCCGGCCGGCGGGCATGCAAGCGGAGACGTCAATGAGCCTCAAGGGGAAGACCCTCTTCATGACCGGCGGCTCGCGCGGGATCGGCCTGGCCATCGGCGTCAGGGCCGCGCGCGACGGCGCCAACGTCGCCATCGCAGCCAAGACCGCCGAGCCGCACAGGCACCTGCCGGGCACCATCTACACCGCCGCCAAGGAGATCGAGGAAGCCGGGGGCAGGGCGCTGCCGATCGTCTGCGACGTCCGCAGCGAGGAACAGGTCTACGCGGCGGTCGAGCAGACCGTACAGACCTTCGGCGGCATCGACCTGCTGCTCAACAACGCCTCGGCGATCAGCCTCACTGGCACGCTCCAGACAGACATGAAGCGCTACGACCTGATGCATCAGATCACCGCGCGCGGCACGTTCCTGACCTCCAAGGCCTGCATTCCGCACCTGAAGCACGCCGCCAATCCGCACGTGCTGAACATGAGCCCGCCGCTCGACCTGCGCGCCAAGTGGCTTGGCCGCCACGTCGCCTACACCTCGGCCAAGCTGGGGATGGCGATGTGCACCCTCGGCATGGCCGAGGAGTTCCGCGCCGACGGCATCGCCTTCAACTCGCTTTGGCCCAGGACCGGCATCGCCACCGCCGCGATCGAGTTCGCCGTCTCGGGCGCCGAGGGCATGAAGGGCTGCCGCACCGTCGACATCATGGCCGACGCCGCCCACGTGATCTTCAACAAGGACGCGCGCCAGTTCACCGGCAACTTCCTGATCGACGACCTCGTGCTTTACGAAGCCGGCGAGCGGGACTTCGACAAATACCGGGTCGATCCGTCCTACGACCTCGGCGGCGGCGACTACCTGATCCCGGACGACATGGGTCCGCCGCCGGGCGTCACGCTCGAGCGGCTGCCGCCAAGCGCCTCGGCGTAGTCCGTGGCGATCGGCTAGACGCTAAGCCGCCAGTCTCCGCTGAGCCGTCTCCCGACGACGCTCGGCGAGCAGGATGATGTCGGCCTCGTGCGACAGGCCGAGCGCCTGCATCATCTCCGCACGCGGGGGTCCGGCCTTCGGCGGATAGGCCACGGCGTTCCGCTTCTTCCCGCGCGCCCAATAGCCCAGGATCTTGACGAGGTTCTTCGGCCGGCGGATCCAGGCGTCGGGGTGCTCCAGCATGTGGAAGCCGCGCATGGCTTCGCGCAGCAGGCCGGTGTCGAGGCGCGTGGCCACGGTGATGCCGTCCTCGACGAAGCTGCGCAGGATGCGGGCGCGCCGGCTGGGCTTATAGTCGGGGGTAAGGGCCTGCTCGGCCCGCTTGATCGCCCCGCGATCTTGGCGGCGCATCGCAAGATAGTAGGGCCGGATCTCGCTCTGGAGCCGCTTGGCGTAGCTGAGCAGACGCGCCTGAGGGTCCGTGGCCTCGGCCAGCACGTCGCGCAGGATGTAAGCTTCGACGGCGGCGAGGGAACAGCCGCGTCCGTAAAGCGGGTTGGTGCGGACCAGGGTGTCGCCGACGGCGAAGAACCCGAGCACCGCCGGCGCGCCGCCCGGGGCGAGGTCGCGCCAGCGCCCCAGCAGGTCGCCCATCCCGAACACCTTGCTGACGGCTTCCGCCTGGTCGGGCGCAGTCCAGACCTTCAGTCCAGGCAGGTTTTCAATCATGCGGTCCCACTGTTCGGGACGGACGATCGCCTTGCGTAGTTCGTATTCGACTTCCGGCACGCACATGGTGATCGAGAAACAGCCGTTGTCTCCTGGAAACACGCCGAACTTGAGATAGCCGAGGTCGCCGCCGAACGGCGGATTGCCCTCGCGCTTGGGCTCGCTGCGGCCAGGCTTCAGCCGGTAGTGGCGGGTGAAGTAGAGGATACCGGCAGTCTCGCTCTCCTCCGGTATCTGTGCGCCCTCTTCGACCAGCTGCTCGATCCCGGCGCCGTTTTTCCCGCCCGCGTCGATCACCACGTCCGCCAACAGCTCGCGAACCCGATCGCCTTCGTCGACGCGCGCGCCACGGACTGTGATGACGCCGGACGGTCCCTTCTCGGTGATCAGGCTGCGCACGTTGGCGTTCGAGCGAATGGTGATGTTCGGCAGCTGCTCGACGTAGCGTCGGATCACCAGCTCGAGGGTCGTGCGCCGGCTGGTGAGGATGGCGAACTCCGCGTCGACCGGCGCGGGCCGATAGGTCTTGAGCTGCGCCGGCGAGAGCATGCCCTCAAAGCCCAGCTCACGCACGCCGAACGCCAGCAGGGCTTCGCGCAGCCGCGGATGGTCGTTCTTGATGATCTTGCCGAGGCGGGCGAGGAAGGCGTGGCTCTGGCGCAGATGCCCGACGCCTCGGCGGCTCCAGTCGCGAAAGGCTTCGTCGGCATCGCCCGAAGGCGGCGCGCCGTCGCGTTCAAGCAAGGTCACCGAGCGGCCGGTTGGGCCGAGCGCCAACGCGGTGCAGAGCCCGCCGATGCCGGCGCCAATGACGAGAACCTCTTCGCTCATTTTCCCTCCGCGAGGTGGCGTCAGACCGGTACGCGGAACGACGACATTTTTATAGTGCGTTCCAAAACTCTTGACTACAAGGTCTCTCCTCAGCCACCTCAGCCAACCGACCGAGATCGAAGGATTCTGCATGCAGCCCGACGCCCGTGAGGCGGACTTTCCGATGCGCAACGGCATCTTCATGGCGCCGTTCCATCCCCTCGACCGCGATCCGACCGAGGCGATCCAGCGTGACCTCGAGCTGATCGAGGTGTTGGACCGGTTCGGGTATGAGGAGGCCTGGATCGGCGAGCACCACTCGGCGGGCTTCGAGATCATCTCCAGCCCCGAGCTGTTCATCGCCGCCGCCGCCGAGCGCACCAAGCGGATCAGGCTCGGCACCGGCGTCGTCTCGCTGCCCTACCACAACCCCCTGATGGCCGCGAACCGGATCATCCAGCTCGACCACATGACCCGCGGGCGAGTGATGTTCGGGGTCGGGCCGGGGTTGCTGCCGTCCGACGCGATGATGCTGGGCGTCGATCCGATGACCCAGCGCGACCGGATGATGGAAGGGCTGGCGGTGATCCTGCGGCTGTTCCAGGGCGAGGTCGTCACTGAGAAGACCGCCTGGTACGAGCTGGTCAACGCCCGCGCGCATCTGACGCCCTACACCAAGCCCTATCCGGAAGTGGTGGTGGCCAGCGCCGTCAGCCCATCGGGCGGGCGCGCCGCCGGCAGGTACGACCTGGGCATGTTGTGCGTCGCGGCGACCAACGCCGGCGGATTCGATGTGCTGGGGACCAACTGGGGCATCGCCTGCGAGATCGCCAAGGAAAACGGGCGCGAAATGGACCGCCAGCGCCTGCGCCTGGTGGGTCCGGTGCATATCGCCGAGACGCGCGAGCAGGCCAGAGCCAACGTGCGCTGGGGATTGTCCAAGTGGGCGGACTATTTCGCGCAGCTCAACCCGCTGTCACCCCGCGGCGAGACCAATGGGGCCGACCCCGTCGATCAGATGATCGCCAGCGGCCAGGCGGTCATCGGCACGCCCGACGACGCCATCGCACAGATTCACCGCCTGCAGGAAAAGCAGGGCAAGTTCGGCGTGTTCCTGCAGCTCGCCCACAATTGGGCGACCTGGGACAACACGGTAAAGTCCTACCAGCTGTGGGCCGAGCACGTGGCGCCGGTGTTCAAGCAGGCCAACGTCAGCCGCCAGGCCTCGTTCGACTACACCATGGGCCACGCCACGGAGTTCATGGGCAAGGCCATGCAGGCGGCCGGGGCGATGATCCAGAAGCACGCCGACGAGCAGGCTGCCAAGCTGAAGGCTTAAGGCGCGGCTGCCGGCGCAAAGCTTGCAGATTGGGGAATTGCGGCTTTCGGGCCCGGCGCCCGCCGCCCACCTACCAGGCTACGGTGGCCCCGTCGTGGCTGTAGAAGCCGTGCTCCCCGGCGCCGGCCTTGGCCTCGACGACGTCGATCACACCCTTGCAGCTCTCTTCGACTGAAAGCATGGCGCTGGGGCCGCCCATCTCGGTTCGCACCCAGCCAGGGCTGATCGACAGCACCGTCAGCTTTCGATCCCCAAGTCCGGTCGCAAATCCGCGCGTGAGCTTATTCAGGGCCGCCTTGCTGGCCGAATAGAGATCTGCGCCGCCGCGGAAGTTGTTGGAGACGCTTCCCAGGCCAGACGACATCATCGCGATGACGCCCGTTCCATCGCGCATCCGGTCGATGAAAGCCTCTGCCACGTGGATTGGGGCCACTGTGTTGGTGACGAACAGGCGCGCGACGTCATCGCGCGTAGCGGCGCCAGCCTTGATCCGCCCAAGGCTGATGCCGGCGTTGACGAACAGGAGGTCGAGCGTCTGGCCGGAGAGGCGTTCGGCAAGGGCCTCAATCTGACTGCTCTCCTCGAGGTCGAGCGTTTCAAGGCGGACCTTGCCGTCGGAAGCTTCGGCAAAGGCCGTCAGGCCGGCGGCAGTCCGAGGTGAACGCAACGTCGCGATCACGTTCCAGCCTCGACCGACGAGTTCCTTGACCAGGCCGAGGCCCAGGCCCCTTGAGGCTCCGACGACGAGTGCAGTGCGTTCCACCATGTCAGCTCTCCAGATCGCTCGCCCACCAGGCTAGCAACGTCTGGAAGGCGCCGCGAGCGCGACGATCGGTTCCGGCCCATCGCGGACCGCTAGGTCACCCGCAGCGGCGGTAGTGCGTTCGATCCGACGGGCGGCGGCCCAGGCGCGATCGCCTGGGGACGGCCTCAGCGGGATGTCCGACGGCCCTTTCGACGGGATCAACCCCGCACGCTCGCGTATTCTTCGAGCTCGTGCATCTCCCAGAGATCGTTGCGCGAGAACCGCAAATGTTGCCTCACCGCCATCACCGCACTTCGCCCCAGTTTGCGTTCCAGCTCGTGCAGACGATGGAACTGTTCGCGCAGGCGCTTCTCTCGCGACAGCGCCTCGTGGGCTTCCAGCGCCAGCAGCCGCTCCTCGGCCTTCACCACCAGTTCCGTGTGAGTGCGCACATAGTCGAGGATAGAGGGCGCGAGGGCTGGGCCCAGCCGCTCCGCGAGCCGCTGGATGGCCTGGCCGCCTGAACTCGCGGCGAACGCGCCGCTGTCGATGTCTGCAAGCAGCTGCTCATGCGCCGTCTCCTCGCTGGTCAGCCAGCGATGCGCGTACCGCTGGCCGACTGCGAAGATCACCAGGATCGAGATCGGAACGGCGATCAGCACGACGGTCATCGCGGCCAGCGGCGTCTTGGTGAACTGGTTGAAGACGCCGTGCAGGGCGATCGCGCAGAAGAGACCCGGCAGAAAGAGCGCCAGGTTGAAGTGGAAGCGATCGACGGACATCCGCAGCCGCGGCGCGAACAGCACCTGGGAGAGGACGGCCAGGATCGCCGTCGCGCCGCCGTGCATGATTGCGGTGCCGAACCCTCGCACCAGCCAGACCCCCAGATCGGCGTCGGTGAACTGGTTCAGGTAGAAGATGTTCTCAGCGAGGGCGAATCCGCCGCCGACGGCGAAGCCCGCGATCGCCGCGTCGATCAGATAGCCGACGCGATTGATTGCGAAGAGGCCGATGATGACGACCGCCTTCAGCACCTCCTCGAGCACCGGCGCCACTTCCTGGGAGTAGACGCCCCGCCGCATCGGGAATTCGTCGATCAGGCCGCCAGCCACGAAGTAGCAGACGATGCAGACGACGGCGCCGGCGGCAAGCAGTTCGAGGACTTCGGCAAGGGGCGCGAGCTTGAACACATCGACCGCCTGGAAGACGGCGAGACAGACGGCAACCGGGGCGACCGAGATGACCACCTTCAACAACAGCGGGTCCATACCCATGGTCCCTAAAGGATTTTCAGGGACAACATGAATTCCGTGTGGTCGCGCTGTCCATGTTCAAGCCCCTCCGCGAGGCCGAACGACAGGGTCATCGGCAGGCGCAGGGCCACCGTCAAATTCAAGTCCGCCTGGCCGCCGAGGGTCTCCAGCGTGCGCTCGGGCCCGCTCGGCGGAAAATCCGCCATTACCCCGGCGAAAAGCGCTGGACGGATGGAGCCGAGGAAGAAGCTCGGGCGTCCGACGTCCGAGAAGCGGAGCGGCGGCAGGTTCCACTCAGCCAGCGACTTGACGAATTCGCGGGCGGCGATCTGATCGATCGCGAAGCCGGGAAGGCTGTCGTACGCGCGGTAGCGCTTCACCTCGCCGTCGTCGACGTAGTTGTTGCCGAACGAGCCCATGTAGTAGGCGCCCAGCGGGTTGGCGACCTGACCGCCGGAGATCCCGGCGGCGTTGTAGAGCCAGACCGACGAGTGGGCCCAGCCGATTGGGAAGCCGAAGCTGAACCCGCCGCGGACACGGGGATAGAGGCCGCCATCGGAGTAGTCGCCGTCGAGCGCGAGGTTGGCGAGCACGCCCCGCTCGTTGTCGACGGCGCCGAGCGACTTGGTGACGTCGGTGTAGTTGAGCCCGACGCGCAGGGCGCCGATGTTGCTGTCGGCGCGCGTGGCGATGTTCTGGGCGCCAGGGACGGTGTCGAGGCCGAAGTAGCCGGCTAACGACGCCGTAAAGTCGAGCTGGCGCGGCGGGTCGTAGATCGGCGAGGTCTTGTAGCCCAACTTGACCATATCGCCGCGCAGCGAATTGTCGGTGGGTCCGAACAGGTCGTAGAAGGCGGCCTGGTTATGCGCGTATTCCACCGACCAATAGATCGTGTGGAAGTTGACGTCGGCGTGCCAGCGCTCCTTGGCCGGCAGCTCGCCAAACGGCGCGTAGCTCAGCGTGCCGGTCAGCTGGTCGAACTGCATCGGATCTTCGACGATGGCGTGCCAGCCAAACGCGACCTGGCCCTTGTAACCCTCCACAACGGGGTACATTGAATCCAGGGTCATCTCCTGTAACGGCGAATACTTGCCAGTCGAGGTGATCATCGAGTCCAGCGGGATCTTCGCGGGTGATCCCACGGCCCAGGTCTTCACGATCGGCTGCTTCTCGGCGACCTCGGTCCCGAGGAACTTGATCGCGCCGAGATTGTCGAGCGGCTTGGGATCGAGACTGACGGGGCTGAAGCCCTGGCCGGTGTATTCGAACGCGATCAGCGAGCCGTCCGGGCGCGGGATCGGCCGGAAGAGGCCGGTCGCCGCGTTGCTGACCGCGTCCAGCTTCTGGGTGGCGATGTCGAACCGATAGATGTTCGAGACGCCAGTGTAATAGGCGCTGCCGTAGAGGGCTTTGCCGTCCGGCGAGAAGACGAAACTCTCCGGGGTCGAGCCGCCCATCTTCACCTGGGCGATCGGTCGCGGATCGTCCTGGCTCATGTCGTCCAGACGGAACACGTCAACGGCCTGGTCGCCGTTGATCTCGCCGACGGACGCGGAGAGCAGCGTGCCGTCAGGCGAGATGTCGAGGTCGAACGGGATGCGGCCGAACGGGAAGGTGTGGATCTGGTTCCAGTCGGTGTAGGGCGGCGGGATCTTCACCAGCGTGACCAGGCCGTTCATGTGGCGCAGGCCCCAGATCGTCTTGTCCTTGGGATTGACGACGATCTCGCCGATCCGCCCGTCGCGGATCAGCATCTTGGTCTGTCCGGTCGCCACGTCGACCTGCATCAGGTCGCGGTAGGCGTAGTTGTCGGCGGTGAAGTAGGCCTTGTTGGCGTCCGGATCGTAGGCGAGCGACGTCACCCGATAGAGCATCGGACCCTTGATGTCGGCCAGATGCCGGATCTTGCCCGTGCCGAGGTTCAGCGTCCCGACGAGGGCGATAACCCCTGGATAGCGGTACGCGCCGATCAGTTCGCCGGTGGCGGGGTCGACGAACGCGCGCGAGACCGATCCAAGGGCGCGCGGCGATAGGCGTGTCAGCGGCGTCAGCGGATATTGGGTGACCGAAGCGAGGTTCTGCTTCTGGAAGTCGTGCTCGAAGGCGATCCAGTCGTTCCAGGCGTCGTCGAGCGACTCGCCGAACACCCGCTTGAACTGGGTGGAATAGTAGGGCGCGCTGCTATCATCGCGCTGCAGCCACTGGACCAGCTTCTGCGGTGAGCGGGTCAGGCCGAGATAGCTCATGAACCGCGTGCCGTAGAGGTACTCGTTGACCCCCACCTGGAAGTCGACCGCGTTGCCCTCCGACTCCAGGCCCAGCGGCGAATAGAACTTGGCGTTGTCGCGGACCATCGCCCTGAACACCATCTCGTCGTAGGCGCCCTGGGCGCGGCCGTAGCCGCCGGCCATCCAGGTCTCCATGAAGACGGCGCTGCCTTCCAGGTACCACCGGGGGACGTTCACGCGCGGCGTGGCGAGGTAGTTGTAGAGGATCGATTCCGGATGATCCTGCAGCGGCATCGGCTTGCCGTGGAAGAAGGTCCGCCAGGCGGCGTCTTGCTTGTTCCAGACGTCCATCGTCGCGACGTGGACCTGCTCATGGTTCATCAGGGTGAAGAAGCGCTCGCCCGCGCTGAAGGTCTCGAACTCCTGACTGAGCGGCGCGATGTCGACGAGGATCGCGTTATTCGGCGACGACCGCGCGGCGGCGTTGCCGTAGTCGGAGAAATCCTTCAGCAGGACCGTGGTCTTGTCCCAAGGCTTCCAGTTGAACGTGCGGTGCTGGAACGCCGCCGAGTTCTCGAACGCCCTGGCGACGTAGGGCGTCAGGTAAGTCTCGGCCGGATCGAAATAGAGCAGCCGGAGATCCTTGGTCTCCATCTGCGACAGATCGATTTCCTTGAACCGGGACGAGATCGTCGTCGGCTCGGGCTTGGCCGTGTTGCCGCCGCTCGAGGGCGGGGGCGGCGCGTGGGTGGTGTCGGGCGGCCCGGTCTCGATCTGGGCGTGCGCCCGCCCGAACGAGAACACCGCCGTCGCCAGGCAAACCAGAACAAAACTAAAGCGCAACTCGCCCCCTTGAGCCCCGCCGCGAGGCGCGGGTCAGTTCGAGTGCAGGGCTGCCGAGAAGGCCGGGCTGCTCAGCATCGCCGAAAAGGCGGGGCTGGACGCCAGCGCCGCGAAGGCGGGATTCGACGCGGCGGACTGAAACGCCTGGGCGTTGGTCGCCAGCGCCGACAGGGCCTGCGGGCTGCGTGACAGCGCCAGGAAAGCCTGCGGGTTGGTCGCCATCGCGCTGAAGGCGCTACCGGTGGCCGCTGCGTTGAGGCCCTGCGCTGAGGCTGCGGCGCTGAACGCGCTGGCCGACTGCGCGGCCGACGACAGCGCCTGCGGATCGCGCGCCAGCGACCGGAACGCCTGCGCGTTGGTCGCCATCGCATTCAGGGCCGATGCGCTCGACGCCTGCGACAGCGCCTGGCTTTGCGCCAGGCTCTGGAACGCCTGGGCATTACTCGCCATCGCACCGAACGCCTGTGAGTCGGCCTTGATCGCGGCCATCGCATTGGCGTCGTGCGCCAGCGACTGGAACGCCTGCGCGTTGGTCGCCATCGAGGCGACCGCGGCCGGGTTCGTCGCATCCGCCTGGAACTTGTCGGCGTGGCCGGCGTAGGCGCCGAAGGCCTGCGGGTTGGAGGCCATCGCTTGGAAGGCCGCCGAGTGGTTGGCCATCGCCGCGAACGCGGCCGAATGGCTGGCCATGGCCGCGAAGGCCTGCGGGCTGCTGCCAAACGCCGAGAAGGCGCTGGCGTGGGATTCCACCATCGTCGCCATCGCCGACATGTTGGCGGCGTTCGCCCCCTGGGTCATGTACGCCTGCTGGACCAGCGCCGCGAAGGCCTCCGGGTTGCGGGCGAGGCTGGTGAAGGCCTGCGGATTGTGCGCCACCGCGTTCAGCGCCGCCGGATTCTGCGCCAGGATCATGAACCCGGGGTCCGCCGCGAGCGCGCGGAACGATGGGTCCTTCACCATCACCTCGAAGGCGTCCGTCTGCATCAGCAGCGGGACGCTATTGTCACCCAATCTCACATCGGTCGACTGCACCTGCGGCGCCTGATACCGCACCGCCGGAGCGATGGTGCCGGCGGTTTCGCTGCCGTGGGATGGATAAACGTGTCCGACGTAGTAGGCCGCGCCCGCGGCGGCGACTAAGGCGGCGCCAGCGGCGAACAACCGGCCCGTGTTCGAAATACTCTTAGCCATTTTAGAGCGTGCCCCAGTAGATGTGGCACAATGGTCACGCTACGGCCACCTGCAGTCAAGCCAATCTGTATTTGGACGGCCCAAATTGCGCCTTTTTCAATTTTGCGACTTCATCGACCGGGCAGGCATGTTGGAGCCTCAACAATACTGACAGTCACGCGGATCTCGAACGCCGATCTTGCGTTTGCTGCCGACCCGCCGAGCCGATCCCTCGGTACGCCCGCCTAAGACGTCCGTCATGCCTTGCCGGCCCCTTGGCCGCGACCGGAATCCTAGCTAGGCCGCAGAGAAACGGGAAAGGCGGCGCGAAACGCCTCGATGGCCTCGCAGGGGACGCCGGAGCATCGGTTAGTAGGCAGCGGCCATCCGTGACGCTCTCGGTCGCTTCGCCGCCGGCCGCAAGGTTTGAGCAGCCGCGGCCTTCACCGGAGGGGAGGTCCCGCCGCCCGCCGAAATACAACCGCCGCCTTCACCCGAGGGGCTCGTCGAGGCTTGCGATCCGAAGATGACGACGCTGCCGGTGCGCTCGAGGATCGCGGCAAGGTCACCAGGCAAGCACGGGGCAGGACCGAGTTGGGACAGCGCCAGGCCCAAAACCGACGGGATGAACTTGTTCGGACTGACGCCTAAGTCGGGAGATGTCACGACCAACTCTCCGTCTACAAAGCTCAGCGAATAGTTTTGGGTCGCCGCCAACGTGCCTTGGGTGATGGGGTAGACGCCGGCCGGGCTGCCGATGTTCGCGGTGGTCGCCAGGGCTCCCGACAAGGAATCGCCGTTGACCAGATTCCCCATCGTCACGGTAAAGGTCAGCGGCGGGTTCGGCTCGTCCTCAAGCCGCAACAGATTGTCTGCGGCTACCGTGATGGGGCGCGCAGTCACGGTCAGCACGCCGGCCAGGTAAGTGATCGTGTAGTTCGACAGCCCTGTGCCGACAGCGGCGGATGCGATGATAGGATACGGGCTTCCGCTAACCTGGGCGCTCGCCGCGGCGCCGTTGCTCGCCAGCGATACGCTGGTGACGGTGTCGTTCGCAAACAGTCCGTTGACGCCGAACTCCGTGCCGGCGGAGGCCAAACCGGTTCCGTACACCTTGCTTGCGTTATCCGCGGTGACCGTCAGGGGCGCTGGCGTGATCGCTCCGGCGCCCGCCGCGGTGGTCGGCAGCGTATAGTTGCTTAGCAGGACGCCCGCGTTGGCGGTGAAGTCGCCGGCCGTGAGCGCCGCTGTCACCGTCGTCGCATTCGCCACATTGGCTGAATTGTACGCGCCGGTCAGCGCCGAAACCGTCGCCCCCTGGCCCGCGACAAAGCCCAACAGGGCAAACTCGCCCGAGGCGAGCGCCGCGGTCGTCGTGCCGTCGTAGACCTTGGTCGGGTCGCCGATGATCGAGGCGCTCAGCGTCGCCGGGGTGATCGCGCCGGCGCCCGATGCGGTGGTCGGCAGCGTATAGTTGCTGAACAAGGTGCCGGGGCTGGCGGTGAACTCGCCAGCCGTGAGCGCCGCGGTCACCGTCGTCGCGCTCGCCACATTGGCCGAGTTGTACGCGCCGATCGACGGTGGCGATAACGTCGCCCCCTGGCCCGCGACAAAGCCCGACAGGGCGAACTCGCCGGGCGCGAGCGCGGCGGTCGTGGCGCCGTCATAGACCCTCGTCGGGTCGCCGGTGATCGTAGCGATCAGCGGCGCCGGGGTGATCGCGCCGGCGCCCGATGCGGTGGTCGGCAGCGTGTAGTTGCTGAACGAGGTGCCGGCATTGGCGGTGAACTCGCCTGCCGTGAGCGCCGCGGTCACCGTCGTCGCGCTCGCCACATTGGCCGAGTTGTAGGCGCCGGTCAGCGGCGACACCGTCGCGCCCTGGCCCGCGACGAAGCCCGAAAGGGCGAACTCGCCGGAGACGAGCGCCGCTGTCGTCGTGGCGTCATAGACCTTGGTCGGGTCGCCGATGATCGAAGCCGTGAGCGGGGCGGGGTTGACGGTCAGGGCGCCGGTGTTCGCAAACGTCACCGCATAGCCGGCCGGCGAGGCAAGCGAGCCGGCCGCCGCGGTGATCGCGTAGGGACCTCCAGCGACCGATGCCGTCACCGCCGAGCCCGGCGAGGTCACCGACGGCGTGCCGGTAAAGGCCGTCGCCGCGGAGTCGCTGAGGAACGCCCCAGCGACGCCGGAGGCGAAGCCGCCGATCGTGTAGGCGCTCGCGACCGCGGCGGTCGCATCCTGGCCATAGACCTTCGACACGTCGGTCGTCGTGACGGTCAGCGTCTGACCCTCGGCGAACAGATAGCGATCGCCGGAGGGGGTCACGCTTGCGGGCGGCAGCGAGGTGTAGGTCGCGTTCCAGATCGCGGTATCGCCGCTGTCGAGGCCGCCAAACGTGTCGGCGCCGGGCGCGCTTGAGTAAACCAGCCAGCGACCGCCGCCCGACGCCGTCACTGCGCCTGCGCCGGCGTTGTTGACGAACGCGGCCGGGGTCGCGAGTGCGACGCCATCTCCCGTGACCGTCGTCCCCGACGCCAGGGTCAGGTTGCCGGCGCTGGTGACCAGCGATACCGGCCCGCTCGCCGAGCTCACCACGCCGGAGACCGTCAGCGCCTCGGTATCGTGGAAGCTCAGCCCGGCTGAGCCGCCGCCGGTATCGGTCCAACCGCCAAAGGTCGCGACGAGGTTGCCGTTCGCCAGCGTCGCGCCCCCGACCGAGCTGCCGGTGAGGCTGGTCGCGGTGACCGCCGCGCCGCCGGCCTCACTGATCGGGCCGCCGGCGGCCAACGTCACCGCGCTCGCGCCTGCGCCAATCGTCCCGGTCAGCACCAGACCGCCGCTGTTGGCGAGCGTCACGGCGCCGCCGCCCGACTGACTGACGCCGCTGATCATCAGCGACCCCGTCGTGTTGGCCAGCGAGATGTTCCCCGACGTCGTGTTGGTCGCATTGAACGCGCCGACCGTGTTGGCGGCGCCAAGCGTCGTGCCGCCCACCGAGCTGGTGGTCAGCGTCCCGGTGGTGTTGACCAGGCCGCCACCGGCCTCGCTGAGCGTCCCGCTCGAGGTTACATTGACCGCGCTGCCGCTGACGCCGCCCACGCCGGCGACCGTCCCGATGGTCAGATTGGCCCCGTTGACGACGCTGACAGTGGAATTGCTGTCGGCGGCGAACGTTTGGATGGCGTTGCTCGCAACGTTCAGCGTCACCGGCCCGACGGACGCGGCGGCCAGATTGGCCAGGGTCAGCGAGTCGCCGGCCTGCTCGCTGATGGCGCCGTCGCTGATCAGCTCCAGCGTGTTCCAGCCGACCGGCGCGCTGATCGGGGCGGTAATCGTCAGATCGCCGCTTCCCGCGCCGCCGACCTGCAACACCCCCGCCGTGACCTGGTTGAGGCTGGCCTGGGTCAAACCCAGCACGCCGCCAGGCGCCGTCCCGACATCGATCGGCACGCCGGCCGTAAACGGCGTCAGCATCACTCGTGCGGTCCCGGCGTTGACCGGGCTGTTGAAGGTCATGGTGTTGTCGGCGTTGAGCGTGATGTTGCCGTTGACGGTCGTTAGGGGGCCGTCGATCGTGAGGGCGCCGCCGTTGAAAATGCTCAGCGTCAAACTGCCCGTCGGGGCGGCGTTGCTGATGGTCCCGCTCGTCGTTAGCGACTGCCCGTTGCCGACATCCACATTGCCGCTCGTGGTATTGGTGAACGGCCCGAGCGTGCCCACAAGATTGGGATCGCCCAGCGACACACCCGTGGCCGAACTGCCGGTCAGCGTGCCGGCCGTGATGATCTGGGTGGCGCCGGCATCGCTGATCGAGCCGGTCGAGGTCAACGACACCGTGCCGGCGCCGGCGGCGATATTCCCGCTCAGCACCAGATTGCCGCCGGCGAGCGTTATGTTGGCATTGGTGGTTGTGATCCCGGAGAGCGGATTGGTTGGCAGACCCGCGCCGGCCGCCATCACCGCCGAGCTGGCGAGCCCGGTCCCGCCAGCAACGGCGACGCCGAGCGTACTCGACGGCAAGGCGCCGACGATGAACGGCCCGCTGTTGACATAGGTAAAGCTCGAAGCCGCGCCGCCATCGGTGAACCCGGCGAGCGTGGCCACCATGTTGCTCGCGTTGCTCAACAGCACCGCGCCGCCCGATATGACGCCGAGCGTGCCGGCGGTGAGCTGCTGAACCTGCGCCACCGTCCCGCTGGCGCCGGTCACCAGCAAGACCGAGGGGGTCTGCCCGGTGGCGAACACCACCGGGTTGAGAACGAGGATGTTGCCGCTGAAGGCGCCCGCCGTCGTCCCGTTCTCGTTGCGGTAGCCGATCTGCACCTGCCCGGCGGTGACCGTCGCGACGTCGGCTGTCTGCAGGCCCAGCGAGCCGGCGCCGCTGGCGGCGCCGAGGACGATGTTGTCGCTTGGCGTCGACGGCGCGAGCACGAGCGTACCGCTGCCGGCGTTGACCGAACCGGCGCCGCCGCCGAGCGCAATCGAATCGCCAAGCAGGACGATGGCGCCGCCGCCGCTGACGATCGAGGTCGTGGTGTTGTTGACGCCAAAACCCGGCGCCGCAGCGAGATCGATCTGGCCGCCGCCCGAGGCGATCGGGCCGGCGATCGTGATCGCGCCCGAACCGTGCGTCGCCACCTGGATCTGGTTGCTCGTGTTAATGCCGCTCACGCCAGCGACCGTCCCGATGGTCAGACTTGCGCCGTTGACGACGCTGACGGTGGAGTCGCCGGCGGCGGCGAACGTCTGGATGTTGTTGCTCGCAACGTTCAGCATCACCGGCCCGACGGACGCGGCGGCCAGATTGGCGAGCGTCAGCGAGTCCCCGGCCTGCTCGCTGATGGCGCCGTTGCTGATCAGCTCCAGTGTGTTCCAGCCCGCCGGCGCGTTGATCGGTGCGGTGATCGTCAGATCGCCGGCCGTATTGGCGCCGACCTGCAACAACCCCGCCGTGACCTGGTCGAGGCTGGCCTGGGTCAGGCCCAGCACGCCGCCAGGCGCGGTCCCGACATCGATCGGCACGCCAACCGAAGACGGCGACAGCGTGACACGCGCCGTGCCGGCATTGACTGCGCTGTTGAGGGCCATGGCGTCGGCGTTGAGGGTGATAGCGCCGTTCGCTGTGGTCAAAGGGCCGCCGACGGTCAGGGCGCCGCCGTTGAAGACGATCAGCTGGAATGTGCCCCCTGGGGCGAGGTTGCTGACCGTCCCGCTCGTCGCCAGCGACTGGCCGTTGCCGATGACCACATTGCCGCTGGTCGTGTTGGTGAACGGCCCCAGCGTGCCCACCAGGCTGGGGTTGTCCAGCACCACACCGGTGGCCGCGCTGCCGGTCAGCGTGCCGGCCGTGATGATGTCGTTGGCGCCGGCGTCGTCGAGCGAGCCGGCGGTCGAGATCAGGGTCACCGTGCCCGCGCCGGCGCCGATCGTCGCGTTGAGAGTCATGCTGCCGCTGTTGGTGAGCGTCACGCCGCCGCCCCCCGACTGACTGACGACGCCGACCAACATCGACGGCACGTTGTTGGTCAGCGAGATGTTCCCCGACGTCGTGTTGGTCGCGCTGAACGTGCCGATCGCGTTGGCGGCGGCGCCAAGCGTCGTGCCGCCCACCGAGCTGGTGGTCAGCGTCCCGGTGGTGCTGACCAGGCCGCCGCCGCTCTCGCTGAGCGTCCCGTTCGCTGTCACATCGACCGCACTGCCACCGCTCGTGCTGATGCCGTTCACGCCGTCGACCGTACCGATGGTTAGACCGGTCCCGTCGACGATGCTGTCGCTGGAGGTGGTGGAGGCGGCGAACGTCTGGATGTTGTTGCTCGCGACGTCCAGCGTCACCGGCCCGGAGGATGAGACCCTCAGATTGGCGAGCGTCAGCGAGTCCCCGGCCTGCTCGTTGATCGTACCGTTGTTGACCAGTGACAGCGTGCTCCAGCCTGCCGGCGCGCCGATCGGCGCGGTGATCGTCAGATCGCCGGCCGTGTTGGCGCCGATCTGCAACACCCCCGCCGTGACCTGGTCGAGGCTGGCCTGGGTCAGACCCAGCACGCCGCCAGGCGCAGTGCCGAGATCGATCGGCACGCCGGCATCAAACGGCGTCAGCGAAACCCGCGCCGTGCCGGCATTGACCGCGCTGCCCAGGGTCATGCTGTCGGCGCTGAGCAAGATGGCGCCGTTCACGGTCGTTATATTGCCGCCGACCGTCAGCGCGCCGCCGTTGAAAATGTCCAGCGTGAACGTACCTCCCGGGGCGAGGTTGCTGATCGTTCCGCTCGTCGCCAGCGACTGCCCGTTGCCGAAATCCACGTTGCCGCTGGTGGTGTTGGTGAAGGGTCCGAGCGTGCCCACTAGGCTGGGGTTGTCCAGCGTCACACCTGTGGCCGCACTGCCGGTCAGCGTTCCGGCGGTGATGATGTCGTTGGCCCCGGCGTCGTCGAGCGAGCCGCCGGTCGAGATCAACGTCACCGTGCCGGCGCCGGCGCCGATCGTCGCGTTCAGGATCATCGTGCCGCTGTTGGTGAGCGTCACGCCGCCGCCGCCCGACTGACTGACGACGCCGACCAACATCGACGGCACGTTGTTGGTCAGCGAGATGTTCCCCGAAGTCGTGTTGGTCGCGTTGAACGTGCCGACCGCGTTGAGGGCGACAAGATCCGTGCCGCCCACCGAGCCGGTGGTCAGCGTCCCGACTTGAATTGTGGCCACAGGGCCAAGCTCTTGAATCGCTCCGCCGGCGGTCAGATTTAGAGCCGAGCTTGCGTTGGTCCCGCTGATCGGCGCCAGGATCTGGATCATGCCCGCCGCGTTCAGCGTCAGGGACGCGGGCGTCGCCCAGCTGATCGCCGCCTCGACAAAGATGTTGCCCGCCTGGGCGCCCGAGCAGGAATTCCCGGTTCCGCAGGTCGTCGTGATGACGACATTGTCCCCCGCGCCCAACCCGTTGACGTTCGACGTGATCGCGCTGGCGGCGACGGTGGAGGTGTCGGCGCTGGGCGCGCAGGTCAAGGTGCCGCCTGCCAGCGTGCAAACGTTGTTCGTCGTGGTGCTCTGAATGAAGACATTGGAATTCGGATCGAGCAGCCAGGATCCGGGATTCCCCTTCGGAGCGCTAACGCTGACGGCGGCGCTCGGGCCGACGTTCAGGACGCCCTCGCCCGAAGTCTCGACCCAGCCGCCGTTGCCGCCGCCGGGGCCGCCCGTCGCACGGATCGCCCCGTTGAATACGGTCGTGCCGTTCGACCACACTGAAACCGTGCCGCCATGGCCGGCGCCGGTGGCGCTGGCGTCGATCGAGGCGCCGTCGGCGACGAAGGTGGTCGTCGCGTCGGCAAGGCTCGCATCGGCGCCGTGTGGTCCGCCGCCCAGCTCGATCGTTCCGCCGCCGGCCTCGCCGCTCGCGAGGATCTTCGCCGTCGCGGCGAGCGCAACCGAGCCGCCGGTGATCTTGACCGCGCCGCCGCTCTCTCCGGCGCCCGAACCTGCCGCGTCGATCGCGCCCGAGACCTCGACCCCGCCACCGGGGCCGCCGTCGAGCACGATCGCGCCATCATGGCCCGAGACCGAATTGGCCGCGACGACACCCGACATGTTGACCGCGTCGCGGATCGCCGTCGCCACCGTCGCCGCGCGCAGCTCGACGGTTCCGCCGGCCGCGTCCACCCGGCCCGAGTTGCTGACCAAGGCCTGGCCGTTCGCGGTCGTGGCGCCGGTCGGCACGGCGACCTGCATGAAGCCGTCGCCGTTGAGGTCGAGCGTCGCCTGCTCGGCGGCGCCGAGCGCCACCTTGCCCAGCGGCGCCGCGATCACGCCTGAATTCGCCGCCGCGCCGCCGATCAGCGCGGCAAAGCCGCCCGCGCCGACGGCGATGCTCCCGGCATTGCTCACCCCAGCCGAGGCGCCATTGCCGGCGAAGGAGAGTCTCCCCGCCATGAAATCGTCGGTCGAAATCCCCAACGTCGAGGCGACAAACCCGCCGCCGACCTGCACCGATCCGCCAGGGGTGATGGCGATCCCGTTGGGGTTAACCAGATAGACTTGGCCGTTGGCCTCGATCTGCCCGGCGATCGTCGATGGCGTCGCGCCGGTCACCCGGTTGAGCACCGCGGCGGAGCTGCTGGGCTGGATGAAGACGACCGCGTTTGGCTGTCCGACTGAGAACGAGTTCCAGTTGATGACGGCGCGGTTCGAATTCTGGTTGATTGACAGCGTGGCGCCGGCGGGCGCGCCGATCGTCGCGCTGCCCGCGACGACATGGCCGCCGGTCGGCAGCGTGCTCTGAGCGTGCGCCGACCCAGCGAGCGCGCCGGCCAGCAGCATGACGGCGCCGGCGAAGAAGTGGCTGATTGGGTTGCGAGCCATTCTCCTGCGCCTCCGGTCAGAATGTGAGGTTCAGTGAAATGTTGGCGCGGTAGCCGCCGCGCTCTCCCGGTACGTTGGCAAACTGTCGTCCCACCTCAACCGCCAGGAAGCCGCCGATCGGCGACCCGCCCACACGCGTTCCGGCCGAGGTGCGCACGCCGAACCCCGCCGAACCCGCGTCGATGACGCCCTTTTGCACCGCCGTCGGGTTGACGAGCTCGCCGGCGCCATACGCCGCGTAGAGGTAGGGGACAAACAGCGCCGGCGGCCGGTTGTCGATCAGCTGGAGCGTTGACGGCCGCGCCAACTCGGCGCGCAGCGAGGCGCCCTGATCGACGCTGAAGCTTCCCGCCGCGAAGCTCGACAGCGCATCCGCGCCGTCGAGCGAGAACTGCTCCGACAACACCAGCGGCGTGCCGAAGCTGGTCTGCGCCCGGCCAGTGAGATCGACCTCGAATTTTTCCGCCAAAGGTTGCCGTACGCTCATGAACGCATTGAATTTATTGAAGACTGAACTCGCGCCCTGTTGCGACAGCGGAACCAGGGCCGATCCGGCGCGCCCGCCTACGCCTTCCGAATACGTGCCTTCCAGCACCGCGGGCGCGCCCCACGGCAACGCGAACGCGTCATGGGCGCCATACCGCATCACAGTGTATTCGTCGTGGTACAGCAGGGTCCCGAAAGCTGTCGTCGTCAGCGTTTCGTCGTCCCATTCGGCGGTGGCCTGCAGGCTCAAGGTCTGCTCGCGGGTGCGGATCAGCGGATAGGCGGCGTGCAACGCGAACCGCTGGAATTCGCCCAGCGATGCGGGCGTGCCCGGCAGGGGAGTCGGCCGGGCCTGCGACTGGGTGTACTCGGGATTGAGCGTGAACCCGTCCGAGCCGATCGGCAGCACGATGCCGCCGCCGAAGACGCGCAGCCGCGGCGATCCCAGATCGGGGCTGGACGAGTACGAGAAGTACGCCTGCTCGCCGAGGCCGAGCGCATCGTTGAGCGCCAGGCTGGTATTGATCGTCCACGTGCCGAGCGAGCCCGGCAGCCGGTCGTCGAAGCCGACCGTGCCGGTCACGTAATTCTGCGTCGCTTCCACGACCAGCAGCGTTCCGCCCGGCGTGTCGCCACGCGCCAGCGTGCTGCGCAATTGCAATCCGGGCAGATCGCTGACCAGCAGCAGCCGGCGCTCGATATCGTGCAGGGTGACGTGCGGTTTGCCGATGATCGACGCCATCCGCGCCGCGACCACGCCGCGCAACCGCTCCGGAACGGCGCTCGTATCGACGCGCTCGACGGTCCCATCGATGACGACGAACCGCACCGGCCCGCCGTCGGCCAGTTTCTGCGGCGGCACGACGACGCGGACGAGGATGAAGCCGGCCTTGGCGTAGGCCCGCTCGAGGGCGCCCGCGGCCTCGTAGATCTGCGCGACCGTCATCCGAGAGCCGCGTAGCGGATCGAGCAGCGCCGCCGTCTGGCCTTGGAACTCCGCGAACGTGCCGGTGACGTCGATCTGCCCGACCTGCACCGACAGGTTCGCCGCGGCGGGCGGCGCCGCTTCGGGCGCTCCGGCCGGCAGCTCGATCGTCGGGCCCGGCGCCGGCGGCGGCGCCAGCGATGGCGGCGTCACCTGGCTCGGCGCCACCTGCTGCGCCGAGGCAAAGGAGAGCGGACTGGCTGCTAGTACGGCGACCGTTATCCAGAGCAGGCAGGGAAAACGGGGAGGGTGAAACCCGAATCTGACCGTCGCCGGCCGTGCAGACGCCACTGCTTGGCGGTCAGCCACCGCGCCCCCTGTCACCGGCCGAAGTCGGCCGATCATGCCATTCTAGGCGGTTGGGACTTAGTCGACTCTTCGCCGCCCAAACAAACTCGACTTTGCGTCTTTCTTCGCCGCCCAAACAAACTCGACTTTGCGTCTTGAAGTGCAAAATGTCGAGGCCATCCATCATTCTACGCCGCGACGGACATCAGCTTTCGGCGCCGAGAACGCCGCATGCTTGTCCTTAGGCGCCAGGCCGCTGGCGCAACGCTGACGTTAGCGGCGCCCTGAGACGCGGTAAGTTGCAGCGAGAGGCACGAAGTTGCACGCTGTCCGCCGTGGGCGACGCCAAGCCTGGGCCGGCTCGAGCTAGTGGGTCGCATCCGCTCTGGCGCGCCTCGGCCGCCGCGGAGGGCGCTGGCGCGTTGATCTGGAGCACTCCGAGATTCGGCTGCAGCCTGCGGCGCGACGAGTCAGCGCTAGGCTATCGGTGCGGCAAGTGATCGATAGTTGAGCGGCGTAGGGGTGGAAGACGGGATGGAGGCGCGCGCCATGAAGTCCGGGGCGGCAGATTTCGACGTGTTGGTCGTTGGCGCGGGGTTCGGCGGCCTGGCCATGCTCTACCGCCTGCGGGAGGCGGGTTTCTCCATGCAGGGCGTGGAGATTGGCGAAAGCGTCGGCGGCACCTGGTTCTGGAACCGCTACCCGGGCGCACGGGTGGACGTGCAGAGCGTCGAGTACTCGCTCAGCATCTCCAAGGAAGTCCAGGACGAGTGGACCTGGACCGAGCTGATGGCGCCGCAGGCGGAGCTGGAGCGCTACGTCAATTTCGTCGCCGACCGGCTCGACCTTCGGCGACATATCAAGTTCAACACCGCGGTCACCGCGATGACCTGGGACGAGGGGAGTGCGACCTGGCTGGTCGAGACCGACCAGGGCGATCGCTGGCGCGCGCGCTTCGTGGTGACCGCGGTCGGCTGCCTCTCGGCGCCGCTTGAGCCGGCGATCGAGGGCCTGCACAGCTTTGCCGGCGTCACGCTCTACACCAACCGGTTCCCGAAGGGCGGCTACGATTTCACCGGCAAGCGGGCGGCGATCGTCGGCACCGGCTCATCCGGCGTGCAGGCGACGCCGGTGGTGGCGCGGCAGGCCGAGCAGCTCTACGTCTTCCAGCGCTCGGCGGCCTACACCATGCCCGCGGGAAACCGGCCCTGGGCGCCTGGCGAGTTCGAGGCGCTGCGCTCTGACTACGAGGCGATCCGCACCGCGCAGTTCGCCTCGCCGCTGGGCGCCGCGCGTTTCGGCGCCGTCGCCATCGGCGGCGCGGGGCCGCCGCCGCCGAAGATCCTCGAGATGTCGGTGGAAGAGCGCCTGGCGCGGCTCGATCGCGACGGCTGGCTGGCGGCCACACCGTTCGCCTGGGCCGACGTCGCCACCGACATCGAGGCCAACCGCGCGGCGCAGGAACTCTATGCCGAGATGATCCGGCGTACGGTGAAGGATCCCGAGACCGCTGCGGCGCTCGTTCCGCATTACCCGATGGGCTGCAAGCGTCCGATCATCGACATCGGCTACTTCGACACGTTCAACCGCGATAACGTGACGCTCGTCGACCTCCGCAAGGGCGCGATCACGCGAGTCACGCCCGACGGCATCGAGACGGAACAGGGCTTCTTCCCGCTCGATGTCATTGTCTACGCCACCGGCTTCGACGCCATGACCGGCGCACTTAACCGGATCGATATTCGCGGCCGGGGAGGCCAGCTGATGCGCGACGCCTGGGTGTCCGAGGGCCCCCGGAGCTATCTGGGACTGATGGTGGCTGGCTTCCCCAATCTTTTCACGATCACGGGCCCCGGCAGCCCCTCGGTGCTGACCAATATGATCTCGTCGATCGAGCAGCACAGCCAATGGATCGTCCAGTGCCTGGACACACTGCGTGAAAAGAGCCTGCGCACGATCGAGGCCATGCCCGATGCGCAGGAGGACTGGGTGAGGCATGTCGCCTCCCTCGCCGAAGGCGGCGTGCGCGTGCACGAGAGCTGCACCTCCTGGTATCTGGGCGCCAACGTGCCTGGGAAGGTCCGTGTCTACATGCCTTATGCGGGCGGGCTGAACGTCTACCGTGATCGCTGCGACGAGATCACCAGCGGAGGCTACGCGGGCTTCGCGCTGGCCTGAACGTCGCTGGTGGCCGCGGCGCGGCCGTCCTCCTCGAAACCGTGGAACGTCGCGAAGGTGTCGATCGGCTCACGGTCGGCGACGAGGGTGTTCACGGAGGCGCTCTCGTCAGCCCAGCCGAGCGAGACGCCGCAGACGATCCACTGGTCTTCGGGCACGCTCAGCACTCTACGGGTGACCGTCCAATAACTGTTCCAGGCGCCCTGCGGGCAGGTGTCGAGGCCGCGAGCCTTCGCGGCCAGCAGGAAGCTCTGGATGAACATGCCGGTGTCGAGGAAGCTCATGCAGTCGAGCGCCTTGTCGATGGTGAAGATCAGGCCCACCTGCGCGTCGAAGAACTTGTAGTTTCGGCCCCATTGCGCCCAGCTCGCGGCCTGGTCGCCCCTGGGGACGCCGATCAGGCTGTACATCGCCTTGCCCAGGGTGCGCGCGCGGGTGACGTAGGGCTCCGTGCGGCGGGCGCGCGGGAACTCGGCGGACGTGTCCGGCGGGCTGGTCTCGCGATGCGCCAGAACCTCGGCCTCGAGGCGACGCCGCACCTCGCCGGCGACCACGTGCACCTTCCACGGCTGGATATTGGTGCCAGACGGCGAGCGCCGGGCGCAGTCCAGCAGCTCGCGGACCAGCGCCAGCGGCACCGGATCGGGCTTGAAGGCGCGCGTCGAACGGCGCTGGCGCAGCACATCGTCGAACAGCAAACTCATCTCCTTGGGGACAGCCTGAAGCCGGCTCAATAACCCGACTGACGCTGCGTGAGGCGCTCCGACATCGTCACCGGCGGCGATTGACGTCACCTTGACCGCCCACCGGGTTTGGCATGTCATCCAACGAAGGCCGCGGTCGCGCCCCAGGGGTGCGAAACAAGCGGCGGAGGAGGAGCCATGGCCGAGCGCGGCGCGCAGCCGGACCTGATCACCCTGCCGCATCATGTCGAGTTCCTTTCGGACCGCTGGCTGGAAGAGGCACAGAGGTTCTGGCGCGACGTTTTCCCGGCGCGGAAGGCGAAGCTCGGCGGCCGGGCGTTTTCGGTCAGCGAACGGTTTACCGACGCGCCGGCGCACCTGAAGCTGCCGGGCGACGTCGCGAGCTGGTCGCTGCGCTTCGACGGCGAAGCGGCGACGCTCTCGCGCGGCTTCGATCCGGATGCGGATCTGACGGTGGAAGCCGATTACCAGGCCGCGCTCTACCTGGCGCAGTTCGTCGGCGTGCTCGCGCCAGGCGGCGCCGAGGAGATGTGGCGCGAGGCGACGCGCATGTCCGGCGAGGACGCGTTTCGCGTCCGCGGCAGCCTGCCCGACGCGGCCAGCCGCGTGCTCGGCCTCTTCCACGATCACATGGCGCGCCGGACGGTCGAGAACCCCGACCTCGAGCACCGCGCTCGCCGCCTGGGCCTGACCGGCAAGGTCCGCGACATGGACGAGCAGGGCTTCGTCGTGGTCGAGCGGGCGATCACCGCCGACTTCGCCGACGAACTGCGCGAGGCGACCCGCGCGGCGATGTCGCCCGAGCAGGGTTTGCTCGATTCCTGGCTCTATCTGGGCCGGCCGTTCGAGCGGCTGATGCTCAACCCGCTGCTGATGACGCTGATCGACGCCTCGCTGGGGCGCTGCGCCCAGGTCGCCACCACCGGCGCGCTGCTGCGGGGGCCGGGGCCGGGCGGGATCGACATCCATACCGACTATACCGACGTGCCCGAGCCCTATCCGGAGTACGCCATGAGCGGCGTCGCAGTCTGGGCGCTCGAGGACTGGACCGTGGCGTCGGGCCCCACCTGGATCGTGCCGAAGAGCCACCGCATGCGCCGCGCGCCGCGGGCTGGCGAAGGGCTCGACGCAGGCGTCCCGGTGGAGATGCCCAAGGGCTCGGTGGTGTTCTTCACCCAGGGGACCTGGCACTGGCAGGGCGCGCGCACCGAGCCGGGCGAGCGCGTGACGCTGCACCCGCACTTCAACCGCAGCATCCTGCGTTCGATCGACATCAAGCGGCCCGACGTCTCCCTGCTGGCCCGCAACCCGCCGCGGCTGGGCGAGATGCTCGGCGCGGACGACGGCTTCGACAAGATGACGCCGGCGGGCGGGCGCGACTACCTGAGGCTCGAGCACACCCGCCAGCTGCACGCCTTCACGCGCCGCAAGATGAGGGAAATCCTGCGCGCGCCCGCGGCGGCGGCGGCGGCCTGAAGCGAAGGGACATCGTTCGAGTGAGTGAAGTGGACGCCAACGGGCGCACGCCGCTGGACCAGCTGCCCCAGCGCGACTGGAAAGCCGCCGCTGCGGCGCTGGAGCGCGACGGCGTCGTCATGCTGAAGGGCGCGCTCACCCAGGCGGCCGTCCGCAAGGTGGAGGCGGCGGTCGAGTGGAGCCTCGCGCACCCTTCGCCGACGGCGGTGCGCTTCTATCCCGGCGAAGCCGCGACGTTCTTTGAGGACCGCGGCAACAGCCATGCGGGCCTGGTCCGCGAGATCGGCCTCGATGCGACGATGTCGGCGCTCTGGGGGGTCGATCGCCTCTGGTACATGGGCGAGCAGCTGTTCCTGAAGGAGGGCGGGGCCTCGCGGCGCACGCCGTGGCACCAGGACACCTCCTACCTGAGAATGATGGGCTCTCAGCTCGTCGCCTGCTGGATCTGCCTTGATCCGCTGCTGAAGGCGGATTGTCTCGAGTTCGTACGCGGCTCGCACAAAGGCGTGCTCTACAACGGCTCGGCGTTCGCAGCGCACGACGACACCGCGCCGCTCTACAAGCACTCGAACCTGCCGCGGCTGCCTGACATCCAGGGCGACCGCGCTGCGTTCGACATCGCCGCGTGGGACGTCGAGCCCGGCGACGTGATCGTCTTCCACCTCGGGGTGCTGCACGGTGGGGCGGGAACGGCGCCGGGCCTGCGCCGGCGGACCATCTCCATGCGCTTCCTTGGGCCCGACGTCGTCTTCGACGGCCGGCCACGGGACGAGCGGGGCGCGCAGGAGGGTAACGACAAGGCCCTGGCGCCGGTCTACGCCGGTCTCGAGCACGGCGATCCATTCCCGACCGCGCACCTGACACCGGTCTGATTCAAGTCGAGGCGACCTTCGATGACCCGAAAAAAAGTCGGCATTCAGCTGCCCAAGCAGGCACAGAATCAGACGGTCGAGCAGCGCTGGGCGCTGGAGCTCGAAGGGCTCGCGCCGGTGGCCGACGTCGTCGAGATCCGCGCAGACACGCCCGCCGAGTTCGCCGCCGGCGTCGCGGACGTCGACGCCATCATCACCTCGTGGGGCCTGCGCATCGATCGGCAGGTGATTGAGAACCTGAAGCGCTGCATCGTCATCGGCGTCGGCAGCGTCGGGGTCGACATGGTCGACATCGAGGCGGCGACGGCGGCGGGCATCGTCGTCACCAATGTGCCGGACGTCTTCATCGAGGAAGTCGCCGACCACGCGCTGATGCTGCTGCTCGACGTCGCCCGGCGCACGAGCCAGATGGCGCGCATGGCCCGTGAGGGCCAGTGGTACGAGGCCCGCCCGATCCTCTCGCGCACGCCGCGGCTGCTCGGCCAGACGCTCGGCCTGTTCGCGTTCGGCAATGTGGCGCGTTGCACGGCGCGTCGAGCCCAGGCGTTCGGCCTGCGCGTGCTGGCGTACGATCCCTACGTCAGCGAGCTGGAGATCACCGCGGCGGGCGTCGAGCCGGTCGGCTTTGGCGAGCTGATCGAACGCAGCGACTACCTCTCGGTCCACGCGCCGCTGAACGACGAGACCTTCCACGCTATCGACGCCTCGGCGTTCGCGCGGATGAAACCGACGGCCGTGGTCGTCAACACCGCCCGCGGTCCGATCATCGACGAGGCGGCGCTGATCGAGGCGCTGACCAACGGGACCATCGCCGGCGCCGGCCTGGATGTGCTGGAGGACGAGCCGCCCTCGCACAACAACCCGCTGCTGACGATGGAGAACGTGCTGGTGACGCCGCACGTGGCGTCGGCGACGACCAGGATGCGGCCGGAGACGCGCCGCCGCGTCGGGCGCGAGGTGGCGCTGGTGCTGCGTGGGCGCTGGCCGATGAGCTGCGTCAATCCCACCGTGCTGCCGCGGGTCGCGCTCGAGCGCTGGCAGCCATACCCGATGAACCGCGGCCCCAACCGATGAGCGCATCCCAAGCCCGCCCACGCCCCCTCCCTACCGCTCATCCCGGCGAACGCCGGGACCCAGGCAGGACTCGACGCAGGGCGCAGGCGGCTCGGATTTACTTCACCACAAAGGACACCAAGAACACCAAGGGCGCGCTGCGCGCGCCGGATAGTCCCCACGAACTTTGGAGAATAGCTGCGCGCCGTCGGGCGCGCCTTGGTGTCCTTGGTGTTCTTGGTGGTTCCCCCTCAACTGCTTCCTGCCTGGGTCCCGGCGTTCGCCGGGATGAGCGGGTGTTTGGGATGTCCGGAGGCTCACAATGAAAGTCGTCCAAGCCATCGCCAAGGCCATGAAGGCCGAGGGCGTCGACATTCTGTTCGCCTACCCGGTCAATCCGCTGATCGAGGCCGCGGCCGAGGAGGATATCCGCACCGTCATCGTGCGCCAGGAGCGCACCGGCCTGCACATGGCCGACGCCTATTCGCGCATGTCGTCGGGCGACAAGATCGGCGTCTTCTGCATGCAGCATGGCCCCGGCGCCGAGAACGCCTTCGGCGGCGTCGCACAGGCCTTTTCGGAGTCCTCGCCGATCCTGGTGATCCCGGCGGGCTATCCGCGCCGGCTCGCGCATTACTACCCGAACTTCAATTCCGTCCAGAACATGCGGCACATCACCAAGTGGGCCGAGCCGCTGACCATGGGCCGGGCGGTTCCCGAAGTGCTGCGGCGCGCGTTCTTCCAGCTGCGCAACGGGCGGCCGGGCCCGGTGCTGATCGAGGTCCCGGTCGACGTGTTCGGTGAGGACGTCCCCGACGACTTCGTCCACACGCCGAGCTTCCGGGCGAAGAGCGGTCCTGATCCCGACGCAGTGGCGGACGCGGCGCGGTTGCTGGCGGCGGCCGCGCGGCCGGTGATCTACGCCGGCCAGGGCGTCCACTACGCCAAGGCCTGGGACGAGCTGCGGGCGCTGGCCGAGGATTGGAACATCCCGGTCACCACCTCGATCGAGGGCAAGAGCGCCTTTCCGGAGGACCATCCGCTGTCGCTTGGCAGCGGCGGGCGCGCCAATCCCAGGCCGGTGAAGACGTTCCTGGCTGAAGCCGATGTGATCCTCGGCGTCGGCTGCAGTTTCGCGCTGACCGGCTTTGGCGTGCCGATGCCGCGCGGCAAGACCATCATCCACGCCACCCTTGATCCGATGGATCTCAACAAGGACGTCCCCGCGCAGCACGGGCTGATCGGCGATGCGAAGCTGACCCTGGCGGCGCTGCGGCAGTCGATGGCCAACCTCGACAAGGCGCCCGCCCGCGCCCGCGCCGAGGTTCCGGCGCGCATCGCCGCGCTGCGCGAAGCCTGGCTCGCCGAGTGGGCGCCGAAGCTTCAGAACAACGACGCGCCGATCAATCCCTACCGGGTGGTCTGGGAGCTGAACCGCCTGGTCGATCCGATGAGGACCGTCATAACCCACGACGCCGGCAGTCCGCGCGACCAGATGACCCCGTTCTGGCGTTCCATCGCGCCGCTCTCCTACATCGGCTGGGGCAAGACCACCCAGCTCGGATCCGGCCTTGGCTTCGCGATGGGCGCCAAGCTCGCCCGGCCGGACCACCTTTGCATCAACGTCTGGGGCGACGCCGCCATCGGCTTCACCGGGATGGACTTCGAGACCGCGGTTCGCGAGCGCATCCCGATCCTCTCGATCCTGTTCAACAATTTCTCGATGGCGATCGAGATCCCGATCATGCCGGTCTCGCAGAGGAAGTACGGCTCGACCGACATTTCCGGAAACTACGCCGACATGGCCAAAGCCTTCGGCGGCTACGGCGAGCGCATCACCGATCCGGGCGACATCGTAGCGGCCCTGAAGCGCGGGATCGAGGCGACCGAGCGCGGCCAGCCGGCGCTGCTGGAGTTCATCACCGACAAAGAGATCACCATCTCGAACGAATAGGCGGTGCGAGACCTT
>DATNIH010000150.1:0-15762 GCA_035604515.1 Caulobacteraceae bacterium | reverse complement strand
GAACGTGAGTTCGCCGACGCCGAAGATCCAGTTGCCGTTTCCGCCGCTGTTGTTGTTGAATTGCAGGTCAGTAATGCCGGCGCCGGGAACGTAAATCGTGCTACTATATCCATTGACGTTGCTGAGGCTTCCCGAGCTGATCAGTGTATTACCAGGGCCAAAGGCGCTGTAGAACGACCCGTTACCACTGCCGTAGTTACTGAAGGTGAACCGGATCCACTTTTCAGGCGATGAAAAGGCCGCATCCAAAATCGTGGCGGTCGGATAGCCGCTCGTGGACGGAAACGTCGTCGAGTTGGTGCTGTTATTCAGAGACGTGCGGCTATCGAAGAACCCATAGCCGACGTCCGCCGGTCCCGAGGAATCCAGCCCGCCCGACAGCGAGAACGTCACGCCGTCGATCGGCGCGGTGACCGCGCCGGCCGGCATGGCGCTGAAGTTGATGGTGGTGGCCATCGCCGCGCCGGCCCCAAGCAGGACCGCGCTCGACATGAGCGAGGCGACGACTCGCAAAACGCGCATTTTCATCATTTTTCCCTTCAGCCCCTGCTGAGTTAAATTCCGTTAACATGTCCCACGGCGCGGGAGAACAGCGTTCGCGCGCCAGGGGAATCGATTTTGGGCGTGCCTTCGGCGCGGTCAGGTTTGGTCGGCGCCAGGTCGCCTACGCGGCAAAAGCGAAGCGCCGCCGACCAAGAGGCCGGCGGCGCTCGTAAGAGCGAGAGAAAGTGGTCGCCAGGTCAGGCCGCGGTAAGGGCCGAGGCGTCCTTGCGACGGCTCACCCGCAGACCGCCGCCGATCATGCCGACGCCGAGCAGCATCATCGCCCAGGTCGCCGGTTCGGGAACAGACAGGGTGAAGACCACCGGGTTGCTGTAGATGCCGCCCGGGTCGTTGTTGGTCGCCGGGAGCCAGTCGCCAGGGTCTCCGGTGTAATTGCCGTTGAAGACGTTGTAATCCTGGCCGCCAGCGGCAAAGCCGATATCGCCCCAATCGAGATAGGGGGCAGTCGGATAGATCAGGTTATCGTTTCCGGCGAACCCACCAACGCCAGGGGTAATTCCGGGACCAGGGAAGTCCGGCGTGTCTTGGGTGGGGAGCAGTGAAACCGCCTGGCCGTTCAGCGTGCCGGAGAAGGTGGCGATCGCGTCGCCCACCGTGACGCAAGTTCCGCAGGGCCACGGGTTGTTGTAACCCGTCACGCCGGTCGTCAGCGTGCCGCTCCCGGTGTATCCGCTGCCGGAAATGGTCCAGCCGTAGGTCGCCGCGCCTGCCTGGCTGACACCCAACGCGACCATCGCCGCGGCGGCGATCGCCATTGTCCGAGTGAGTCTCATCCCCAGCCTCCGTTCCGTCAGCCCGAACCCGCGCCAGGCGGTAAGCATAACAGTGTTCGATTTCTAGCGGTTCGATCCAAGGGACTCAAACCGACTCGCCTCGGAAGGGAGTGAAATCTCCGTGACGACGCCGAGCGCCCAAACAACGAAACGCCGCCGACCAAGCGGCCGGCGGCGCTCGAAAGAGCCAGAGAGAGGTCGCCAGGTCAGGCCGCGGTAAGCGCCGTGGCGTCCTTGCGACGGCTCACCCGCAGACCGCCGCCGATCATGCCGACGCCGAGCAGCATCATCGCCCAGGTCCCCGGTTCGGGGACGCCCCCGGCGCCGAAATGGATGTCGAAGATTGCCTGCTGGCTGGGACCCCAAGCTTCGCCCTGCAAATTGACCTCGAAGCTGTGGGCGGTCCAGGAGGCGATCGCCCCACCATCGCCGTTGGCGTTGGAGGCGCCATCCAGCGTCAGCCCCGTAATGGTCGGTCCGCCGCTCTCGTCGACGAACTTCAGGCCGTTGAAGGTGGCCGACAGCCAATCCACGCCGCCCGAGTCCGCCGTGACGATGAGCTGGTTCCCGGTTACCTGGTAGGTTTCGACGTAGATCGCGCCGCCGCCCGGGGCCGTGAACGTTCCGAGGTCGTCATACACACTGCCATCGGTCGGATAGATGTAATAGGCGTGGATGGTATCACCGGCGAGGGTGGCGGCGTTCGCGGTCCCGGCCGCGCTCACGCACCCCAAGGCCATAGCGGTGACGGCGGAAGCGATACCCACGATCTTCATTTCAGCACCCCTCTTGCGGTCTGCGCCCCGGTAACGGCGATCCGGGCCAAAGCTTCTGGTACGCAAAGCTACGTCGAAGGCGGCGACAGCGTCGTGGCTGCCTTCAGTCCCAACTTGGTTAATTTCCGTTAACACATCCGCCGGCGCGGGAGAACGATGTTCGCGCGCCAGGGGAATGGCGCCCGGCCCTGCCTACGCTGGGGGCAGGTTTGGCCGGCGCCAAGTCGCGTGAGCGGCATCCAGAGGGCCGGGCGGGGCAACCACTGTCTAAAAACGGGGTGACGAACCGGGGAAGCCAGCCGACCGCCCAACGACCGATCGCCGCCGACTAGGCGCTCGAGCTTCCGGAAGATCGCTGGGTCAGGCCGCGGTAAGCGCCGTGGCGTCCTTGCGGCGGCTCACCCGCAGACCGCCGCCGATCATGCCGACGCCGAGCAGCATCATCGCCCAGGTCACCGGTTCGGGGACCGCCGTCAGCGTGAACGATATTGGGTTGATTGGATCGGGTGCTTCCAGACCACTCGTGAACGGAGCACCTGGTCCAATTTCACAGTAGCCCGCAAAGCCGCAGGAATAGGTGTCAGCCAGGTTCGCGTCGGAGTCGGAGTAGAAATTGTAGACGGCGCCGGTCGCCACCGTGAAGGCGAGACCTGGGAAGTCGAGGCTCGGCGTGCCGGTGAACACCTCGTTGTCACTGCCCGCATAGACGCTCGGCCCGGTGATGGTCTGCCCCGCCCAAGCGCCGGTGATGTTGGTGACGCTATAGACGCCGCCGCCGTCCGGCGTCGCAACGATGAGGCCGCTGCCGGTATCGTGGTCGCCGTTTTGTCCGGCCGCGGTCCATTTGAATTCCGCCGCGTTGGCGGCCATGCCGCCCGCCAGGGCAAAGCCGAGCGCCACCGCGCCGCCAAGGGCGAATTGCCTGAGGTCCATCGAGCGCTCCCACCAGCCGCTGGCCGCACTCATCCCACCCTGAATGCGCCAACGTTATCGTTAACGCCTCGCTCGCCGGCGCGGAAGCGGATTCGCCTGCCAGGGGAGACCGCGTGACCGGCCGCCCAAAAACCAAGCGCGGCCGACCGGCGGCTTGCGGGCGACAGGCGTCCCGAGGCCTTGACGACGATTCACCGGCGTGCGTGCTGAGGTCGCTGCGCTCGCGCGGCCGCGCCCTGGCGCCGGTCTTTGACATCGTGAGGTTGCTAGAAAATCTGGGCCAGCGCGCCGGCCCGAACAGGCGTCGCCAAATTTCGGGCGCCGTAGTTATCGGTCGTTTGCGGTTTCACGTGAAACATTGCGCCGCGCCACACCTTTAGAAATGCTTTGAGTTTGGAGGCCTGGCCGAGAATCGAACTCGGGTGCGCGGATTTGCAGTCCGCTGCGTCACCACTCCGCCACCAGGCCGCCGGAAGAACGCGGTGAGCTATCAGAAGGCCCCGCGGCCGGCAAGGAATTGGCTCTGCGCATAGGCATGGGGGCGTTGCCTGGGACTTAAGGCGCCCTATAAGCGGCGCAGATTCCTTTAGGCCAGCGGCGCGTCCCTTCATGAGCACCCCCTTCGCGGCCCAGCGGGCGACCATGGTCGAGAGCCAGGTGCGGGTCGCCGACGTGACCGACTATGCGATCCAGGACGCCATGCGCCTGGTCCCGCGCGAGACGCTGCTGGCGCCGGACCGGGCTTACCTTGCCTACGCCGACGTAGAGCTGGAATACGCGCCGGGCCGCTGGCTGCTGAAGCCGCGCGATGTGGCCAAGCTGCTGCAGGCGCTGCGGCCCCAGGCCGGCGAGAGGGCGCTGGCGATCGCCGCGCCCTACGCCGCCGCGGTGATGGCGGCGATGGGGCTGGAGGTCTACCAGCTCGACGCCAAAGCGGGCGAGCTGACGTTCGGCGACGGCGTTCAGGGCGCGGTGGTCCCGAGCGGCGGCTACGACGTGGTGGTCTGCGAGGGCGCGGTCGGCAACGCGCCGCCAGCGACCTGGCTCCAGGTGTTGGCGCTGGGCGGGCGGCTGGGGGTGGTGGTGCGCACGGGGCCGATCGGGCGCGCCGAGCTCTACCTGCGCTCGGAGCACGACATCGGCCGCCGCGACCTGTTCGACTGCGCCCCGCCGATCATGGCCGGCTTCGAGCCGCAGGCGGCGTTCACGTTCTAGGGCCCGGCTGGCCGGCGGGTGGCCCGCGGCGCCGTAAGAAGTCGAACCGCGGAGATCGCGGAGATGCGCGGAGCGAGGCCAGTCCCTCTCATAGGCCGAAGGCCAATCGGCCGGCGCAGCCCAACATTCTTTCGCCGACCACGCAGCGGCCGTCGACCGTCCACGGCGCCCCTCCGCGTATCTCCGCGGTCTCCGCGGTTATCCCTTTACCTGCGCTCCGCGCACGACGTCGTTTCGAGCCGCAGGCGGCGTTCACGTTCTGAGGGGCGCTGGGCAGCGTCCGACGCCGGCGCCGTCAGGCACTTGGAGGACTGCGGCGGCGAACGAGTTGCAGGACCACGACGACGACGATGGCGCCCGCCAGCCCCGCCGTGATCCACTGGTCCGGCTTCCCGGTGAGAGCTAGATAGAGCGCCCCAATCAAGGCGAGCGCGGCAAGAACGCCGCCGCCGAGCAAGCCCCATCTCCACCAAGGCCAATTCGGTTGCATGCCCCAATCATAGCGCGCCGACCGACGGGTGCGCCATGCTTGTCGACGGCGGCGGATGTCACACTGAGACGCTGCCGACGCCGCCACGACATGACCAAAATGACATGACGAAAGCTTAAGTGGGCTCGCCGCGGCGGTGCGTCCTATAGCCTTCATCGCCACACCCCAAAGGCGTGGGCAAACGGGGACGGAAGATGCGCGCGTATCGTCGGGCGGCTGCGGCCGGGTGCATCGCCGTGCTTGCGGGGGCTTCTTTCGGGGGCGCGGCGGCGGCCGAGACCCTGGGCGACGCCATCGCGCTGGCCTACCAGACCAATCCGACGCTGCAGGCCGAACGCGCGACGCTGCGGGCCACCGACGAGGAGTACGTCCAGGCCGAGGCGGGGCTGCGGCCCACGCTGGGGGCCAGCGCGTCCTACACCTACCAGGACGCCAACGTCAGCCAGACCGGCTCGCCGGACATCAAGGTCAGCGGCGGCGGCGAGACCGGGGGGCTGCAGATCAGCCAGCCGCTCTATACCGGCGGGCGCGCCTCGGCGCAGATCGACGCGGCGCACGCCGACATCCTGGCCGAGCGCGAGAACCTGCGGCGCACCGAGGAGAGCGTGCTGCAGAGCGTGATCGGCGCCTATGTCGACGTGCGGCGCGACCAGCAGCAGCTGGCGATCTCGCAGGACAATGTGACCGTGCTGGCGCGCCAGCTGGACGAGACCAGCGCGCGGTTCGACGCCGGCCAGCTGACCCGCACCGACGTGGCGCAAAGCCAGGCGCGGCTGGCGCTGGCCCGCTCGCAGCTGGCGACGGCGCAGTCGACCCTAGCGGTGGCGCGCGCGGCCTACGCGGCGGTGGTGGGGCAGAACCCGGGCGAGCTGGCGCCGGAGCCGCCGATCGCGCCGCTGCTGCCGCCGAGCGTCGACGCCGCCTTCGACGCCGCCGAGCAGGGCAACCCGCAACTGCGCCAGGCCGACGAGGCCGAACAGGCCAGCGCCGCGCGGCTGGCCGAGGCCAAAGCGGCGCTGCGGCCGACCGTCTCCCTGACCGGCCAGTACGGCTACGTCAGCCAGCAGCAGGGGGTCTCGGCCGGCGGCGGCTTCAACAGCTCGGTCGGCCTGGTCGAATCACAGCTGGGCGGCAGCGTGACCGCGACGGTGAATGTGCCGATCTTCAACGGCGGCGGTTACGCCTCGCAGATCCGCCAGGCCGCCGAGCGGGACAACGTCGCGCGGATCGGCGTCGAGGGCGCCCGGCGCGAGGTGCTGCAGGCGGTCTCCCAGGCCTGGAACCAGCTGCTGGGCGCCAGGGCCAGCCTCGCCGCCGATGAGGAGCAGGTGAAGTCCGACACCGTGGCGTTCGAGGGCGTGCGCGAAGAGCAGAAGGTCGGCCTGCGCACCATCCTGGATGTGCTGAACGCCCAGCAGGAGCTGGAAACCTCACAACTTCAACTGGTTGGCGCGCGGCACGACGAGTATGTCGCGGCCGCGGCGGTGCTGGCGGCGACCGGGGCGCTAGAGGCCAGGGCGCTGGTCCCCGACCAGCCGCGCTACGATCCGGACGCCAACTACGCCAAGGTCCGCCATGCCGGCGCCGTGCCGTGGGAGGGGGCGGTGCACGCGCTGGACCACCTCGGCGCGCCGGCGCCGACGCCCGCGCCGCCACCGTCCGCCCCCGGAGAAGTGGTCAAGACTGCGACCCCTTGAAGCTGCGTCAAAACGGCGAAATTGCAGGATCGACTCTTCGCGCGTAGCCTTGCCTCGCAAAGAGATTCTCCGCAGGGTCAAACGATGTCGGAACAAGCCGCCCCGGAACCAACGATGGAGGAGATCCTCGCCTCCATCCGGCGCATCATCTCCGAAGATGACGCCCCCGCCGCCGAGGCCGAAGCCGAGGCCGCGCCGGAGCCGGTCGCGCTTGCGGCCGTGCCGGAGCCTGAGCCCGAGCCGGAACCCGTCGTCGAACCCGAGCCGGTCGTCGAGGACGTGCTCGAGCTGACCCAGCGGGTCGAGCCGGCCGAGACGGTCGGCGACCTCGACGTCTACGCCAAGCCAGAACCGGAGCCGCCGCCCGTGCCAGAGCCGACCCCGCAAGTGGTCGCCGTCGCCGCCGGCGACGACGACGATGAACTGGTGGGCGAATCCACCGCCTTCGCCGCCGCCAGCGCCTTCGGCAACCTCACCGCCTCGATCCCCCTGCCGGCCGTTGGGCGCACGCTCGAGGACCTCACCCGCGAGCTGCTGCGTCCGCTGCTGAAGGCCTGGCTCGACGAGAACCTGCCGCGCATCGTCGAGGCCAAAGTGGCCGAGGAAGTCGAGCGCATCTCGCGCACCCGAGTACGCTGACCTAGCTCCGCGAGTTTCTCGCCGAGCTAGCTGGAGCCGCGGTCGGGCGCGCCTGACCGCGTTCTGTCCCTCGCTTGACAGCGGGGGGCCCCCTATAGTCTGCGGCTCGCCATGCTCGAAAAGACCTTCGATCCCCAGTCCGTTGAATCGCGCCTCTACGCCAAGTGGGAGGCGTCGGGCGTGTTTGCGCCCAAGGACGATCCCGACGCGCAGCCCTATTCGATCGTCATCCCGCCGCCGAACGTCACCGGCTCGCTGCACATAGGCCATGCGCTGAACAACACGCTGCAGGACGTGCTGGTGCGTTACCAGCGGATGCGGGGCCGTGCGGCGCTGTGGCTGCCCGGCACCGACCACGCCGGCATCGCCACCCAGATGGTGGTCGAGCGCCAGCTGGCCGAGAGCGGCGCCAACATCAGTCGGCGCGACATGGGCCGCGAGGCCTTCGTCGAGAAGGTGTGGGAGTGGAAGGCGAAGTCCGGCGGCACGATCGTGCGCCAGCTGCGCCGGCTGGGCGCCTCCTGCGACTGGTCGCGCGAGCGCTTCACCCTCGACGACGGCCTGTCGGCGGCGGTGCGCAAGGTGTTCGTCACCCTGCACAAGCAGGGGCTGATCTACCGCGACAAGCGGCTGGTGAACTGGCACCCGGAACTGCAGACCGCGATCTCCGACCTCGAGGTCGCCAACGTCGAGGTCAGCGGCCAGATGTGGCGCTTCCGCTACCCGATCGAGGGCGAGAGCGGGCGCTTCATCGTCGTCGCCACCACCCGGCCGGAGACCATGCTGGGCGACACCGCCGTCGCCGTGCATCCAGACGACGAGCGCTACCGCGACCTAGCCGGCAAGCAGGTGCGCCTGCCGCTGGTCGGCCGGCTGATCCCGATCGTCGCCGATGACTATGCCGACCCCGAGAAGGGCACGGGCGCGGTCAAGATCACCCCGGCGCACGATTTCAACGACTTCCGGGTCGGCCAGCGCCATGGCCTCGAGGCGATCAATGTCTTCACCCCCGACGCCAAGCTGAACGAGAACGCGCCCGAGCCCTACCGCGGCCTCGACCGCTTCGCCGCCCGTGGGCGCATCGTCGCCGACATGGAGGCGCTCGGCCTGCTCGACGGCGTCGACCCGAACCGGATGATGGTCCCCTACGACGAGAAGTCGAAGCTGGTGGTGATCGAGCCCTACCTCACCGACCAGTGGTGGGTCGACGCCAAGACCCTGGCCGTGCCGGCGATCCGCGCGGTGGAAGACGGGCGCACCGTGTTCGAGCCGAAGACCTGGGAGCGCACCTACTTCGAGTGGATGCGCAACATCGAGCCTTGGTGCGTCTCGCGCCAGCTGTGGTGGGGCCACCGCATTCCCGCCTGGTACGGCCCCGATGGCGCGATCTTCGTCGAGGAAACGGATGAGGCGGCGCTCGCGGCCGCGCACGCCCACTATGGCCGCGCCGAGCTGCTGACCCAGGACGAGGACGTGCTCGACACCTGGTTCTCGTCCGGGCTGTGGCCGTTCTCGACGCTGGGCTGGCCGGAGAAGACCAAGGACCTGGCCCGGTTCTATCCGACCGGCGACCTGGTCACGAGCTTCGACATCATCTTCTTCTGGGTCGCCCGAATGATGATGCTGGGCCTGCACTTCATGGGCGAGGTCCCGTTCCGCCGCGTGGTGATCAACGCCCTGATCCGCGACGAGCAGGGGCAGAAGATGTCCAAGACCAAGGGCAATGTGGTCGACCCCTTGGAGCTGATCGACGACTACGGCGCCGACGCGCTGCGCTTCACCGTCGTCGCCTTGTCGGGCCAGGTGCGGGATATCCGCCTCTCGCGACAGCGCATTGAAGGTTATCGCAATTTCGGCACCAAGCTGTGGAACGCCGCCCGGTTCTGCCAGATAAACGGCTGCGAGCGCGTCGACGGGTTCGATCCGGCTGGCGTGCGCCACGTGCAGAACCGCTGGATCCGCGGCGAGGCGCTGAAGACCGCCTGCGCCGTCACCGCGGCGCTGGAGGCGGCGCAGATGGAAGAGGCCGCCGGCCAGCTCTACCGCTTCATCTGGAACGTGTTCTGCGACTGGCATCTGGAGCTCGCCAAGCCGCTGCTGGCGGCCGGCGGCGAGGCGGCGACAGAGACCCGCGCCATGACCGCCTGGACGCTGGATGTGATCCTGAAACTGCTGCACCCGATCATGCCGTTCATGACCGAGGAGCTGTGGGAGAAGACCGCGGAAGCTGGCCCGCCGCGCGAGACGATGCTGATCACCGCGCCCTGGCCGGCGCTGCCGGACAGCTACGCCGACGACGCGGCCGCCGCGGAGATGGCGCTGGTGCTGGCCGTGATCGGCGAGGGCCGCTCGGTGCGATCGGAGCTCAATGTGCCGGTTGCGGCCAAACCGCCGTTGTTGGTCACCGAGGCCGGGCCGCGGGAACGCCGCATCCTCGGCGAGAATGCGGAGGCGATCCGCCAGATGCTGCGCGTCGGCGAGATCCGCTTCGACGACGCTGAGGCCGGCGCGGTGCCGTTCCGGGCCGAGGGCGCCTCGTTCTCGCTGCCAGTCGCCGAGTTCATCGACCTCGCGGCCGAGAAGGCGCGGCTGGCCAAGGAAGTCGCGGTCCTGGCCGGCGACATCGACCGCACCGCCAAGAAGCTCGCCAACCCCGACTTCGTCACCCGCGCGCCGGAAGACGTGGTGGAAGAGAACCGCGAACGCCTCGCCGAGGCCGAAGCCGCCAAGAGTCGCCTGGATACGGCGCTGAGACGGCTCGAAGCCGTCGGCTAGGGCGACGTCGCGCGCGCCTGGCCAGGGTTTGCATCGCGTCGTACCTTATGCTTGTTCACCCACCCAGAACGGGCGCCAGGAACCGCGCCCCATCGAGGAAAAGACGGTCCCCATGAGTGATTCCGCGCAGGCGAGTGAAGCCGCGGCCCCGGCCGGCGTTGGCGAACCTTGGCCGGCGATGTCGATCGCAGAGGCCAACCGCATCATCACCGCGCCCGGCATGCCGTGCGAGATGGAGGAGCTGGTGATCCGCGGCGTGCCGACCCGGGTGTGGAAGAACCTGCCGCCGTCGCTGCGATCGGTCGCTGAGATGGGCCGCGCGCATGGCGATAAGATCTTCCTGGTCCACGAGGACGAGCGGGTCAGCTACGAGGCCTTTTTCCGCGCGGCGGCGGCGTTGGCGCTGGAACTGGCGGACGTGGGCGTCGTCAAGGGCGACCGGGTTGCGATCATCATGCGCAACCTGCCCGAATGGCCGGTCGCCTTCTACGCCGCCGCCGCGCTGGGCGCGATCGTGACGCCGCTGAACGCCTGGTGGACCGGCCCCGAGCTCGAGTACGGCCTGGTCGACAGCGGTTCCAAGGTCGCCGTCGTCGACAACGAGCGGCTGGAACGGATCAACGAGCATCTGGAGCATTGCCCGGACCTGAAGCGGATCTACGTCGCCCGATCGCGCGAGGAGATCGCCAACCCGCTGATCGGCAAGCTGGAAGACGTGCTGGGCGAGCCCGCGGCCTGGAAGGACCTGCCTGACCGCGCCTTGCCGCCGGCGGAGATTCACCCCGAGGACGACGCCACCATCTTCTATACCTCCGGCACCACCGGCAAGCCGAAGGGCGCGCTGGCCACCCAGCGCAACATCAACTCCAACATCATGGCCGCCGCCAGCGCCGGGCAACGCACGTTCCTGCGCCGCGGCGAGACCCCGCCGGCGCCAGACCCCGGCGCGCCGCAGCGCTCGACCTTGCTCTCGGTGCCGTTCTTCCACGCCACCGGCAGTGTCGCGATTCTGAACCCGACCTGCTTCGCCGGCGGCAAGCTGGTGATGATGCGCCGCTGGGACCCGGTGCGGGCGTTCGAGCTGATCGAGCGGGAGAAGATCCAGTCGGCCGGCGGGGTGCCGACCATCGCCTGGCAGTTGATCGAGCACCCGCTGCGCAAGAACTACGACCTGTCGTCGCTGGAGAGCGTCGCCTACGGCGGCGCGCCATCGGCGCCCGAGCTGGTGCGCAAGATCAGGGAGACCTTTCCCAAGTCCGCCGCCGGCAACGGCTGGGGCATGACCGAGACCTCCGCCACGGCCACCAGCAACGGCGCGGAAGACTACGAGCACCGCCCCGACAGCTGCGGTCCCCCGGTGCCGGTCACCGACCTCAAGATCATGACCGTCGAGGGCGACCGCGAGCTGCCGATCGGCGAGGTCGGCGAGCTGTGGTGCAAGGGCCCGCAGGTGGTGAAGGGCTATTGGAACAAGCCCGAGGCCACCGCCGAGACATTCCACGAAGGCTGGGTGAAGACCGGCGACCTGGCGCGGCTGGACGAGGAAGGCTTCTGCTTCATCATCGACCGCGCCAAGGACATGCTGATCCGCGGCGGCGAGAACATCTACTGCATCGAGGTGGAGAACGTCCTCTATGACCATCCGGCGGTGATGGACGCGGCGCTGGTGGGCATCCCGCACAAGACTCTGGGCGAGGAGCCGGGCGCCGTCGTCACCCTGAAACCGGGCGCCGAGGCCACAGAGCGCGAACTGCGCGCATTCGTCGCCGAGCGCCTGGCGGCTTTCAAGGTGCCGGTGAAGATCCTGTTCTGGCATGAGACCCTGCCGCGCAACGCCAACGGCAAGATCCTGAAGAACGAGCTGAAGAAGCTGTTCGCACCCGAGGGGGCGGCATGACCGTTGGCCGGATCGCGCCCTTCGTTGTCGCCGCTCTACTCGCTCCCGTCCTCGCGAGCGCCGCGCCGAAGGCGGACCAGTATTATTCCAAGACCTACAACGATTGCATGAGCACCGCGATGGCGACCATGCAGACGCGCGATTGTATTCACGATGAGTACGACGCCTGGGATAAGTCGCTGAACCAGGCTTACCAGGCGTTGATCGCGAGTCGCGGCGCGCCCGAGAAAGTCCAACTGCGCGATGACGAGCGGGCATGGCTGCGGCGCACCAAGGCCAAGTGCGATCACGCCGGCGACGACGAGGCTGGAGGCAGCCTGCAGTTCGTCGAGATCGACCAGTGCAACCTCGATCAGACCGTCCTGCGCACGGTCTACCTGCGCGGCCTCCACTAGCCCGAAGCCCGGCCACCGCGCCCTTACGGCACGCACCGTTTTGAGCTAGACTGTCGAAACTGAACCAGCCGCGAGGAGGCCGGTGATGGTGCTGGATCGGCGCGTGGCGCGATGGACCCTAGCGGCCTCGACGGCTTTGCTGATCGCGCTCTCGCTCGGACCGGCGGCGTCCGCAGCCAGACGGTGCGGCGGTCCCAACCACTTGGCCTGCGGTCCCGCCGCCTATTGTCATGTGGGTGGCCTGGCCTGCCGCTCCAGAGACGGGGTCGGCGTCTGCCAGGCGCGGCCGCGCATCTGCCCGGACATCTGGATCGGCGTCTGTGGCTGCGATGGACGCACCTACGCCAACACCTGCCAGGCGGAGCGCGCCGGCGCCAGTGTCGCCCACCCCGGCAAATGCGGGGCGCCGAAACCCTAGCGAGGAACGAAGAGGAACACCGCCATGCGGAGTAGGCCTATCTTGATCCGGATCCTCCTCGCCGTCGTCGCGGGGCTGGCCCTGTTCGCCGCTGGCGCAGCCGCCCAGGCGGCGCCGCGCTGCGACGGCCCACGTCATATCCGGTGCGACGCGGGCTTTTACTGCCAGAAAGCCACGGGCGTCTGCCAGCGGCCGGGCGCCTGGGGCGTCTGCGCTCGCAAGCCGCGGTTCTGCGATTTCATCGAGGATCCTGTGTGCGGCTGCAACGGCAAGACCTACACCAACGCCTGCACCGCGTCGGAAAACGGCGTGAACATCGCTCGCACCGGCGCCTGCAACCGGATCGTCAGGCGGCCGCTTGGTGTCCCGATTCACCCGCGCCCCGCCTGACGGGACGAGCAGGCCGCTAGCTGCGTCCGCTGGGACGCCAGACGCCGTCGGGATCCTGGCAGACCTCGAACGCGTGCGCGGCGTCGTCGTAGTACTCGCTGACCCAGTGGCAAGCGCCGCCGTGCGCTTCGATGCGCGGCGGGTAGGGTTGGCACTGCACCGAAGCGGCGCCGCCTGCGTGGCCGATCACGGCCCCGGCGGTCCCGCCGATCACCGCGCCCGCCGCGCGGTTGTGACGCCCGGCGATCGCCGAGCCGAAGATGCCGCCAAACAGCGCCCCCAGGAAGGTTCCGCGATGCGCCGCCCCAGCGCGTTCCTGGTGGCAGACGTCGCCGTTCCAGGCGGCGTCGGGCGGTTGCGCGGCTGCCGGCAGGGACGAGGCGATCAAGTTCACGGCGAGCGCTGCGGCGCAGATGAGGGCGGACTTCATGAGAGGGCTTTCGGACCGAATGACACTTGACCCGCCGCGGCTTCTTCCAGATGCCGCTGGTCATGCGGCCAAGGCGTCAGACCAGAGAGACCGCGGGTCCCAATCCTGAAACGCGCGAACTCGTGATCGGTAGCGTCGGCGCCCAAGGCGAGGGTGTCGCTGGCGGCGGCGTGGCGTCTGGGCCGGTGTTCGTGCCGCGCGCGTTGGCCGGAGAGCGGGTGCTGGCCGCCGTCGCCGCCGATCGCGCCGAACTGATCGAGGTGCTGACGCCCAGCGCCGACCGTGTCACGCCACCTTGTCCCCACTTCGGCGACTGCGGCGGCTGCGCGCTGCAGCACTGGCGCCGCGAGCCTTACCTCGCCTGGAAGGCCGAGCAGATCCGCCTGGCGCTCGGTCGCGAACGGATCGAGACGCTGATCCTGCCGCCGTTTTCCGCCCAGCCAGGCTCGCGCCGACGCCTGGCGCTGCATGCGCGGCAGGTTCCGGGCGGCGCGCTGATCGGCTTCAAGGCGCGCCGCTCCTGGCGGCTGGCCCCGATCGAGGTCTGTACGATCGCCGAGCCTTCGCTGGTCGCCGCCTTCCCCGCCTTCAGGCTGCTCGCCGCGCCGCTGTTCGAGCAGCCGAAGTCCGCGCCGACGCTACACGTCACGGCCACCGACACCGGGATCGACGTCGACATCACCGGCGTCGAGCGCCGAACAGGCGCGCTCTCGGCCAACGCCCGCAGCCGTATCGCCGAGGCGGCCGCCGCCGCCGACTTCGCCCGCGTCACCCTCGCCGGCGAGGTGCTGTACCAGGCGCGCGCGCCGATGGTCCGGGTGGGCCGCGCCAGCGTCGCTCTGCCGGCAGGCGGCTTTCTGCAAGCCGTCACCGCGGCTGAGGGCGCGATGGCCGCGTTCGTCAGCGAAGCGCTGGCGGGCGCCCGGTCCATCGCCGACCTGTACTGCGGCGTCGGCGCTTTCGCCCTGCGCCTGGCCGAGCACGCCGCGGTCTCCGCCTACGACGTCTCGGCGCCTGCCGTCGCCGCCCTGAACGCCGCGCGTGGCTCGACCCCGGGGCTGAAGGCGATCGCCGCCGAGGCCCGCGATCTGGCCCGCCGCCCGGTGCGGGCCGCCGAGTTCAAGCGCCTTGAAGCCGCCGTCATCGACCCACCGCGCGCCGGCGCAGCCGAGCAGCACCGCGAGCTTGCCCGGTCCGGCCTGGCCCGCATCGCCTCGGTGTCGTGCAATCCCGCCACCTTCGCCAGGGACGCCCGAATTCTGACCGACGCCGGTTTCACCTTGGCGCGCGTGCTGCCGGTGGATCAGTTCCTCTGGTCGCCCCATGTAGAGCTGGTTGGCGTGTTCGAGAGGAGCGGCGGTTGAGCGAGACGAAGCCTGAGCCTGCGTCGGCGGCTGAACCAAAGGCAGAGCCCGGCCGTCGCGCCTTCGCCTCCGACACCCGCGCCCATGCCGCCCGCGCCGCCGCCAAGGCGCTCTGGTGGGGCGCCGCCGGGGTCGCTGCCAGGGCCCTGGCGCGGCCCAGCGACGCCAAGCCGGCCCAGTTCGCGTCCACCGCCGAGGCGCCGCCCGCCGGTTTCGTCCGCCGCGCCTGGCTGTCCGCGTTCGAGAAGGACGCGGCCGACGTCGCCGCCGGGCTCTACCCGGCGATGGACGACCGTCCCGCCGATCCGCTCGCTGCGATCCGCCGCACCGCCGACTTCATCGCCGACGCCATGGCGGTCGAGGCGCGCCGCCGCCGCGGCGACCGCGCTGAGGTGCGGGCTGAGGCGCCGCCGACCTATCCGGCCTACTATCGCCAGAACTTCCACTTCCAGAGCGGCGGCTGGTTCACCGCCGAGAGCGCGGGTCGCTACGAGGCTCAGGTGGAGGCCTTGTTCGCCGGCACCGCCGGGGCGATGCGCCGCCGGGCGCTCTCGCTGCTGGCCCGGGCCTGGAAGACCCGCGACCACCGCGGCCTCGCCGTGCTGGACCTCGCCTGCGGCGCCGGCGGCTTCCTCGGCGACCTCGGCTCGGCGTTCCCGCGCGCCCGGCTGCTCGGCCTCGACCTCTCGCCGGCCTACCTCGCCCAGGCCAGAGCCGTCGCACCCGGCGCCGCCTTCGTCCAGGGCAAGGCCGAGCAGCTGCCGCTCGCCGACGCCAGCCTGGATGCGCTGACCTGCGTCTACCTGTTCCACGAACTGCCGCCCAAGGTGCGCCCGGTGGTGGCCGCCGAGATCGCCCGGGTGCTGAAGCCCGGCGGTTACTTCGCGCTGGCCGACTCAATCCAGCCGGTCGACGAGCCGCGCCTCGGCCGTTTGCTGGAGGCGTTCCCGGCTTACTTCCACGAGCCGTACTTCGCCGGTTACGCGCAGACCGACCTCACCGAACT
>DATNIH010000149.1:0-5219 GCA_035604515.1 Caulobacteraceae bacterium | reverse complement strand
TCGACACCTTCGGCTACATGGCTGGGCTTGACGCCATGGCCAGGGCGCAGGCGCAGTGGAGCGAGCTGTTCGAAACCTTCGACGTCGTCATAGCCCCGCCGTTTGGCACAGCCGCCTTCCCCCACACCGATGAGCCGGACTGGTCGAAGCGGCGGCTGACCATCAACGGCGAGGCCACGCCCTACGGCGCCCAAATCGCTTGGTCGGGCATCGCCACCTTCCCGGGTCTGCCCGCCACCTGCGCGCCAATCGGCAAGACCAAGGCGGGCCTTCCGGTCGGCGTTCAGATCATCGGTCCGCGCTACGAGGACCGCACGCCGATCGCCTTCGCCGGCCTGATCGAGCGCGAGTTCGGCGCTTCGCTGTAGGTTCTCGTCATCATCACCCTGGCGATCCTATCGAAGGGATAACCGCGGAGATCGCGGAGATACGCGGAGCCACCGAGCGCGGGCCAGACGACGATGGCCAAACGGCGTCGCCCGGCGGGTCACCACGGCCGCTTCATCCATTGCCCGCTCCGCGCATCTCCGCGTTCTCCGCGGTCCAACTTCCTTTCGGGCGTCGGCGGCCGAACAGATCCTTACGAGTCGGCCGCTCCGGCCTACGACGCGAACAGATCCTCGAAGTTGCGGCGGTAGAAGCGGTCCTTGGCCTCCTCGTCGAGGCCTTCGAAGCTGGTCTCGAACCGCTCGATCGGGTTCTTGGTGCCTTCCGGGTGCGGGTAGTCCGACGAGAACAGGAACAGTTCGGCCCCGCCCTCGCGGATGATGGTTCCGGCGTTCTCGGTGGCGAACGGGGTGAAGCGGACCGCACGGCGGATGAACTCCGAGGGCGGCATCGAGAGGCCCCCGACCACCGGGTCGGTCTTGCGCCAGCCTTTCCACGCCTGGTCAAGCCGGCGCAGGAAGTCCGGCACCCAGCCGGCGCCCAGCTCGATGACGCCGCCGCGCAGGGCGGGGAAGCGGTCGAACACGCCGTCCAGCGCCAACGCGCAGAGGAAGTTCTGCGGCGCGAAGCACAGCGAAAAATAGTCCTTGGCGCGCAGGTTCTCGCCGCCGCCGAGCCAGTCCTTCGGCCGCGGATGACCGTTCTTGTGATAGGCCGGCGGCAGGGACGGGGAGGCGGCGCCCACGTGCAGCACGAACGGCACGCCGGCCTCGCTGAGCCGTCGCCAGATCGGATCGAGGTCCGGGTGGCCGGGTGAGCGTTCGCCGGCCGGCGCCGCCGGGATCCAGATCGCCCCGACGCCCGCCTTGATCGCCGCATCGATCTCGACCAGCGCCCGCTCCGGGTCGTCCAGCGGCGCGACGCCGACGCCGATCAGGCGTTTGTCGGCCGCGCAGAAGTCGGCCATCGCCCGGTTGAGCGCCCGCGCGCCGCCGTACTTCACCTCGGGATCGGGCGAGGGCAGGAACTGCGAGCCGGCGAAGGTGGTGAACACCAGCTGGCGCGAGAAACCGAGGTCGTCCAGCGCCTTGGTCCGCTCGGCCGGGTCGATCGCGCCGTAGGCGGCCCAGCCCTTGGGCCCAGTGACCACGTTGCTGGCGATCTCCGCCGTCGCGACGGGATCCTGTTGCCGCGCCAGGGCCTTGGTGATCGCCTTCTCGGCGCCGGAGCCGCCGGCTTCCAGCCGCATGCTGCCGAGCCGCTTGCGCACGCCGGGGTCGGCGTGGCTGGAGAGCCAGTCGAGGCTTTCCATGATGTGGCTGTCGGCGTCGTTGATCACCCGTCCCGCAGCGTACGGCATCCGGTGCGTCTCCCTGCTGTCTTTGCGGAAACCGTACCCTTCGTTCGAAGTCAGTCAAGGCAAACACCCCACCCTCCCGCGGTCATCGCCGGGCGTCAGTCCCGGCGATCCAAGAACACCGGCTGGCGAGTGGCCGTGCCGGGCACGGCCACGGCGGGGACCGCGTGCATGCATGGCCGGGACGAACGCCCGGCCATGACCGGAGGTCAGCTGGGGTTGGGCGTTTCGCCGTTTCGTGGTTTTCGTGCGCGGTCGCCATCGAGAGCCTGCCCCATGACCACTCGCCGCATCGCTGTCATCGGGCTTGGTCAGCGCATCGCCTCGGTGCTCGCGGCGATGAAGGAAGTTGGCTGGGACCTGCGGCTCGACGGCTACGTCGATCCGAACCCGGTCGGCGCCTCGATCCTGCAGTTCGCCGGCATCCTGCCGGGCCGGTCATTCGAGACGCCACAGCAGCTGCTGGCCGCCGGGCCCTACGACCTGGTGATGATCGGCAGCCCCAATCACCTGCACCTCGAGCACCTCACCCAAGCGCTCGCCGCCGGTTATCCGGTATTCTGCGAGAAGCCGATCGTGCGCACCGAGGCCGAGAGCCTCATCCTGGCCAAGGCGCTGGCGGGCAAGACCTTGCCGCCGCTGTTCATCGGCCTGGTCATGCGCTCGATGCCGATCGTCAAGGAGGTGATCGCCCGGGTGGACAGCGGCGCGCTGGGTCCGCTGATCTCCATGGACGCCACCGAGCACCTGCCGCCCGAGCACGGCGCGTACCTGGCCCGCAACTGGCGCCGCCGGGCCGAGTGGGGCGGCTCGTTCATGCTCGACAAGGTCTGCCACGACTTCGATATCTTCGGCCGCCTCGCCGGCGTCCGCCCGGCCAGGGTGGCCAGCTTCGGCGGGCGGCGCATCTTCACCGCCGAGCGCGCCGGCGCGCCGCGCGCCTACGAGGACGGCTCGCCCGCCTACGCTCTGCGCGACGCCGGCTGGCGCGCCGCCAACGACGCGTTCCAGTCCGACATGGACCTCGCCGACCACCAGACGGCGATCGTCGAGTACCAGAGCGGCTTTACGCTGTCGTTCCACTCCAACAGTCACGTCGCCCTCTCCGAGCGGCGCTGGTACCTCGCCGGCGCCGAGGGCACGCTGATCGCCGACCTGGTGCGCAACCGCCTGATGGTCCGCCGCGCCCTGCACCGCGGCAAACCGGAGCGGATCGACTACGGCGGCCTCACCGCCGACGCCCACAACGGCGCCGACCAGGCCATGGCCCTCGACCTCGATGCGGCCCTGGGCGGCGGCGCCCCGTTTCCGGTGACGCCCTGGGACAGCCTCGAAGCCGGCCTCACCGTCATGGCCATCGACCGGGCGATGGAGTCCCGCGAAATGGTCGACTGCGCCCCAATGTGGGCGGCGTACGACGAAGCCCGCGGCGCGCCTCCCATCCCCCCGCTCATCCCGGCGAAAGCCGGGACCCAGGCAGGAAGCGGTTGAAGGCGAACCACGGAAAACACGGAAACGGAAACACCGAAGTGTCGCATCAGGTCGAACGCTCGGATGGCGACGTCCTAGCTTCCGTGCTTTCCGTGTTTTCCGTGGTTCAAACCTTCGCGGGACTGCGCCCATTCTCCGGAGTCTTGCCTAGGTCCCGGCTTTCGCCGGGATGAGCGGGTAGGTAGGGTGGCGCGATGCGGCTCGCGCTGAAGGTCCACCCGGATGTCCCGCCCGATCCGGTGTTCGGGATTGAGGTCGAACTTGAGCGCGTCGCTGATATCCTCGTCCTTCGCTACGCCGTGACTGGCGCCATCGAGCACCTCGCCATCCCGCCCTCCGCCTGGTCGGCCCGCACTGACGAGCTATGGCGCCACACCTGTTTCGAGGTCTTCCTGCGGCCCGAACGCGGCGAGGCTTACGTCGAGCTCAACTTCGCCCCGTCGACCCAGTGGGCCGCCTACCGGTTCACCGGTTATCGCGAAGGCATGGCGCCCGCCGACATCGCGCCGCCGCGCATCGATCTCACCACCACCGCCACCTCGATCGAGCTGACGGTCCAGCTCGAGCTCGCCCGCCTCGAACTGCCGCCCGGTCCCTGCCGCGTGGCCCTTTCCGCCGTGATCGAGGCCGCGTCCGGCGCCAAATCCTACTGGTCGCTGGCCCATCCGCCCGGGCGGCCAGATTTCCACCACAGAAGCAGCTTTGCCTGTGTCCTCCCAGCCTGACGGAGGCGCCATGAAGTTTGACCCACCATGAAGTTCGGAATCGACCGCCTGCTCGCTGATCCGGTCCTGCGAATTCCGCTGCAGGGGCGACGCGTCGCCCTGCTGGCCCACCCCGCCTCGGTCACCGCCGACCTGACCCACAGCCTCGACGCCCTGGCGGCGAGCGGCGATATCCGCCTCACCGCCGCCTTCGGGCCCCAGCACGGCCTGCGCGGCGACAAGCAGGACAACATGGTCGAGAGCCCGGACTTCAACGATCCGGCGCTCGGCATCCCGGTGTTCAGCCTCTACGGCCGCGTGCGCAAGCCCACCGACGACGCCATGGCCACGTTCGATGTGCTGCTGGTCGACCTGCAGGACCTCGGCTGCCGCATCTACACCTTCATCACCACCCTCAGATACGTGCTCGAGGCCGCCGCCCAGCACGGCAAGTCGGTCTGGGTGCTCGACCGCCCCAATCCCGCCGGCCGCCCGCTCGAGGGGATGAAGCTGAAGCCAGGCTGGGAGAGCTTCGTCGGCGCTGGGCCGATCCCCATGCGCCACGGCCTCACGCTCGGCGAACTGGGCGCCTGGTTCGTCCGCACCCTGAAGCTGAACGTCGACTACCGCGTGATCGAGATGGAGGGCTGGAAGCCCGACGCCGGCCCCGGTTTCGGCTGGCCGCTGGGCGAGCGCGCCTGGATCAACCCCAGCCCCAACGCCCCCAACCTGTGGATGGCCCGCGCCTACGCCGGCACTGTCATGCTTGAGGGGACCACCCTCAGCGAAGGCCGCGGCACCACCCGCCCGCTGGAGCTGTTCGGCGCCCCGGACATCGACGCGCGCCGCGTCATCGACGAGATGCGCGGCCTGGCCCCCGAATGGCTCGCCGGCTGCGCCCTGCGCGACTGCTGGTTCGAGCCGACCTTCCACAAGCACGTCGGCAAGCTCTGCAGCGGCATGCAGATCGTCACCGAGGGTCCCGCCTACGGCCACGCGTCGTTCCGTCCCTGGCGCGTGCAAGCGCTGGCGTTCAAGGCCGTGCGCCGGCTCTATCCCGACTACGACCTCTGGCGCGACTTCCCCTACGAGTACGAGCTCGGCAAGCTGCCCATCGACGTCATCAACGGCGGCCCCGAGCTCAAGGCCTGGGTCGACGACCCCACCAGCGAACCGGGCGACCTCGACGCCCTGACCGCCCCCGACGAAGCCGCCTGGTCCCACGAACGGCGGGCGTATCTGAAGTATTAGAGTTTCACTCCTCCCCCGTTTCCCCCGGG
>DATNIH010000148.1:0-14876 GCA_035604515.1 Caulobacteraceae bacterium | reverse complement strand
CGGCTACGACCCGGTCGCCGAGGTGCTGTTCGGCGAGATCGACGCCGACGCCTTCTTCCTCGAATACGACACCGACCGGGCCGGCGATTTCGCGCCGCTCCGCTACGTGCGCGAGGGCAAGCTCGTGGTCCTCGGCCTGATCAGCAGCAAGCACCCGCAGCTCGAGGCCAAGGACATGCTGAAGCGGCGCATCGATGCGGCGGCCCAATTGGCGCCGCTGGAACGGCTCTGCCTCAGCCCCCAGTGCGGGTTTTCCTCCACCGTGCACGGCAACGCGATCACGCTCGACGACCAACGGCGCAAGCTCGAGCTCGTGGTCGAGCTGGCGAGCGAGGTCTGGGGCGACGGCTAGGCATTCGGTGATGCTGGCGGGTCTGGGCACACAATACTCATTCCAGGGCGACCTGCCTCAATTGAGTATTGTGTCCCCGGAATATCGAAGGGGGGAAGAGACTCGGCGCACAGCGTCGAGCGGAAGGGGCCTCCGCCCTCGCTTCTCTCCATCGAGTCATTTCCGGTCATAGCCGGGCGTAAGTCCCGGCGACGACCGAGAGGACCTCAGTTTTTCTGTGCGCAACCCGCACGCCCGGCCGCCGCGTTGTTTCACGTGAAACCGCTATTTCCCGATAATATCGGCCCCCTGCCCCGGATGCCGGCATGGCGGCGCCCCAGATTTCCTACAGTCTTACGATGTCAAAGACCGGCGCGCTCGGCGAGCGCTGACAACGAACCCACGCAGGAGAATCGCCGTCAAGTGGCCCGGGATTGCGCGGGCGTCGGCGCCGCAGCCAGCGCCCGCAGGTCGGCGGCGATCTCGGCGACGGTTTCCACGTCGGCCACGCGGCCGATCGAGAAGTCCTCGATGATGTCGCCATAGCGGCGCCAGATCCCCGGCGCGATGTCCTTGACCTCGCCGACGACCGCGAAGGTGTTCAGCACCTCGTCGTCGATCAGGGCGCCCATCTCGCGCCAGCGGCCTTCCCGGGTCATCTTGTGCAGTTCGGTCTGCAGCTCGCCCCAGCCGTGGAGTTCGAGCACGGGCCGATAGGCCGGCGTCGAGCCGTAGAAGGCGATCCGATCGGCCGCAGTCCTGCGGCTCTTCTTGAAGGCCTCCTCCGTGGTTCCGGTGACGATGAACGGACCCAGGGAAACCCGGCAATCCTGCGGGTTGCGTCCGGTGCTCGCCAGGCCGGCGTGCAGGCGCGGCAAGGTGTGCTGGCGCAGGTAGGCCTCGGTGGTGAACGAATGCGCGAACATGCCGTCGGCGACGGCGCCGACGGCCTCGGTCATCAGCGGTCCGACCGCGGCGACGGCGATCGGCGGCTTGCCGTGCTCGGTGTCGGTCGGCGTGAACATCGGCGTCATCAGGGTGTGGGTGTAGAACTTGCCTTCGAAGTTCAGCGTCTCGCCGTCGTACCAGTTGGCGAAGATGGCGCGGATCGCCTCGACCATTTCGCGCATCCGCGCCGCGGGGCTCGACCACGGCATGCTGAAGCGGCGCGTGATGTGCGGCTTGATCTGCGAACCCAGGCCGAGGGTGAAACGTCCGCCGGAGAATGAGTTCAGGTCGTGGGCGAGGTTGGCCAGCGTCATCGGCGACCGCGCAAAGGCAATGGCGATGCCGGTCCTTAGCCGCAGCGTCTTGGTGTGTTGCGCAACGATCGCCAGGGGCAGGAACGGGTCGTGGGCGGTCTCGTCGGTGGACACGCCGTCGAACCCGAGCGCCTCCAGCGTTTGACCTTCCGCCGCGGCGTTGGCGAGGCCCGACGTCAACCCGGTATAGATCTGAATGCTCATGGTTCCTCCTCCAGCCTGAGATCCGCTCCCGGCGCGCCCGACAAGAGCCGCTGCGCGACTTTGGCCGCTAAGCGCCGAAAGGCCAGCCCAGAATTCACGCCGACGTTTGCGGGACGTCCCGCCGGGGCTGGTCAGAACCGCCCCGGTCATCCAGTTTGCACCAGCGGCCTGCCCCCTAGCAGCGACCAGGAGGAACGACGTGGCTGAGCTGATCCTGCACCACTACCCGGAATCCTTGTTTTCCGAGAAGGCGCGCGCGTTGCTGAATGCGCGCCAGTTGCCCTGGCGCTCGGTGATCATTCCGATGATCATGCCCCGCCCGGACACCATCCCGCTGACCGGGGGCTATCGGCGCACGCCGGTGCTGCAGGTCGGCGCGGACGTCTATTGCGACACGGCGCTGATCGCCGCCTACCTCGACGACAAGGGCGCCGGGCCGACGCTGTTTCCGGCGGCCAGCCGCCTCGCCGCCAACACGCTTGCGCGCTGGGTCGACACCGAGCTGTTCTGGGCGGCGGTCACGCTGCGGTTCCAGCCGTCCAACATGGGATCGTTCTTCGCCAACCCCGAGGCGGCCGCGGCCTTCGCCGCCGACCGGGCCAACTTCAGCCAGGGCGCCACCACCCGCCGCATACCGATCCAGGAAGCGCTGCCGCGCTACCAGGTGTTCCTCGCCGAGCTCGACGCCCAACTGTCCGACGGGCGGCGCTACCTGTTCGGCGCCGAATGGACCATCGCCGATTTCTCGACCTACCATGTGGTCTGGTTCATCCACGGCGGCGGCGCGATGGGCGACCTGCTCGCGCGCCACGGCGCCGCGGCCGCCTGGTTCGACCGTATGCGGACGTTCGGCGCCCCGATCGGGGCGGACATGACCGGTGCGCAGGCGCTGGACGTGGCCTTGAACGCGACGCCGGTCGCGGTCGAGCCGACGAACGACCTCGACGACATCGCCCTCGGCGCGCTGGTCGACGTCGGCCCCACCGACTACGGCGTCATGCCCAGCCGCGGCGCGCTGGTGAAATGCGATACCGCCGAGATCGTCATCCGCCGCTCTCACGAGCGCACCGGCGAAGTCCAGGTCCACTTCCCGCGACTGGGCTTCGGCGTGCAGACGGCGTCGGGGTAGCGGCGCTCCAGGGTCCACGCTCGATTAGTACCGACATGTTTCGGGTGTGATTTCAAATATATATGACTTGTCATCCCGGAGAGCCGCGCAGCGGACTCGTCCGGGACCTCCTTCACCGCCGGCGCTGAGCAGATTCCGGCTCTGCGCCGCGCTGCGGCTCCGGCCGGGATGACACTGCCTGTGGGAATGGAACTGAGTGCGCCCGCTAAGCCGGCCTCGCGATATCCACCACGTGCAGCTCCTCGCCCTTCCAGTCGCGGTAGCCGACCCGGAGCGTCTTGGGCGTGGCGACGATGGCGGTGAAGCCTGACTCGACCGAGCAGAAGTCGCTGCCGTCGGTGTGGCAATGGTCGCGGGTCTGGGAGCCGGCGCCGGTGCAGACGTAGTGGGTCGCGCCGCGGGCCACATGCTGCAGGTCGTGCTCGTGGCCGTTGAGGTAGAGCGGCACGCGGTGGCGCTGCAGGATCGGGTCGAGCTGGGCGATCAGCTCAGGCGATCCGCCTGGGTCGTCCGGCCCGGCGCCGCCGGAGTAGACCGGATGGTGGCCGACCACGACCTTCCAGTCGCCGGTCGACGCCGCCAGCTCGGCCTCGAGCCACCTCAGCTGCGCCGCCGTGTCCTGGCCGGCGACTTTCACCTTCTTCGCCCCGTCGGCGTAGTAGGCCTTGATGAACGGCGAGGTGTCGAGAATGAACAGGTCGACGCCGACCACGCCCTTGTTGGTCTGGACGCCCTCGTAGTTGTGGCTCCAGCGACCCGGCATGCTCCAGCGCTTAGAGGTGTTGGCGTAGTCGAGCTGGGCCTGGGTATTGCCGTGATAGTCGTGGTTGCCGAGGGCGACGTACCACGGGACCTGCAGTGACGGCGCGGTGTAGACGTCCTCGAACGAGGTCTTCCACTTCGGATCGTGGACGCTCTCGACGCCGTCTTCGTAGAAGTTGTCGCCGACCGAGATCACGCAGCTGGCGTCGAGCGCCTTGGCCGTCTCGCCCATCCGCGCCGCCACCTCCGCCTGGTGGAACGCGCCATCGCGCCCCCAGTCGCCGACGGCGAGGAAGCTGACCACCGGGTCCGGATCCACGTCGGCCGCCCAAGCCGGCGAAAACGGCGCCACCATCGCGAGGCCCAGGCCCTGCAGCGCGCGGCGCCGCGTGATCAAGTTTGAAGCCATGCTCGCCGCTCCCATCCGATCGCCCGTTCAAGCATCGGCGGATGTCGGCTTGATGTCAGCCTCTACCTGGTCGCTGGCGGCTCGAGATCGAAGGACAGCGGCGCGGCGTTGGCGTCCAGGGCGGCGACCACCTCGGCGGTAAGGTCGTTGGTCATGTTGCCGCCCAGGACGGCCTCGCGCGACACCAGCAGGCCACAGCCATGGGCCGCGAACGCCGTCGCGATGTAGGGCTGCGCATCCTGAAGAATGAGGCCAAAGACCTTCTGCCGGGTGGCCTCGAGCTGCCGGGTGCGTTCAGCCGCTTCGGCCTGGATGGCTTGGGCGCGCTGGTTCAGCGCCTGGGCCTTGGCCTGAAATTGCGCCGGCGGGAGCGTCGCGCGCTCTGCCGTCAGCGCGCTTCCCCGCCGCTCGAGCGACGCCTTGTCGGCGTCAAGGCCGGACTGCGCCTGCTGCGCCAGGCTGCGCAGTCTTGCGCCCGCGGCTGCGCCGATCTTGGAGCGGTCGATGAGGCCTGCCTGGCTGAGCAGGCATACCCCAGGCACGAGCGGCCCGTTCAGTTGTGAGGGCGGCGGCGGCGCAGCTGGCGCACCGGCAGCGTCGGCTGCCGCCTGCGCACCCTGGAGCCCGGACATGGACGCCGCCATCAAACCGCAGAGGGCGGCCGCTGTGATTCGTTTCATCATCACAGTCCTTTGAGGCCCTGGCGGTTGGCAAGCAAGGGAGGCGCTCTGGACGGCGAAAACGCCCGACCGACGCGATCGCCTAGAGGAACGCCCGCACCGTCTGCAGGAACGCGTCGAGGCGGTCGTGGTGGACCCAGTGGCCAGCGTTTTCGAATTCGACAACGCGGGCGTCCTTGAACTGGTGCATGCGGCCGTCCTTCTCGGGATTGGAGGCCCAGCTCTCCTTGCCGTTCACGAACAGGATCGGGCAGCTGATGTTGGCCCACAGTTCCTGCATCTCCTCGGCGCTGAAGTCGGCCGGGGTGAACGCACGCACATAGTTGTCGAACTTCCAGGAATAGGTGCCGTCCTCGTTCTGCATGGCGCCATGCAGCGTCAGATAGCGCGCCTGGTCCTCGGTCAGGTGCTGGTTCTCGGTCTGCATGCGGTGGAAGGCGTCTTCCAGCGTCGCATAGCGGCGCGGGATGCGCGCGGCGAGCTTGCGGGTGTCGGCGACCCAGTCGCGCATCCGCTCCACCGGCCCACGCGCCGCCCGCTGCGCCATCTGCGTGGGCGACGGACCCAGGCCCTCGATCGCCACCAGCCGGGTCACGTTTTCCGGGAACACGCCGGCGTAGCGCAGGCTGATGCTGCCGCCCAGCGAGTGGGCGACGATCCGGCAGGGCGCCAGGTGCTGCTGGTGGATCAGCTGGGCCAGGTCATAGACGAACGCCCCCATCGAATAGTCGCCGCTGGTCGCCCAGGCGCTGTCGCCGTGGCCGCGCAGGTCGGGCGCGATGACGTGGTAGTCGCGCCGCAGGTCCTCGGCGACCCAGTCCCAGTTGCGGCAGTGGTCGCGCCCGCCGTGCACCAGCACCAGCGGCGGCGCGTCGGGATTGCCCCAATCCACGTAATTCAGGCGCAGGCGCTGGGAGATGAAGGACTGGGACGTGGGGCCGTGGAGTGCTGCGGTCATAGCGGCTGGATACACCTAAGAGACGCAGTCAGCCCAGTGGTTCGAGGCCGCGCGAACGTGACCGCGAGAGCGGCAGGCTCAGCACCCACTCGGCCTGGGCCTGCAGCTCACGGCTATCGGTGGCGCGCGCCAGGTGCGCGACGATATCGGGCGGAACGGCGCCTTCTGGTGCGACGATTTCGTCCTTCGCCAGCTCATCAAGCCTCGCATCGTCCGCCGCCTCGTCGCCGCTCAGATCGCCGATGCGCTCCAGCAGGATCGCCGAGGCAGTCGGCGCGCGCTCCACGTTCAGCGCACAGTAGAGCAGCAGCCCATCCAGCACGCCGGCCTGGATGGTGTTGACGCCGTTGAAGATGCCGAAGGCGAAGGCGCCGCTGGTCTGCTCGGCGCCGACAACGAACAGCTGGTTCTGCAACAGCAGGATCACCCCCTCGACGGTGACGCCGCCGCTGCACATGACAAAGCGCAGGTCCCCGTCGTCGCCGCGCCGGATCATGACGACGTCGCGAACAAAGCGCCCCGGCAGTTGGGCGTACGGCCGTGTCGAGCGGAAGAACCCTTCGTAGGCGCTGCCTCTGCGCAGCGTCGTCGCCCGGCTCTCGCCGACCAGCGGCAGCCGGATGCTGTGGGCAGGGGCCCGGGCGTCGGAGTGCAGCTGCGCGCTCGCGCCAAACAGCGGGGCGAGACTTTCCAGCGACCGCTCCCAGTCCAGCGCCGTGAACCCGGGAACGCGGCCGGCGACATAGGCCGAAAGGCGCGCCAGGTTGTGCGCCGACGGCTCGACCTGTCCCGAGACCCACCGGCCCACCGCCGACTTGTCGATGCCAAGCCCGGACGCCAGCGCGCCGCGGCTGATCGACAGCGCCTTGAGCACGAACGTGAGCTTCTGGTGAAACGCTTCGGACATCCGGCGGACAGTCCCCTTTCGCTGCGCCGGTTAAAGCGCCTGCAGCCCGTCCTGTCACCTTGACCGTGCATTGATGCCTTGCCCGATTTGCGCGAGGCTGTCGCGGCACACCGGGGGGAAGCTGGATGGCCGAGACCGCAGCGGCGCCGCCGCCAGCTAAAGCCGCCGCGCCGGTCAAGCCAAGGAATCCATCGGGCCTCGCCGACCTGCTGGTGATCACGCTCTACATCGATCTGGCGGTCGACGCCGTGAACACGGTGGCCGACACGCTGGACCTGCGGTTCGTCAGTCAGGTCGATCCGGAAACGCCGGCGTCGTTCGGCGGCTCATTGCCGGGCGAGGGCTGGGTCTCGGTGTTCCAGGGCCTGAGCGCGCTGGCGCAGACGCTGATCTTCGTCGTCTGCGGGTTCCTGTGCCTGAAATGGATCTATCGGATGTCGCTGAACGCCCACTCGCTGGCGCCGGACATGAAGATCTCGCCGGCCTGGGGCGTCGGCTGGTTCTTCGTGCCGTTCGCGAGCCTGTGGAAACCGTTCCAGGGGGTGCGCGAGAGCTGGCAGGTCAGCGCCAGCGCCGGTCACGACTGGCAGGTCCAGCCCGTGCCACCCCTGCTGCGCTGGTGGTGGGGGCTGTGGCTGGCCTCGAACATCATCGGCAACGTCTCGCTGCGGCTGCAGATGAACGCGACGAGCGCCGGCGAGGTGGCGATTTCCGGCGCGCTCTCGCTGTTGCAGGACATCGCCAACGTGCCGCTGGACGTGCTGTTCATCTTCGTCGTCCGCCGGCTGACCGCGCTGCAGCTCGGCGCGCTCAGCCAGCACGTGTTCGACTAGCTACCTTCGCGGTCGAGGCGCCAGGACGATGGTCTCGCACGCCAGCTTGATGTGCTCGATGGCGATGGCGCCGCCCTTGGCGCTCAGCGGCGGCAGCGCGTTGTGCTCGGGCGTCCAGCAGTTGGTGAGGGCGTAGCTCGCCTGGACCCGGCCGGCCGAGTCGAACGCCTTCAGCCGCAGCGATGCATGAGGCCCTGCGCCAGCGCCCGCCGCCCAGTTCGCGAACCCGGAATCCTGCGTCACCCCGCGTTTCAGGGTGATCTGCCCGAACTTGTTGCGGCCGGGCGACTTGCGGAAGAGGCCCGGATCGCCGCCGGCGCGATAGTCGACCACGTCCCCCTTGGCCGCCGGCAGGTCGACCTGGTTCGCGCCGGCCACCGGGCGCCCATTCCTGTAGAGAACGAAGCGGTAGGACTTGTAGGGATCGTACCGGCCGCCCGCGGCGCCGCTGCTTGCGGCCAGCGCCAGGGCCAAGGCCATCACCGCGATCTTCAGCATCGGGCGCCCCTCGTTCAACGAGCCGACGCCAGCTATGACGCAGACAAAGCGGGGAAGCGAGCGATGCGCGAAGACGTGATGACCCGATCCCGACCGACGCGCCGCGCTGGAGGCCGCCGAGGTGAAGGCGCTCGCCATGTTCGACGCGATCGAGGCGGCCGGCTTCATCGCGCCGGGCCGCAGCGAGCGCGAGGTGGAGGCGGATATCTACGCCCTTGCCGAAGCGCGCTTCGGCGTCGTCCAGCACTGGCATCGCCGCATCGTCCGCGCCGGCGCCAACACCCTGACCACCGCCGCCGATTATCCGGACGAGCGCACGATCGCGCCGGACGACACCGTCTACGTCGACCTGGGCCCAGTGTTCGAAGAATGGGAAGCCGACGTCGGCCGCACCTACGCCGTCGGCGGCGATGTGCAGAAGCACCGACTGGTCGCGGACCTGCCGCGCGTGTTCGAGCAGGTGCAGAACCATTATCGCGCTTCGCCGGACATCACCGGCGCCGAGCTCTACGCCTTCGCCCAGGCCGCCGCCGAGGCGGCCGGCTGGACCTTCGGCGGCGCCATCGCCGGCCACTGGGTCGGCGAGTTCCCGCACAGCCGCTGGCCGGGCGAGCGCGACCTCAAGGCGATCTGGCCCGCCAACCTTGCGCCGATGCGCTCAGTTGACCATCTGGGACGCGAGCGGCACTGGATTCTCGAAATCCACCTGGTCGATCGGGCGCGGACCTTCGGCGGCTTTTATGAACGCCTGCTCTGAGCGCGCCCGGCGCCCAATCCAGTGTCAGGGCTTGTCAGCAAGGCCGTTTGTTCTCATCTTGTTCTTGTCGCCACCCCGACTCTGCGTATTACATTAGGCGGCTGGGTCCGCGCGTCTCCGGGCCCCATCCAGGCGAAGTGAATGTCCGATAACCGGTTCCTGCGTGTCCGTGGGGCGCGCGAGCACAATCTGAAAGACGTCAGCGTGGACATCCCGCGCGGCGAACTGGTGGTGCTGACCGGGCTGTCGGGTTCAGGCAAGTCGAGCCTGGCGTTCGACACCATCTACGCCGAGGGCCAGCGGCGCTACGTCGAGAGCCTGTCGGCCTACGCGCGCCAGTTCCTCGAGCTGATGAGCAAGCCCGACGTCGATCTGATCGAGGGTCTCTCGCCGGCCATTTCGATCGAGCAGAAGACCACCAGCCGCAATCCCCGCTCCACCGTCGGCACCGTGACCGAGATCCACGACTACATGCGCCTGCTCTGGGCGCGGGTCGGCGTTCCCTACTCGCCCGCCACCGGCCTGCCGATCGAGAGCCAGACCATCAGCCAGATGGTCGACAAGATCACCGCCCTGCCCGAGGGTGTGCGGCTGTTCCTGCTGGCGCCCGTGGTGCGCGACCGCAAGGGCGAGTACCGCAAGGAGATCGCCGAGTGGCAGCGCGGCGGCTACCAGCGGCTGAAGATCGACGGCGCCTACTACCCGATCGAGGATGCGCCGGCGCTGGAGAAGACCTTCAAGCACGACATCGACGTGGTGGTGGACCGCATCGTCGTGCGCCCGGGCATCGCCGAGCGCCTGGCCGAGAGCCTGGAGCAGGCGCTGCGCCTCGCCGACGGCATCGCGGTCGCCGAATGGGCCGACACCGCCGAGGGCGAGGACGCGCCGCGCCGGCTGCTGTTCTCGGAGAAGTTCGCCTGCCCGGTGAGCGGCTTCACCATCGCCGAGATCGAGCCGCGGCTATTCTCGTTCAACAACCCGGCCGGCGCCTGTCCGGCTTGCGACGGACTCGGCATGAAGCTGAAGTTCGTCGCCGACCTGGTGGTCCCCGACAAGGACAAGACCCTGCACAAGGGCGCCATCTCGCCCTGGGCCAAGGGCCCCTCCCCGCTCTACACCCAGACCCTGCAGGCGCTGGCCAGGCACTACGGCTTCTCCATGGACGAGCCGTGGTGGAAGCTCTCGGAAAAGGCGCACGAGGTCGTGCTGCACGGTTCGGGCGCCGACAAGATCAACTTCGTTTACGACGACAACGCCCGCAAATACGAGGTCAACAAGACCTTCGAGGGCGTGCTGCCCAACCTGGAGCGGCGCTGGCGCGAGACCGACTCCAGCTGGGTGCGCGAGGAGCTGGCGCGCTATCAGTCGGAGACGCCCTGCGAGGTCTGCGGCGGCGCCCGGCTGAAGCCCGAGGCGCTGGCGGTGAAGATCGCCGGCAAGAACATCTCCGAAGTCTCGACCCTGGCGATCCGGCCGGCGCGCGACTGGTTCAGCTCGCTGGAAGGCCAGCTCAGCGACAAGCAGATGGAGATCGCCCGGCGGATCCTGAAGGAGATCAACGACCGGCTGCGCTTCCTGGTCGACGTCGGCCTGGAATACCTCAACCTGTCGCGCGGTTCGGGCACCCTGTCCGGCGGCGAGAGCCAGCGCATTCGCCTCGCCAGCCAGATCGGCTCGGGCCTGACCGGCGTGCTCTATGTGCTCGACGAGCCCTCGATCGGCCTGCACCAGCGCGACAACGCCCGCCTGCTCACCTCGCTGAAAGGCCTTCGCGACCTCGGCAATTCAGTGCTGGTGGTCGAGCATGACGAGGAGGCCATCCTCTCCGCCGACTATGTGATCGACATGGGGCCGGCGGCCGGCATCCACGGGGGCCACGTCGTCGCCGAGGGCAAGCCGGCCGACATCATGGCCAACCCCAAGAGCCTCACCGGCCAGTACCTGACCGGCGCGCGGGAGATCGCCGTGCCCGAGCACCGCCGGCCGATCTCGCCCAAGCGGATGATCAAGGTGATCGGCGCCACCGGTAACAACCTGAAGGGCGTCACCGGCGAGATCCCGGTCGGGACCTTCACCTGCATCACCGGGGTCTCCGGCGGCGGCAAGAGCACCTTCACCATCGAGACGCTCTACAAGGCCGCGGCCCGGCGGCTGAACGGCGCCTCGGACGCGCCGGCGCCGCACGAGCGCATCGAGGGCCTAGCCGAGTTCGACAAGGTGATCGACATCGACCAGAGCCCGATCGGGCGCACGCCGCGCTCGAACCCGGCCACCTATACCGGCGCCTTCACCTCGATCCGCGACTGGTTCGCCGGCCTGCCGGAGGCCAAGGCGCGCGGCTACGGCCCTGGCCGGTTCTCGTTCAACGTCAAGGGCGGGCGGTGCGAGGCCTGCATGGGCGACGGCCTGATCAAGATCGAGATGCACTTCCTGCCGGACGTCTACGTCACCTGCGATGTCTGCCACGGCAAGCGCTACAACCGTGAGACGCTAGAGATCCTGTTCCGCGGCAAGTCCATCGCCGAGGTGCTCGACATGACGGTCGAGGAGGCGGCGGACATGTTCAAGGCCGTGCCGCCGATCCGCGACAAGATGGAGACGCTGAAGCGGGTCGGGCTCGGTTACATCAAGGTCGGCCAGCAGGCCACCACCCTCTCCGGCGGCGAGGCGCAGCGGGTGAAGCTTTCCAAGGAACTCTCGCGCCGGGCGACCGGGCGCACGCTCTACATCCTCGACGAGCCGACCACCGGCCTGCACTTCGAGGACACCCGCAAGCTGCTCGAGGTGCTGCACGAGCTGGCCGACCAGGGCAACACCGTGGTGGTGATCGAGCACAATCTCGACGTGGTGAAGACGGCCGACTGGATCCTGGACTTCGGCCCCGAGGGAGGCGATGGCGGCGGCGAAATCATCGCCGTCGGCTCGCCGGAGGACGTCGCGGCCAACGAAGCCAGCTGGACCGGGCGCTACCTCAAGGACGTGCTCGCCCGCCACGCCAGCCGCGCGAAGAAGGCCAAGCCGCGGGTGCTGCAGCGGGCTTAGGGCGGGCGCCCGTAAAGGCGGCCGGGGTCCCACTATGGGCGGTAAGCCAGTGACCGGGTTCGACCCAACTCGGAAGTTCCGAGTGTCAGCTATTGGGCGTTTGCAGTGCTTTCAAACGGTCCGCCACACGGGACGCTGCGAACACTCCTCCCACCCGCGCCAGCTTGTGAAGCCTTGTCAGCCCTTCGTGCCTGCAGCGCCGTCGGCTGGGGCGACGTCGGAGAGGACGCTCCACTCGACTTTCCAGGAACCGTCCGGCTGCAACTTGTAGCCCAACAGCGAGTTGCTCGTCGTCGTGACGGGCTTCTTGGTCTTCAGATCGGTGTAAGTGCTGGTGGTGGTCGAACGAAGCACCGCCATATCACCGGAGGCCGCCACATCGACCGTCGGGTCGGAGAGAACCACGTGGAGGTCCGGCTCGTTGACGATGGTCTGTTTGAAGGCCGCCTCGATCGCGTCACTCCCGACCGCATTGGGCCGACCATGGCGCATCGAGACAGCATCGCCCGCGTCGTGCGCGACGACTTTCGCCGCGTCGTGGGCGTTGACATCGGCGATCCGCTGGGTCGCGTCCGCCTTGATCGCATCGGCTATCTTGCCGGCGTCAACCGCTGGCTTGGCCGTTTGTGCTTGGTTGCAGGCGGCGAGCGATGCGGCCAAGAGCACGCACATCGCCGCGCCGGCGAGTTGAAGTTTCTTCGTCATTGAGGCGCCCCTCCCAGAAGGCTGAAGTCACGCTCCGCCTCGTGTGCCCCTGTGTCAATCGCTCCTCCTTTCGGCTTGGCTCGGCCCAAAGCGTGGCGGGCGGCCAAGATGGGGGCTAGTGCCCCTTCTCACCCTCAACCAAACTTCCCTGAGTCCACTAAGCGGCAGTCTTGGCCGGAGTCCGCTTCCGGCCATGATGGCAATGACCGGGTTCGACCCTAAGCGGACTCTCGTTAGGTCAGCTGTTCGGCGAACTCGCAGCCTTGCGCCGGAGGAAACGCAGCGGAGGCTAGCGGAGCCTCGACATGAACTCATCCAAGAACTCTGGCGGGGGCGCCTGTGCGTAGGCCTTGCCGGTGACTTCGGCGACGCACCACGGCGCGTCACTCGCGGCGTAGAACGCCACCTCCGGTCGCACGCCCGGATCGGAGTCCAGCGCCCCGGCCGGCACGCCCACCACAGGAAGCCGCCCGTGCTGCGGCGCCCTCGAGCCGCATCTCGGACAAAAGGCGCGGTGGTTGCCAGGCGAGGACTCGTAGGTGGCGACCTTCGACGGGTCTGACGTCCAGCGAAAGCACGAGGGCTTGAGCTGCAAAAAAGTTCCGTGTCCTGCACCGGACACCTTGCGGCAGTTGGCGCAGGAACAGTTGTTGGACGTGACGATCCCGGACTCATCGATCTCGAAGGCGACGTCGCCGCAGAGGCAAGATCCACTGATCACGGCCCGTCGCTCCTGATGCTCTCGGCGTCGTTTAGCATCATGCCCGCATGCACACCCCTGTTGATAGGCCCGTCGAAAGCGGGGCAAGAAACACGTCGTCGAGGACGGAAGTCGGGACCGGACCTAACGTCGGGAAACCGCGCGCTCAGCCAACTTCGCGGGTGTCCGCTATCGGGCCGGAAGGCAAAGACCGAGTCCGACCGAGGTTGTGTAATAACGCGGGCCGAGCAACATTTTGCAGCACGATATTGCGCGCCAGTCCCTGACTAGCGCGGCCAGCGAAATGAAACGCGCTTCTGGGTCAATATCGCGGCGCCGGATTGCGCGAGTTTTTGAGGTGTCAGGGTTTTTACACAGCCTCGACCCGAAGCGGAAGTTGGCAGAGTCCGCTATCGGATTAGCCCAGTTGCTTTCGCATCAGGGGAGCCAAACCAAAGCTGTCGGGGACCTCCCCGATCGCCTGGAATCCGCACGCTTCGTAGAAGGCCTGAGCCCGGGGGTTGGCGGCGACCCGGAGACCCTGCGCGCCGGCGACGCCTGCCCGTCTCTCCGCTTCCTCTATGAGCCGCATGCCGATCCCCTTCCGCCACTCGCTGGGTTCAATGAAGAGTTCCTCCACCTCGGCGTCCGGTTCATCCTTAGTCACAAGAGTCGCGAACCCGACGATCCCGCCGCCGATCTCTGCCACAAACGACGAAGCCAGGAGGTCAGCCGCAAGTTCGTCCGCGCCGCGGAGTGCGAGCAGCACCTGCCGGGTGTGGTCTCCCCACGCCAGCGTCGCGCGCAGCTTGAGGGCGCCGAGAGCTTCCCGTTCCTCCTCTTTCGCCGACCGCAACAGCAACGCCGTCTCGTTCATGTGAGAACCCATCCCCCTTTTGCGCATTGGCGCAAGGAGGGCGTGGAGTGACGACCGCTTGCCGACCTGGGGGCTGAAGTCTGTTCTCGATCACGCAGCGCCAGCGCCAAGCCACGCCGAAACTCATTGAAGTCGGCTAACGTCCCTCCTCGGGCTAACTCTGGGGAATGTCATGAGCCTCTCAGACCTTGCCGCACTCGGCAGCTTCGTCAGCGGCTTTGCCGTGCTGGTGTCGCTGGTCTTTCTCTATTTCCAATTGCGGCAGCTGAACATGCAGGTGCTGCAGGCGGAGACGAACCAGCGCGCATTGCTGAACCAGGGCGTGGCGAGTCGCACCATCGATGGCCTTAAGTGGGGCAGCGAGCCGATCATGAATGAGCTGAATTCCCGCATGTTCGCGGGAGACACCAAGTTTTCGGCGCCAGAGCTCCGGCAGCTTCGCCTCTATCTGCGCGTGCGCCTTACCGGTGTCCAGGACAACTACGTTCAGCTCCGGTCAGGCCTCATCGACCAGCTCACCTTCGACAACGTCCTCGAAGGCGCCAAGGGGATACTCTCGCAGCGGGTCTTCCGGGCCGTGTGGCTGGACAGTCGCCTCGGTTACGCACCGGAATGGCGGGACTATGTCGACCGGCTGATCGCCGAGCTTCCGCTTGCCGAGCCGATCGACGCCGTCGCCCAGTTCGAAGCCAGTCTGGCTGACGTCGTTAAGTGAACCAAATTCGCGCTTGGGCCCCTACGGGTCGCTCGCGTTTTCACACGGCCTCGACCCCTAGCTGCCATCGCAGAGCGCCTTCAATCGGCTGCCGGGCTGTTAGGCGG
>DATNIH010000147.1:0-15165 GCA_035604515.1 Caulobacteraceae bacterium | reverse complement strand
ACGTCGTCGACGCCGCCCGCACTTTCGCCTGGACCCGCGATCCGTTCGATCGGCTGATCGTCGCCAACGCCATGGCCGACGGCGCCCCCCTGCTGACCGCCGACGAGACGATCCTGGCGAACTTCAAGGACGCGGTCTGGTAGCGACTTTGTCGAATTTGGCGAGGGAGGCGCTCGCAGTCGTTCGCTTGGGAAGGGCGACGGTCAACACGCCACCTTAACTGCTGGGCCGGAGGTGCTTGTCGATCCCACCGCGCACCTTGTTCAACCGGCGTCAGCTTCGTCGCGCGCGGCAGGCTGCTGTTTCGCCTGCCAACCGTCACCTACGACGCCGAAGGCGGTGGGATGGCGCGCCTACTCCCGATTGCCGAATGCCAGCCGCTCGACGAGCGGATTACGAGGCAGCTCACCGCCCGTCACCGACCAGCCCTCGCGAGCCGCCTCATCGAAGAGAGCGTCTCGCTGTTCCTTAGAACTACAAACTCTGAGATAGCTCTTGCCGTCCCGCTTGCCGACGAAAAAGGTGAACATCAAAATCTCCGAATGCTCAATGCGCCTAGGAAGGCGCGGGCGCTCGAAGCCGGGCGGCGATGCTCTACCCGAGGTCATATATACTCGATGTCACAAGCTCAAGCAAGCTCTCGTGTGGGCAGGTTGAAATCTAACCCTTATCGCAGGCACCTGGGTCCGGCATAATATAGCCCATGCTCAATGCTCGCGCGCTCTTCTTGTCGCTTTTGCTTCTCGCCGGGTGTTCGGCACGTCCATCTGCCTCTCAAGTGCTCGGCCAGTGCCGAATGGACGCAATCCGGGTCGCCGGAACGGGCGATGCCTCCGAATCCAAGGCGAGCGACTATGTCATCGCCTGCATGTCAGCGCATCGCTGCGAGTTTGATGCGGGATGCGCACCCTATTCATCCCAGACTATCGACGCCTGCTTTAGGCCGGCCTGAACCTTCTCGGTCGCTCTGTGAGCTTCGCGCCTTCTCTGCGCTCTCTGCGTTCAAACTTGAGACGCCTGCGGCGCGCTAGCCCTGCCTCGCCAGCGATCTTCGACCAATTCCTGCCTGGGTCCCGGCCTTCGCCGGGATGAGCGGGTTAGAACGGGATCTCGTCGTCGAGGTCGGCGGAGAAGGTTTCCTTCGGGCCGGCGGACTGGTTGCGGGGGCCGCTGCTGGCGTAGCCGCCGAAGTCGCCCTCGTCGCGGCCGCCGCCCTCGCCCTTGCCGTCGAGCATGGTCAGCTCGCCGCGGAACTTCTGCAGCACCACCTCGGTGCTGTACTTCTCGGCGCCCGACTGGTCGGTGAACTTGCGGGTCGAAAGCTGGCCCTCGATGTAGACCTTCGAGCCCTTCTTCAGATAGTTCTCGGCCACCTTCACCAGGTTGTCGTTGAAGATCACCACCCGGTGCCACTCGGTGCGCTCCTTGCGCTCGCCCGAGGTGCGGTCGCGCCAGGTCTCCGACGTCGCCAGCGACAGATTGGCGACCCGGTCGCCGGAATTGAGCGAGCGGATTTCGGGATCGCGCCCGAGGTTGCCCACCAGAATCACCTTGTTCACGCTGCCCGACATCGCGCGGCTCCCTTCATCGCCCAGCGACCCAACGCGCTGGCATCCGGGGAGAACGTTAACGCGACTCCAACGGTCGCGCAAGCGATTTGTTCTCTATTTGTTCGCTCGAAGCCCCGACAAGCTGTGGGCAATTTACGAAGGGTTCGAGCCCACCGGCACCAGCTGGCTGCCGTTCCGGACCAGGAACGGATAGCGGGCGCCTTCGTAGGACGTGCCGGTGAAGACGCCGTCGTCGCCGAGGAACAGGAAGTTGGCCTGATAGGCGCCGACGATGTCGCGGTTCTGCCCGCCGAGCGCGAGGAAGCGGCTGCGCATGGCCTCCAGCGCGGCGGCGCAGTGCTCCATGTCCGGCTCGGACTTGGCCAGCACGTTGAACTTCCCTTTGCCGTCCTGGATCGCGGCGAGGTGGTAGCAGGTCCCGGCATCGCCCGGCGGCTGGATCTGGGCGCGGCAGCCAGCGAGCGCCAGCGTGGCGGCGGCCAGGAGCAGGAGAACCGGGGTCGGCGGAGCGAGGCGGGTCATAGGACCAGCTTACAACGGCGACGGCTGCGCCTCTAGCGTCCGCCGCCGCCCTCAGCCCCGGTCGAGCCGGCAGGGCGGCCAGGGGTCGACCAGGGTCGTGAAGTCGCGGTTGTTGGGCGAGATCTCGACCCGCCCGTCAGACAGCCGCAACGTCTGGTCGCCCCAGCGGCCGTAGAAGGCGTCGTCGGACATTGGGCAGCGGCCGGCGTAGAGCGCCTGGACGCAGAGCTGCAGCGGCAGCGGCGCCGGCAGCTGGCGCCAGCCCGCGCCGCCGAAGCGCCAGCAGGCCTGGCTGGCGCCGGCGTTGGCCTCGACCTGGCCCGGCGGGGCCGCGCCGGCGGGCGTCTGGTCGGGCGGGGTCTGTTCGATCACCGGCAGCGACTGGACCGGCACGGACTGGGCCGGCTGCTGCTGCGCCAGTGGCGTCAGGGTGGAGTTCACGCCGTTGGTGGCGGCCAGCGCGCCGGCCTGGTCGAGGCCGACGTCGAGCGCGCCGGTGGCGACGCCGTTGCGCTGAGCGCAGACCGCCAGTGGCAACTCCCCGACGAACTGGCCGCCGACAAAGCAGCGCAGCGGCCGCTTCGGGTCGAGCTTGGCGTCGTCGTCGCGCCCGGACACCACCGTCAGCCCGCCCTGCGAAGCCGGCGGCGGCTCGGCCGGCTTGTGGCTGTGGATGAAGGTGAACCAGGCGATCGCCAGTCCGGCCGCCAGCGCGACGACGGCGCCGCCGAATGCGATCACGCGCCGATCGTTCAGCAACGCCATCCGCCCCGCCATCCCTCCGCGCGGCCGCCGCCGCGTGTGAAACCGTCACAATACATGCGCGAAGCTCCGCCGTATGCGCCGCCTCCCCAGAGTCGCGAGCGAGCGAGCATTTTGATGGCAGAGCTCGACCGTCGCAGCCTGATCGCCACCGACCAAGACCAATTCTGAGTGTGAAGTTCCCTCGTCCGGGCTGGGCCTGCTATGAGCGACTCGCCGCGCGAAAGCCGGCGAGCGCGACGTGGCAAGGAGGCCGGCCTTGGCGCCGACGATGATCGACGGGCCCCGGGTGGTTCCGGCTTCCGGCGCCGCGGTGCGATCGCTGGTGATCCTGCTTCACGGCTATGGCTCCAACGGCGATGACCTGATCTCGCTCGCGCCTTTTTGGCGCGGCGCCCTGCCGGCGACCGCGTTCGTGGCGCCGAATGCGCCCGCGCCGTGTCCAGGCGCGCCCGGCGGCTTTCAATGGTGGTCGCTGACGAGCGCCAGCCCCAGCGCCCGGGCGGAGGGCGCCGCGAGGGCGGCCCCGGTGTTGGACGCCTTCATCGACGCGGAACTCGCTCGCTGCGGCCTCGCCGAGGCTCGGCTGGCGTTGGTGGGTTTCAGCCAAGGCACGATGATGGCCCTGCACGTGGGACCGCGCCGCCGCGGCCGGCTGGCGGGGATCGTCGGCTATTCCGGCATGCTGGCCGACGCGGCCGGCCTGGCCGACCCCTCGCTGACGCGGCCGCCGATCCTGCTGATCCATGGCGACGCCGACCCGATGATCCCGCTCGCGGCCTTCCACCAGGCGAAGGCCGCCCTGGTTCAAAACGGTTTTGCGGTGGAGAGCCACGTCTCGCCCGGCCTCGGCCACAGCATCGACCAGGCTGGCCTACAGCTCGGCGGCGCGTTCCTGGCGCGGGTGCTGGCGTAGCGGACGCCCGGCGAGCGGACTCTCCTGCGCGCCATTCTTTGATCCATCTCATTTGGGCGCCGCGGCGGCGCGCCTATGCCTGCGCTGAGATGATCTCATGAGGCGCAATGCGGTGAAGCGGCTCCCCAGCGATTTAGATGCCAAACGCCGATCGTCGAGCGCCCGCTTCGTGGCGCTGGCGGCCGGAGCGACGATGACGCTAGCGGCGCTCGCAACTGCCGGCGCACCGGCGCGCGCCGCGACGATGGACAGGTCGAGTGAGGGCTATGTCTACTTCCATCGATCGGGCGCCGATCTGGCGCGGCACGACGCGGCGATCGACGCCTGCATCCAGGAGGTGGCCGGCACGTTGCAGCCCTACATCGCCCGCGTCCCCACCGGTCCGCTCACGGCGATGATCCTTCAGTCGGCCCGAGAGTCGCAACAGCGGGGCGCCGATCGCGTTGCGTTCGATGCGAACCTCGAGAACTGCATGGTGGCGCGCGGCTGGGACGTCGTGCGGCTCGATGACGCCGAGGGCAAGCAGATTGCCGGACTTGCCCAGCCGCAGCAGGCGGCGACGCTCTCGCCCTGGGTCGGCGCGGCGCAGCCGCATGGCCAGGTCGTGCGTCGGTATGCGCCCATCGACGCCCAGACCTGGCAAGGCGGGATCGGTGAGACGCCCGGGCCGCCGTCGATCAGCCTGACCGCCGGCGTTCACGATCTCAGCCGCCTGAACACGCCGCCCCTCAACCCAAAGCCCTCGCAATGGCGGCAGCTGCAGGTCGCCGAAACCAAGACGCCGCGGGCGGAGGGGAGCGTCATCGTGATAAGGGTGACGACCACGGCCCCGGCGCAGAACCGGTGGACGTTCGTCCGCATGGACACGCCGGCGGCGCAGGGTTTGCCGGCGTTGACTTATTTCACCGTCGCCAGCCCCAAATTCCCGACAAGCGGCGGATCGCCGCTGGAGAAGACCTATGCGGTGGCCGTCCCACCGGGTCGTTGGCGACTGCAAAGCGCCGGGTCCGCCAGCTTCTGCCTGGGCGGTCCGGCCTTCGACGTCGCAGCGGGCGACGCGATCTTCGCGGGCGCCTTCGACGCCGCGCATCCCTATGACCCGGAGATGACGCCGGCGCCGGCGCAATCGGAGCTGAGCGACGCGGGCTTGGCCGCGCGTCTCAAGCCCGCCAACTGGACAAACGGCGAGTCGTTTCCGTGCGGCGCGCTGCAGCCGGCGACGATCTACGTGCTGGAACTGCCTGGCGCGCCGTTCGTGGATGGCTATGCGGCCGGCACGCACGCCAATCGGTCGCCGTCATAGGCCGCCGCGCCGCGGGAGGATCAGCGCCGCAATGCCGAAAGCTGTTCCGCCGCCGCCATCGCGGCGTGATAGCCGGAGGCCACGGCCAGATCGTACGCCTTCCAGTCCTGCAGGCCGACGCCTTCGACCTGCGGAACGATCTCAATCAGATCGTCGCGTGGCGACGGCAGCGCGGCGGCGCTGGAGATCGTGGCGGAGCGGATCAGCACCGAAACGATCGGCGGGCCCCTGAGCCAAGCCCCCGAGGTGAGCCAGCGCCAACCCGAAGGCTTCAAGAGAAGATCGTCGGGCGTCAGCCCTTCAGCGACAGCCACGTCGACGCCGATGGTCACCCCGTCATGCTGCTCGCGCACCAGGTCCACCGGCAGGTTGCCCACCAGCGCGCCGTCAACCAGAACATGGCCGCCCTCCACCACCGGCGGTAGGATGCCGGGCAGCGACAGCGACGCACGCAGGGCGCGGCGCAACGAGCCGCGGCGGTGGATGTGCATGCCGCCAGTGGTCAGGTCGGTGGAGACGCAGGTGAACGGCCGCCAGAGGTCGCTGATCTCGGCATCGCCGAAGTGAGTCTCCAGGCGGCGGTCGACCATGCGCCCGCGCGTCATCGCCAGGAGTGGGAAAGCGATGTCAGACAAGGGGCTGGAATCGACGAACGCCTGGCGGATGCGCCGGTCCATTTCGACTGCCTGCCAGCCCATGGCGAGGCCCGCGGCGATCACCGCGCCCATGGAGGTGCCGGCGAGGAAGTCGATGGGCGTCTTGAGCTCGGCGAAGGCCCGCAGAACGCCCACATGCGCGTAGGCTCGCGCGCCGCCGCCACCCAGCGCCAAGCCCACCGAGTTGCCGGTGTAAATGCGCGCTAGGCGCGCCAGGTCCGCAGCATCGCCCGCCCGGATCTGGAAGAGGCGCGAGACCGGCGCGACGTCCAGCCAACGGTCGGACCGAGAGGGTCGCGGCGTGCCGGGCGGCTGGACCAGGATGATGTCGACCAGACGCTGGCGGCGGATGGCGGCGGTAGCGAAGGCGATCGGCGCGGCCGGTTCTGACGCGACCCCGTCGGCCACCAGGACGAGGCGGTCGATCTGGCGGGCCGCATAGGCGGCGAAGGCGCCGTCGCTGCGTTCGGCGGCCATCAGGATGAAGTCGTGCTCCGTCTCCAGCGCGTGCAGCCACGACGCGGTGGCGTCGACCGCCTCGGCGCCCACCACGGCGACCTCGGCGCCCATTGCGCGCATGGCCGCGGCAAGGCGTTCGGCGAGGTCACGCACAGCGACGCCGGCGCTGGCGGCCAGCAGGCCCAGGATCGAGCTCCTGCGCTGGGCGACGGCAGGCTCGCTCGAGCGCATGCGCTCGAGCGCAGCGCGAGCCACCTCGGCCAGGAACTCGGGTCGTTCGCGCAGCAGGGCCTGGGCGCGGGCGGCGGGGATCGCCTCGAGCTCGGAGTCGCGAAGCGCCGTCAGAGTGGTGTGATGGCGCCCGTCGCCCAGGAGCTGCGCGCCGCCGATCAGGTCACCGGGCCGATGCACCCTGACCAAGCGCCCGCCGCCCTCAGTCGTTGGCTCAAACTCGGCGAGCCGCCCGGCGGTCAGGCGGCAGAGCGCCTGCACGGCGTCCCCGACCTCGGCGAGCGACGTCCCGCCCTGCAGCACCATCGACGAGGCTTCGGCGGCGAAGGCTTCGTCCAGGGCGTTGGGCGGCATGACCCTTCCAGGCGAGTCAAAACGAGCGCGGCCGCATCATTCCATTATTGCGCCGGCCAAGCCACCCGGCCGGCCTTGGCCCGCAGAACGCCGCCCAAGCATCGGGCGCGCCGGGCGCCTCCAACCGGTGGGGCGGGAGAAACCGTCACATAGCTGGCTCAGACTGGCCACCCCTGCCTCGGAAAGGCCGAGCCATGCTGATTTCCCGCGCCCAGCTGCTGCGCGGCGCCCTCGCCGGCGCCGCCCTCCCCGGCTTCGCCGCCCGCGCCTCGATCCAGACGCCGGCGTTCTGGTCCGAGCCGACCGCGGGCGCCGCCCGGCCCTGGACCCATCCCCTGCCGCCGGGCGCCGCGCCACTGCGCTTCGCGGTCATCGGCGATCACACCGGGTTGGGCCGGCCGGGCGTGTTCGATGCGGCGATGACGCAGATCAGCTGGATCCAGCCGGACTTCGTGCTCTCGGTCGGCGATCTGATCGAGGGCTACAGCGAGGATCGCGCCGAGATCGCCCGGCAGTGGAACGCGGTCGAAACATCGATCGCCAAGGCTGGCTGCCCGTTCGTGTTTAGCCAGGGCAACCACGACGTCTCCAACGCCGAGACCCTCGATGCGTGGCGCGAACGGCGCGGGCCCGGCTACTACAGCTTCGTCTACAAAGGCGCGCTGTTCGTGATCCTCAACACCGAGGATACGCCCACGCCGATGTCGGCCAAGCAGGCGGCGGGCTTCTATGAGCGGGTGCGGCAGATGCAGACCGACCCGGACCAGGCCGAGCGCGACGTCGAGGCGAAGATCGCCGCCAGCGTCGCCGGCCAGAAGGGCGAATACAGCGCACTCGAGGTGGTCAATCTCAGCGACCGCCAGCTCGGCTTCGTGCAGGGCGTGCTGGCGCGCCATCCGCATCCGCGCTGGACCTTCGTGGTGCTGCACAAGCCGGCCTGGAAGATGCAGAGCGCCAGCTTCGCCAAGGTGCAGGCCATGCTGGCCGGGCGGTCGCACACCGTGTTCGCCGGCCACACGCACTACTTCACCCACGAGGTGTTCGACGGCCACGACTACATCAACATGGGCACCACCGGCGGCATCCGGCAGCGCAACGGGCCCGGGACCATGGACCACATGATGCTGGTCAGCCTGGCGCCGGAAGGGCCGGTCTACGCCAACACCCGCTTCACCGGCCTGATGGACGTCGCCGGCGAGACCGGCCAGGTGCGCGCCTACTGAGGCAGGGCTTTGGCGAGCAGCAGCGACTTCACCGCGGCCAAAGCGCGGTCGGTCGGCGCGCGGCGGTAGTCCCAGATGGCCTCCGGACCCGGCGGCGAGATCACCATGCCGGGATTGGCCTCGAACAGCAGCAGACGCCCGTCCGGGGCGACGGCGAAATCGACGCCCGCGTAGTCGAGGCCCAACGCCGCGGCGATGGCGGCCAGAGCCGCGGCGGCGCGCTGGCCGATCACGGCGCCGAAGTCGGCCAGGAATGCGGCCTCCTCTGTGCGGTGGGCTTCGTCCTGCGCCATCGCCGCGGAGAAGTAGTGCACCTTCCAGTGCGCCGACACCGCCAGGTGCAGCGGATAGAGCGCGCCGCCGACCAGCATGACACGGTATTTGCGGAAGAGACCGTCGGCGCCGCGCGCGTCGAGCGGCTCGATCGCCAGCAGTTCTTCGCCCGGTAGCTCGGCGACGGCCGCCGGCAGGTCCTCGCGGCGCTCGACGCGCACGAAGTGCTGGCCGGTGTGGAAGCCGGGCGAACGGACCAGGCACGGGACAGTGAGGTCGGCGGAGAATGGCCCGGCGCGCGCGATCATGGCGATCCTGGGTGCGACGACATCGGCCAGGCCGCGCAGGCGGTCGGCGATGGCGACGCGCCCGGTCCGGCTGACCAGCGCGGGCGGATTGACCACCGGCGCCGCCGATGCGGCGACGATGGCGCGCGCGTTCTCGAGCGCAGCGCCGCAGAGATCCGCATCGCCGATCGCGTTGAAGATCAGCGCGTGCGGCGGCAGCGGCAGAGCCGGGTCATGGTGCTCGGCATAGAGCGCGGTGACCGCGAACACGGTGTCATCGAGCAGCGCGCGGGTCGGGATGTTGCCGCCCGTCGCCGAGACCAGCAGCAACACCGGAACGCCCGCGCCGTCACCGCAGTAGGGTTGCGGCGCGATGGCGCCTCCGCCCAGCGCCTGCCGCCAATGCTCGGCCGCGGCCCCGGGCTCGCCGAGCGCCCCAAGCACCCGGGCGAGGCCCTGATGGGCGGCCGCCATGCCCGGCCTCGCCGCCAGCGCCAGTTCGAACTCGGCCCGCGCCGCGTCGAACTCAGCGGTCTCGATCATCAGGTTGCCGAGGTTGACCCGGGCGGTCGGCTCATACGGATGGCAGAAGATCGCCTGCTGATAGGCGGTGCGCGCCGCCGAGCGATGACCGCTGCGCAGCGCCAACCGCGCCAGTTCCAGCAAGGCTTCGAGGCAGGTCGCGTCGCGCCGCAGCACATCGAGGTAGGCGCGCTTGGCGCGCTCGTCCGCGGCCGCGCGGGCCAGGCGCCTTGCCTCGCCGAGCAGCGCTTCGGTCGTGGGGGGGTCTACGGTGGTCTGCACCTCTTGCGCCTTCCGACGCGGGAATGACTCGTGGGACCTAGCGTGGCCGCGCCATGGTTAACGAACCCTGCGCCGCCCCGTCTCGCAGAGAGTCTCAGAGCAGGGAGCTGGAGCTCGACTGCCCAGCGGTCAGGCGCGTCAGCGCGCTCTGGTAGTTGGCGATCTCGTTGGACAGGTACGTCGGCGTCTTGCCGCTCGACACCGCCTTCTGCAACGCCAGTACATTAGCCGGCGTCGCGGCGTTCTTCAGGTGCTGGTAGGCGTTCTCGACCACGCTGACCGCGCCGGCGAGCTGAACCTGCGCGGTCTTGATGTCCGCGGCGGATGAGAAGTCGAGCGTCGCCGGCAGGCCGAGGCTGAAGACCGCCTCGTTACTGCCCGCAAGCAGCGTCGCGCCGTTCTTTTCCGTCGTGTCGGCGATGACGCCCGGCTTCAGGCCGAGCCCCGCCAGGGCGTCGGACTTCGCCGGACCATCGATCAGAGTGACGGTCGAGCCGGGATATGACGACTTGATCTCCAGGGCGGTCCCGCCGCCGGCCGCATATGAGGTGGTGGCGTTGACGGTGAAGCCGGTGGCTTTGGCGATCTCGGTGGCGAGGGAGGCCATGGTGTCGGTGGCCTGGACGGTGATGGTCACCGGCGAGCCGCCGTCGACCGCGATCTTGAAGCTGCTGCCCGCGGCCACGCTGGTGCTGGCGGTGACCAGGTTCGAGACCGGCCCGTCGACCACGCCTTGCGGCAGGCCGAGCTGATCGAGGATGCTGGCGCCGGTGGGGGCCACCGCGATCGAGGTGGGCGCCACCTTGCCGTCGAGCCCGGTGAAGCGCTGGGCGTAGTCAACGGTCCCGGCGCCGACGTTCAGCGCGGCAATGAAGCCGTCCTTGGCCCCGATCGCCGCCTCGCCCGGCAGATCGCCGGTAGCGCTGCCGGTGAGGTACACATCGCCGCCCGAGACGGTCATGCCCGTGGCGTTGGTGTCGCCGGAGACGCCGCCGTAGTAGGCGATGGCGTCGGACGAGGCGGGCGCAAGGCCGGTCGACAACGTCGCCGCGAAGGCGGTGAGGCCGCTGCCGGGGGCGGCGCTGGTGACAGTCCCGGCGCTCAAGGCCGTGTTGCGCGTGGCGCCGGCTACATAGACGGTCCCGTTCTGCACCGACACGCCCGCGACTGAGCCGCCGCCCAGGCTGCCGAGGTCGCGCGTGGCGACCAGTGTCGGGGCCGTGGGCGTGCTGAGGTTGTACTCGCTGACCACCGCATCGCCGTTCTGTACTCCGGCCACGTAGACGTTGGTCCCATCAACAGCGACGCCATTGCTGGTGTTCGGACCGCCGGAGGCGATCTGGGTGTTGGCGACCCGCACGCCGGTGGTTGAGAACACCTGCAGGAAGCTGTTGGTAGGACCTTGCGGACCCTGCACGGCAGTCGTGGTCTGCGCCTGGCCGGTGACGTAGACCGAGCCGTCGGCGCCGAACGCGACGGCGTTGGCCTGGTTCGGCGTCACGCCGTCGTCCTGGCTTTTCCAGGTCTGGTTGCCCTGGCTGTCGTAGACCGCGACGAAGCTGTTGGCGCCGGTCGGGTCGATGACGCTCTGGCCCGCCGTCAACGAGCCGGTGACCTTGCCGGCGATCGCCACTTGCGAACCGTCGGCCGAGACCGCGAGCGACAATCCGCTCGCGCTGTCGGCCGAGCCCAGGTCATGGGAGAAGATCAGCTTGCCGGTCGAATCGAACTTCTGCAGCGCCACGTCCTGGCCGCCGGCGGGCGTCGTTCCGGTCGTGGTCGCATCGACGTTGGTCAGTACATAGACCGAGCCGTCCGGCGCCACCGCCGTCGCCTGCACCGCCGTGGCGCTCGAGCCCAGGGTTGTGGCGGAGATCTGATCCGGGGCCGCGTCGGTGGGTTTGGTCGGGGCGACCACGCCCGCGCCGCTGGCGTCGAACTTCAGCAGCTGGCTCTGGGCGTCGGCGGCGACGTTCTGGCCGCTGCCGCTGGTGCTAGCGGTGGTGTTGCCGACGGTCTGGCCGATGTAGACCGCCGGCCCCACGCTGGGCGCCGACAGGGTCACCGTCTCCGCCGGGCTGGTGTTGATCCGCAGCGCCCACGCCGGCTGTGTCGCCGCGACGGTGACGGTCTTGCCGCCGACTTTGATGGTGTCGGGCGTCCCGGCCACCGGCACGGATGAAAAACTGGCCCCACGAACGCCGGCCGCCGTCAGCTGGCCGTTCATGAAGTTGACCACATTGCCCATGGTCCGCGGCGTCGAGCCCATGTTCGCCAGGTCGATCGGCACGTTCACCGTCGTCGTGCCGCCAAGCTGCACGGCCACGTTGAACGAGACATTGCCCTGGAACGCCGAGATCGCGGCGTTGGAGTCGCCCGAGGTGTTCAGCGGGACCGTCGTGTAGCTGGTCTGCTGCTGCGGCGTCGAGGCGGTCGAGGTCTGGCTCGACTCAGTGACCCCGGGGGTGATTTTCAGTTTGGAGAAGCTGGTGTCGCCGAGAAACTTCGACAGCTGCGTCATGCCGTTGTTGAACGCCGTCGACAGCTGGCCCAGCTGCAGGCTGGAAACGTTCTTGCCGCTCGCCTCGGTGGCGACGGAGTAAAGCGTGTTGAGGCCTGAGTAGAGCGCGAACAGGTTCTTGTAGTCAGCGCTGGCGCCCTGCATGTCGAGCTTGGCGGCGGCCGGGTTGAACAGGTTGGCGCCGCTCAGGGCCTGCTTCACCAGTTTGCTCTGGCTCGGCATGCTGCTCTCGTTCCAAGGCGCGGTCGGCGCGTACTGGACACTGAGGATGCTGTCGGTGATCGACGTGGTGCTGGGCGTGCTCGAGCTCGACGCACTGTTCGAGTTCGACGAATTCAGGGCCGCGTTCGGGTCTGTCCCAGTCCCGCCGAAGAAGGACTGGTACCAGCTTAGAAGCGTACTTGCGCCGATGGCCCCGGCCACGCTGTTCCTGCCTTGTCTAAGAGCTTGATCGCCCTGCAGGAAGTATGCCGCCAGCGCGGCTTACAGGCCGTTAAGGGCCGCCAAGAATCAGCCGGCGTGGAACAGCGCCAAAATGGCGTTCGGCGACTGGCTGGCGATGCCGCCGGTGCTGAGCGACAGCTGCTGCTGCACCTGCAGCGCGGTGAGGCGCGCGCCATCGCCGTCGAGACCGCCGTTGACCGCGCCGGCGACGCCCGGCGAAAGCGCTAGACCGGCCTGGGCGAGCACCGAGAGGTGGCTCTCGATCGCCTGACCCTGCGCAGAGATCTGGCCCACCGCCTGGCCGACCTTGACGATGGCCGCGCCGATCTGGCTGGCGATGGCCGACGCCGTCGATGGATCGGCGAGGCTGGCGTCGGCGCCGAGGCCGATCAGCGGGCCGCCGAGCGACAGGTTGACGCCGGTGAGGGTCGCGGACGAGACGTTCGCCTCGCCGTTGACCGAACCGTCGATCAGGTTGACGCCGTCGACGCCCGCCGAGGAAATCGCCTTCTGGATCTGGGCCAGGTTGGCCTTGAAGCCGGACTCGAGCGCCGCGCGGCTGCCGCCGTCGAGACCCGGGTCGCCCGCGGCAGCCGCGTGCTGGCGCATCTGGGTGAGCAGGCCCTCGATGGTCGTGCCTGCGGCGACCGCGGCGTCGGCGATCGAGGCTGAGGTGGCGAGCCCGGCTGAGACGCCCGGCGCCCCGCCGGAGACGTCGATGATCGATGAGGCGCTCTGAGAGTCGCTCTGACCGCTGGTCGCGTCCAGCAGCGAGGTCGCGCCGCTTCCACCGCTGGCTTGGGTCGTGAGCGATTCCAGCGTCGCGAGTTGCGCCGCGGCCGAACCTTGAATGCTGATGCTCATCGGACGCCCCAAGCTTTCTACGCTAACGGGGCGGCCTTCTGGCGTCCCTTCCAGTCGAACCGAAGGCTAGGGCGCCGATGGTGAGCTTATGGTTAACGCTTCCCACGCATCAAAGCCGCCGTCTCCCGGGGGTGACGTCGGCGGCGGGTCGTCGGAGCGACCTGGGGCGGGCTAGCCGCCTATGTCTGGCGCCAAGACGCCGTCAGCTGCGCGAATCGACGATCGTGCCGGGCCTGTAGTCCGGCGCTTCTCGCATCTTCAGCAGCTGTTCCCGCGGCAACTGGGAAATGACCTTGCCGGTGATCGGATCGACCGTCTTGTAGACGTAGGATCCGGCGGCCTTGTCTTCCTCAATCACCAGACGCAGATCGGCTTGCGCATCGCTCTGCGTGGGAGGTGCTTGGCTGTTTCCGGCGCTTGCCTGTGGCGTCGCCGGCGCGGGAAGCGCGGGCGTGACGTCAGGCGATATGCCGGAAATGGGTGCTGTGTTGCTCATCTCTCCTTGCCGCCGGCCGGTTCGACCGGCGTCTCCCGAGGGGCCGAGCGCGGCGAGAGCCTACTGGGGCTCTCGCCGGCCCGTGGCGGGCGAGCGAATTACCGCCCGCCCGCCGGTTGGCCTTAGCGGAACAGACCCAGGAGGGCCGAAGACGAGGAATTGGCGATCGACAGGGCCTGGATGCCAAGCTGTTGCTTGGTCTGCAGGGCCTGCAGGGTCGCGCTTTCCTTGGCGAGGTCGGCGTTCACGAGGTTGCCGATGCCGGTCGTCAGCGTGTCCTGGAGGTTTGACACGAAGTTGAGGTGAGTATCGAGCGCGGTCGACGCGGTGCCGAGGGTGGCGAGCGCGTTGTCCACGTTCTGCAGCGAGGTGTTCACGACCGTGATGGCCGCGGACGCCAGAGCAACCGTGCTGATCGACGCAGTGGCCGTCAGCGTGATGATCCCGCCGCCCAGAGAGAGGTTCTGTGCGTTGGTGGTCAGCACCGAGCCGCCCTGAGCGCTGGCCAGCGACGTGATTTTGGTCACGCTGTTGTTCAGCAGGTTGACGCCGTTGAAGCTGGCGTTCGCCACCGTCGAGGTGATCTGGTTGCGCAGCGCGACGAAGTCGTTGTTCAGCGCGTTGCGGCTGGCGGTGTCGAGCGAGGTGTCGGAAGCGGCCAGGGCCTTTTGCGACATCTGCGTGAGCAGGTTCGACACGGTCGTGCCGGCGGAGTTGGCGACGTCGATGATCGACTGGCCAGTCTGCAGGGACGACTTGACCGCATCCAGCGACGAGACGGTCGCCCGTTCGCTCTGGGCGATCGACCAGATCGCGCCGTTGTCCTTCGCGTCGCTGATCGCGAGACCAGTGGAGACGACGTTTTGGGCTTTGGCGAGTTGCTGGGCGGTGTTGTTGAGGTTTTCGAGGGCGATCAATGCGCCCGCATTGGTGTTTACGCTGAGCATAGCTCTACTTCCTTCATTCTAGGTGTCCGGCGTCATTTTGACGGCCGGGGGCGTTTTGCCCGCTAAACAGGAAGCAAATGCCGGGCCAACTCGGCCGATCGGCAAGAAGGTACAAACTATTGATTTTATTGCGTTAATAGACTGTTAGGCTTGTTTTGCCCGGCAGTTATTGCCGAGTTGCGGCGCCCACGGCAGAAATTGCCGGGCGGACTTGGCAAGTGCAACGAAATGTTGGTGCGGGCGGACGCGGCCTGAGCCGCCGTCGACCAAGTAATGCGTTAAGTTGTCTTCACCATGTCTCGAATGAAAGCCGCCACGCTGAACGCCCGGCGGGCCGCCGGCCCAGAGGCGCGGCGCTGGGGGCCGATAGCGAACCGCTCTCGCTCGTGGTCGCAACAGCAGGGCGCGCTGGCGCCGACCGTGGCCGCGATCATCCGTGACGCCGACTGTCGAAAGCTTCGCGACGCCCCGTCGTCGCGCCGTATCAGATCCCAGCCGAACCGCCGGCCGCGAGCGCCTTGCGGCGGGCCTT
>DATNIH010000146.1:0-10131 GCA_035604515.1 Caulobacteraceae bacterium | reverse complement strand
CGTTTGTAGCCTGGTCTGGGCGCGGCCGACGGATCCGGGCTGATGTGCGCAGTGGCGCCCTCGTCAAGCCGGATCAATCTCTAGCCGCCGCGTTCGCGCTTGGTGCTGTCGCCGACCTGCCAGCAACGCATGATCGGGTGGCCTCCGCGGCTATAGCCGACCGCGTGAACTTCGACGAAGCGACTCAACCCCTCCAAGCCTCGCCGGGCAGGATGTCGCGAGGGGCGATCCAGCACTTGGCGCCGTCGCGCTCAAGGAGGGCGCAGATGGCGTCGGCGGTTGTCTTGTCCTTCGACGAGTAGCTGATGAAGACGTCGTGGCCGGTCATGCCGCGCCGCCGGCGGAGCCGCGTTTGCGAAGGTCGGCCATGCCCACCACTCGTTCCCTAAGGCGACGATAGCGCGCGTTGAGAGTTCCGGCGATCGCCTTTGGTAGGACGCCGCTATCGCGATGGTCCTGGGAAGGCTCCTGCGCTACGGCCGCCGAATGTCCGGTTTGGGTCGAAACCAGACGTTGAAGGGGTGCCCGAAAGCGGCCTCACGCGCCGCGGGTCAAAGACATGCCGTTCGCTGACGCTTAGGCTGACCCCAAACGCATTCAAACGGCGGGGGCCCCATGTCACTTTCCGACCTTGCAGCGCTGGGCAGCTCTGTTAGCGGCGTCGCCGTGTGACGCGCTCGCCAAGTGCGGTGAGCACGGCGGCCCCGACGGTCTTCAGTCGGCGGGGTCGCCCGCCAGGACTGCCGGATTGGCCGACCCACAGGAGAGTTCGATCATGGAAGCCTTTTCGGGCCTGGGCGTTCACTTGGGCAACCTCTCATGGCTGTCGTCGGCCAGGTCGCGCTCCATCAGCGCCGAGAACTTCACCGGCGAGAAGGGTCGCGGCGGCATGGCCGTCGAAGGTACGGGCGCCGCGGCGGCCCGCGGCCTCGGTCAGGGCTGGAAGGTCTCGCCCTCCGTCGCCATCAAACCGGGCGAGACCCTCACCCTGGCGGACATCAAGGGACCGGGCGCGATCCAGCAAATGTGGATGGCGCAGATGTTCGGCAAATGGCGCCACGCGATCATCCGCATCTATTGGGACGACCAGGAGCAGCCGTCGGTGGAATGCCCGATCGGCGACTTCTTCGCCAACGGCTGGGAGTGCTACGCCCGCGTCAGCTCCCTGGCAGTCTGCGTCAATCCCGGGCGCGCGTTCAACTGCTACTGGGAAATGCCGTTCCGCAGTCGGGCCCGCGTCACGATTGAGAACATCGGCGAAGAGCGCTTCCTGCTCTACTACCAGATCAACTATGTCCTGACCGACGTTCCCGCCGCCGCCGCCTACTTCCACGCCCAGTTCCGGCGGACCAATCCCGTTCCCTACAAATCGGACCACACGATCCTCGACGGCGTGAAGGGCGCGGGGCAGTACGTTGGCACTTATATGGCCCGTGGCGCGAACAACGCCGGCTGGTGGGGCGAGGGTGAGATCAAGTTCTTCATCGACGGCGACGCGGACTTCCCGACTATCTGCGGCACCGGCACGGAGGACTATTTCGGAGGCGGCTACAATTTCGACGTCGGCATGGCGGAATCGACAGAGCGGGACCGAATGCTCCACCCGCCGATCCCTGGGGCGTATGTGGAATTCAACAGCCCTTATGCCGGACTGCCCCAGGTGATCCGGCCGGACGGTCTGTATCGATCGCAACAGCGCTTCGGCCTCTATCGCTGGCACATTCCCGATCCCGTCCGCTTTTCCAGCGACCTTTGCGTCACCATTCAGGCGCTCGGCTGGCGCACGCCCCACGGAAGCCGCTATCTGCCGCTGCAGGACGACATCGCCACAGTTGCCTTCTGGTACCAGACCCTGCCCGCGGCCCCGTTCCCGCCCCTGCCCGATAAGGACTATCTAGAGGTCATCTGAGCATACTTCGCTGGCAGTTCTGGACGGGAGAACGGACAAGCGCGAGTGGCTGGTCCCCAAAGCGGGCCTTGCCAGCGTCCGCTTTGGGTCGAAACCGGACCTTGGTCGCTAGCCGGAAAGCGCACGTTCGGTGCCAGGCCGCTCACGCCAGGGCGGGGCGTTGGGTCCGGCGCCGTTCGTGCTCGGAGGTCGCTTGCTCTCGCTGCCCAGAGAAGAGCGCGGTAGGCGCACGCTCAGGGTCGCGATAACCTCCGCTTTCGCAGATGGGTGAGCCGAAATGCTGCCTCTAGGTGGCCGCCAAATCCGCGCCACCACGCCGTTGATCCGGTTCGTCGGAGCTACTCCGAACGGCGGGGGAGGGTGACCGCGCCCACGCGACGCCTCGACTGGGATGACCTCCTCGCCGAGGGAAGGGCGGCGCGGCTTGCGCTGATCTGCCTGGGTGTCTGGCTGAACGCCGCCGACTCGCTCGTCACGTCGACGATCATGCCGACGGTGGGCCGCGATCTCGGCGGCTACGCGCTCTTCAGCTGGGCGACGGCTGCGTACATGGTGGGTGGAATCCTATCGGCCGCGACGGCGGGAATGCTTTCGGCGCGGACGGGCCTGCGCAACGCGATGGTGGCGGCTGGCCTGATCACCGCCGCGGGCTGCGCGGTCAGCGCCCTCGCGCCTGACATGGCGACCTTGGTTGCTGGCCGCGCGGTCCAGGGCCTGGGCTCGGGCTGGATTGTCGGCGCCTGCTATGTGGCCATCGGCGCCATATTCCCTGAGCGACACCTCGTCCGGACCTTTGCGTTGATGAGCAGCATCTGGGGCGTCGCCACAGTGCTCGGACCGCTTGTGGGTGGTCTCTTCGCCGAGGGAGGCCACTGGCGCGGCCTATTCTGGGCCTTCGGCGCCCAGGCGATGCTGTTCGTGCTCGCCGCGCTTGGCCTGCTCGAGACGGGCGGGACCAGCGTGGGAAGGCGCGCGCCCTTACGCCAGGTTGCGCTCGTCCTCGGTGGCGTCGGGCTCATCGCCTGCGCGGATCTCGCCAGCGGCGCTCTTCTGGCGGCGCTGCTCTGTGCGCTCAGCGTCGCCGTGTTCGCCGCCAGCGTCCGTCTACCCACGAGACCAGGGGACGGCCTCTTTCCACGGGACGCCGGGCATCCGGGCGGGGTCGTTGGGGCAGGCTATCTCGCGAACTTCGCCCTGATGGCGGCGGCGATGGGCTTCAGCGTCTACGGCCCGGCCCTATTGCAGAAACTCCACGGACTATCGCCGCTGGTGGCCGGCTACGCCGTGGGGTTTGAGTCGGTGGGCTGGACCGCGGCCGCGCTGGCCGTGTCCGGCCTGCCGCTGCGCTGGCACGGGCCGATCATTCGCCTCGGCGCGCTATGCGTCGTCGGCGCCCTTGCGGTGATGGCGCTCGTCACGCGCTTCGGGCCTGTGGCGGCGATCGTGGCGGCGGCTGGCGTGCTCGGCGCGGGCCTCGGCCTGACGTTCGGATTCATCGGCCGCCGCGTGATCGCCGCCGCCCGAAATGGCGAGCGGGAGCTCACCTCGGCGGGGATCAACAGCGTGCGCCTCGTGGGCAGCGCCGCGGGGGCGTGCCTGGCCGGCATCCTCGCCAACCTTGCAGGCTGGTCGACGGGCGTCACTCTGAAGACGGCCAACGCGACGTCTGTCTGGCTATTCGCGCTAGCTGTCCCCGTCGCCCTAGTCGGAGCCTGGGCCGCTTGGCGCGTAGCCGCGATCAAGGAGGATGGGCCCCCGAGCGCTTTGCTCGATCCGTGACAAGAGAATGTGCGGATTGCCGGGCCACTCATGCACTTCCGCGGCGCGGCCCTGGTCGCGCGAAGCTCCTCGCTCGGGCGGTAGAGGACGGTGGGGAGACGGCTGCCCGGGCGCCCAGAACGACCCAGCTCAGCTCCAGCTGTTCGTTGACGACGGTCCCTAGCGGAGGGGAAGCCCCCGGCCGACGGCCTGGCGAGCGGCTAACCGCGGTTGGCCCATGTCTGCTTTGGGTCGTTAGCGGACGTTGTGGCCCGGCCGCAAAGCGGACCTTGCGATCACACTCGCCGGATCCGGCTTCTCGCGCCGTTGGCGCAGGCCCGGGACGTAATAGACGCTGCGGAATGAGAGCACTACCTTCGTCGCACGCAGGCGAGTTCCGATTCCGATGCTCCCTATTGCAAAACAAACCGCCCGTGCGCGCGCCGTTACGACTTGGCTGGCGGCGCTAGCGGCGTCGGCGAGCTCGCCGACCATTGCCGCATCGAGTCAGCCGGAATGGGCCAGCTTCGGCGAACCCGGCCAGCACGCCACGCGAACGGTCGCGATCGTCGCCACAGAGATGAAGTTCACTCCCAGCAACCTCGCCGTAGCGAGGGGCGAGACCGTGAGGTTCGTGATCACCAATCGCGGCAAGATGAGGCACGAGTTCGTCATCGGCGATCAGGCTTTCCAGACGCAGCACATGCGGGAGATGGCGCAGATGCCGGGCATGACGATGTCCGAGGTCAACGAGGCCGATCTCGCGCCGGGGCAGACGAAGACGATCGCGTGGCGGTTCACCAAGGCCGGCGAGTTCCTTTTCGCCTGCGATCTGCCGGGGCACGCTCAACAAGGCATGGTGGGCCACATCCACGTTCGCTGACGGAGCTGCGCACCACCAACGTGGAGGGTGTCATGATCGAAGCGGTTTGCGACTGCGGGAGCGTGCGGCTGGAAGTGGCGGAGGCGCCCTCTGAGATCTGGGAGTGCCTCTGCGACGGGTGCCAGAAGATGGGCGTCAACTGGGCCTACTATCATCCTTCGCAAGTGAAAGTGATCGCGGCTCCAGGCTCGATGACCGCCTACCAGCGAGCCAGCAAGACGCAGGACTTCGTGTTCTGCAGTACGTGCGGCTGCACCACCCATTGGCAGAGCCACAACCCGGACGACGATACCTTCGGGGTCAATGCGCGGCTGATGCCGAGGGCCGTTCGGGCAACGGCGAAACTCCGTACCGCCGATGGGCCATGATTGGGTGCGTCCGGCCGAGGTCCGTTTTGGGTCGGAAGCGGACGCTGGCTCCCGGCCGGATAGCGGACGTTTCTTTGCGGGCCGCTGGACGGAACTCTCGCGACAGGGACCCGCCGGCCAAAACCGCAAGGTTCGGGTGCAGGTCGACATCCAGCCAATTTGGCGTCAGCGCTTCAGGAGCTTGATCTCGACACGCCTGTTCTTTTGCCTTCCGACCGGGTCGTCGCTCCCGTCGGGACGGGTGTTGGGCGCTATTGGCCGATCCCCACCGAAACCCTGCGTCGTGGCGGTGTTGGCGACGCCGTGGGAAACGAGCCACGTCTTAACCGTCATCGCTCGCCGCTCGGATAGCGCCTGATTGTACGCCTTGCCGCCCTTGGAATCAGTGTGGCCGCTGATCACAACGTCGTAGGCAGGGTAGCCCTGGATGACGGTCGCCACGTTCTCCAATACCGGGACGGCTTCCGGGCGAAGGTTCGCCTTGTCGAAGTCGAACAACACATCGCCGGGCAGATCGATGTCGACTTCGGTGTCAGTCGCCCGCGCCCCGAGATCCTTCAAAGCGGCGCCGAGCACCTCGGACTTGCCGGACACCGCCAAGCCAAGCCCTTGAATCTGCGTCACCTTGCCCTGAATCGGCAACACCTTTCCCGTTGCGCCGGGCGGGACAGGATCGTCGATACCGTAGGTTTTGGCGCGCGCTGCGAAAGCCGCGCTCGCACTCGTTGCCGCGAGGATCCAGCTCAGCACGCGGCGCCTTGCGGGGTGGCGATCCGCCATTCCCACCTTCCTTTAGGATATGGGTGTGTCTTCGAAGGGCGGGAATTTGGGGATGTAGATGGTCACCTTCGTCGAGGTTGCTGGCGGCGCCGGGAATTTGGCCCAGTTGTCGCGTTCGTCACCCGGGTTCAGGTTCCCGCTGTATACGTCGAGCAACCTGTCTCCGTCTGTGTCCGTCAGAAAGCTGTATTTTTTGTTCTCGGCCGGGTCCGTGTAGTAGAGGTCGGGCCAGCTCCAAGCGCCATAGTAGACTGGCTTGGGCGTCGCACCCGCGACCAGGCCCGGCCCCTGCTGAGTACCAGCTGTATCGACGATCCGCCAGCGTACGAGCAACGCCCCGCCACTCACGCGCTTCACCTCAAGCAGGTCGGCGCGCAGGCTGGGATCGTCGCTAAACTGAGCGCTTGCAATCACGGTCGTTGGCGCAACCGGCCCAGCTGCCGGCGGGGCCGCAGCCGTGCTAGGCGTGGCGCTAGCCGCGGCGTTCGCCACCGCAGGCGCAGCTGCGGATTGCGTCGCGGTATTGGAAGTTGGCTGAGAACAAGATGCGAGCCCAGCCGCCAAGCCCACAATCACGAGGAACGCCCCACGGGCGCCGAGCAGATGATGCGCCATCCGACCCTCCCTTTGCCGCAGGCGAGTTTGGACCCAGGCCGGTGGGCGATCAAGGTCACAGCAGAGGTTGTCGTGTGGCGAGGGCCATGCCACAGCAAAATACAAGGTCAGCCGAGCGCTCGAGAGAAGCGTTCGGGGACATTGTATTGTCCTCGGCGAGCACGCAGCGCTCAAACGCCCGGTGCGAGCGCCGCCATCCTTGTCAACGACAACTATGCTTTGGGTCGTTTGCGGACATCGGCCGCCTGTCCGGAAGCGGACATCCCTACGTCTTGCGGACACTAGGTATTGCCCGAAAGCGGACGCTCATTGCCCTGGACAAGTCCGCTACAATCGCCAGCAGTTCATCATATGTGCGCCAAGCGTTCCGCTCGGCGTAACCGCATAAATTTACGGGCTAAATGCGTGGGTGGTCGGGCAGCGCGAAAGCCGGGTTTGGGTCGAGAGCGCCAGTTTCGCCCTGACCGTCCCCATGGCTTGCGGCAACGCCTTGCCGAGCAACCTGGTCGGCTGGGCTCCCACGGCCGACGGCATGAGCCTCGTGGGCGCGAGCGGTCACTCAGTGATGGGTTTCGATCGGTGGAGCAACAGCCTGCTGGTCGCCCATCGCTCCAGCGGGGTCGACCTGCAGCTGCGGCGCGGCGGGCCGACTTCGTAGGCTTGCACGGTCCCGCCCCAGCCTCGCTTCGAGGCGCCGACGCCTAGCTCTTGGGGATCAGGCGACTGGAGGACATGAGTTTAGGTAGGAGAGCGCTATGGCTGACATCAGCCCGCTGCCAAACGCGAAAACCGAGGCGACGCGGCCTAGCTAGGGTTCCGGCTGCGACATGGGACGCGGATTGGCCGCCCAGCGAACTCGGCGCTGGTCCGGCTGGCAAAAGCCGCATTCCTCGTGGTCGACCGCCCGCGTGGGATCAAAACGGCTCCGCTGGGCGTTGGTGCCAAGACAAAGGCTGACATCCCAAGGATTGGATTGACAATGTTCTTAGCAATAGCTGCGGTCCTCGTGATCTTGTGGGCTCTCGGATTTATAGTGTTCCACGTCGCCGGGGCGTTGATTCACCTGCTAATTGTCTTGGCCCTAGTTGCCGTGATCGTCCACTTCGTCATGGGGCGCAAGACCGCGGGAGCGTAACACGGCCGAATCCGGGAGCCGTTCCCGCGACCCTCCAAACCGACGACTTCTAGCGATCCCTGCGATGTCCGTGTGTGGACGCCCCCGGAGATGCAAGAAGGCTCTGAGAGGTTGAAGCGCGTAGTCAGGCGCTTCCGTGTGTCCGGCCTGTTGATGCGGCCGTTCACGTGGCCGCTTGCCTGTATGGAGTTCGCGGACCGGGTCCATCCCGCTTAGGCGCGCTCGAGGCGCTTGGACATGTTCCCTGGTTTTCCCGGCCCGGCTCACCGTTGCGCCATACCTCTCGTCGACCTTCCCACCTCCTGGACAGCCTCGGGCTGGCGACGGCCTAAGCCACCGCGGCCGGAGCCCTGTATGACCCGCCGTGCGCCATCAGCGCCCAGACCATCCTCGCCAGCTTGTTGGCCAGCGCCACGGTCACCAGCATCCGCGGCTTCCTGGCCAGCATGCGTGCGAGCCATGGGTCTCGGGCGCCGTTGCGCGCCGCCATCCGGGCGGCTGAGCGGGCCCCAGGATCAGCAGCCGGCGAAGACTTCGCTCGCCCATCTTCGAGGTGCGCCCCAGCCGCTCCTTGCCGCCGCTGGGGTGCTGGCGCGGCGTAAGCCCCAGCCAGGCCGCGAAGTCCCGACCGCGCCGGAAGGTCGCCGCCGGCGGCGCAAGCGCCACCATCGCCGTTGCGGTGACCGGCCCGACGCCGGCGATGGTCATCAGCCGCCGCGGACGATGCCTGCACGCCGGAAAGCGGACCAACGCGGCAATCGTTTGCCTGCCAGTCGTCTCGGTCACAGACTATGACCGGACGGCGTGCCCGGGTGAGGGGTCAAGTCGATGATCGCGCGAACGTTGGCGATTTCGCTGGTGTGGGGGGGGGCCTGGAAGACCTTGCAGAGCGGGCCTCACAATTCTGATGAACGCACGCCTAGCTCAACCCAAAGCGCACGCACGCTTCGGTAAGCTGGATCGTCTTCGGTGCGGAGGTCGTGGCGCCCCTTGAACGCGAGGCCCGTCGCGTCGCCTTGCCGCCAGGCCACCATGGCGTCAAACAGCAAGCCATCGCTGATCAGGAGAAGCGCCACCGAAGGAGGCAGCCTTACGGCGCTGGAGATGCGCACGCGGGCGCCATGCGGCGAGAGTTCGATGATCACGCAGTCTGCGCTCATGAAGCTGTCCCCGTGCCCGATAATGATCTTGCCCGCACGAAGGCTCCGGGCTCGGGGATCAGCCCTCCGCTCAGGAGGGCCGGCGTTCGAGGGCATTGGCCTGGGGATCCATTGCGCCTCAACTGCCCCATCTTGCCCCTAGGTGTCGGTCACGTAGGTGACCAACTCCTCCGCGGCGCACGCGCGACGGCATCGTCTGTGTTCATCCAGATTCCCACATAAGCCGAGGCCCTCTCAGACGCGATCGCTGCTGCCGCCGCCCGCCGGCCGTCGGCTTCGCGATCCAACCTACGTAGTCGGCCAAAGGCTCGAAGGACCCGGCTACTCCGCGGTGCGGACGTAGACCACTTCGGGATGTTGACCGTGCGGTGTTCGCTCGGGGCCATGGAGGCCTCCATCCGCTGAAGCCGCTGAGTACCTCGCTCAGAGCTAACGTCTAGCTTCGGTCGACGTTCCTCGGGCAGTGCGTAGCCGATTGCAGTGGCGGCGATGGGAGCGGACTGTCGGCCGACCGGCTCCACCGATCGAGGGGGGCTGGGGGGGCAATAGGCTCCAAGATCGCGAAACGCCAATCAGCCGACTAGGCTCATATCGGCGCTGCATGAGGCCGCGCCGAGACGCGAAGAAGGCCGTTTGGTGTCGATGACGCCGATGGTCGCATGTGGCTGCGCCGCCACAGCCGTTAACCTTTGGCCGATCAGCCACTGATCAGGCTTGCTGGCCATCAACGAGCGAGCGCTACTGCGACGACGACTTCGCGGGATTGGCTATCCCGCAAGGGGCACCGGGGGCGGTCCCGAGGTGGCGCATTCGATGCCGCCGAGCTTCGTGGAGCCAGCTTTAGGGCGGTCCTTCGGGATCGCCCTTTCGCTATGTTCACAAGAGAGCCCCGACAGCTCCGCCCCCACTGGCCGAGCCGTTGCCAAGGAGCCCTCCGAGAGTGGGGCTCTTCGGAGGGCTCGAAGGCGGCATCGTGAGGGGGGGGCGTGCTCGCCGCCTACGTTAACGAAAGGCGGCCCGGCGCTATTCGTTCCATTCGCTCGCCCGCAATTCGTCCCCAACCAATCGACGGGTAGTTCGCGCCGGGATTGGCCGCTTTTTGGGGGAAGCGGACGAGCGGCCAGGGTCGGCTAACCGTCGACGCCGAGTCCGTGATGCGATAGCGGCCGTCGGCGTCCGGGCAGACGCGGACGTAGCGGTCCTCGGTGTCGCCGTTGTAGGTCGCCGGGTGACGGCGAGCCGGCACTGATGGCTCTCATACCAGGCACAGCCGTAGCGTCCGCTGGCTCCGCTCTCCCAGGAACCCTCGCGATACGGATAGGTCTGGTCGGCATTGTCAGCCCAAACTTCATGAAGCGCTAACCGGCGCAGTGGACCACGATGGCGAGGTCTTAGAATCCTTCGCCACCAAGGATCGGGACAAGGCTGCGGCGCTCAAGTTCATGAAGCGGTTGATGAAGCGCCACGGCAAAGCCAGGGCGATCACCACCGATGGTCTGAGGTCGTACAAGGCGGCAATGGCC
>DATNIH010000145.1:0-16913 GCA_035604515.1 Caulobacteraceae bacterium | reverse complement strand
GCCGGCGACGTTGGGTCGGTCGCACCGGAGGTCGCCGACGCGGCGGCCTGGGCTGAAGCCGACGTCGCCTTGGCGACGAATTGGATCAGGCGCGGGTCGAGCGGCGACGCAGGCGTTGCGCCAGCGGGTGTTGCGCTGGGGTCCTGAGCGCCGGCGGCGCTCGCCGCCGCGGCTTGCCCGCCGATCAGCGCGCCCGGGTCCAGCAGGAGGGCGCCCGCCGCCGTCGCATCAGTCGGTGCGCCACCCGACCCTGCGGCGGGCGCACTGCCGGTGTCGCCGGAGGCGGCCGCGGCCTGGCCCCCATCGGCCGCCGCCTGGGAAGAGGGCGACGACGCGGACTGAACGGAGGCCGTTTGAGCTGTGGCTGACTGGGCAGATGCCGACTGCGACTGGGCCGAGGACGATTGGGGCGCGGGCGAATGGGGCGCGGACGCTTCCGGCGAAAACGCGCCCGGCGCGCTGCCGGCGGCGCGCGGCGAGGCATCGCTGTGCGAGGGAGAGGCGGTGGTGGCGGCCGTCACCGGCGCTGGCGGTCCCAGCTGCGACATCAGCGCCGCCAACGCGCCGTTGAAGCCATCCGCGCTCGCGCCCGATTGCGGCGTGGCGGCGTCGCCGGGGACGGCGGGCTTGGCGGTCGAGACGTGGGCTGATGCAGCCAGCATGGCGCCTGGGAAAAGGTTGTCGGGGGACGGCGCCTGCTGCGCCTGAACATTCGACCCCCTCAAGCAACCCTTGCGCCACAAGCGAGAATTCGCCGTAATCGTATGAAAACAAATAGCTATTTCCGAAAAGCGGACGACGCCTTTGCCCCGTGCGCGGCGCTTTTTGCCGGGGCCAGATAGGCAAGGTCCGCCGGTCTTGCCCGCGGCGCCGGTCGCGGCCTTTGCGACTCTGGCGCCGCTCTTGCGCGACGGACCAGGCCAAGGAGTCGGCGACGAAGATGAAGTCTATTCAGATCAAAGGGTTAGCTCTGGACGTGCAGCGCGCTAGCGCTTGCGGCCGGCAGTTATTGCCCATGAGTCCGGCTGGGCTTGCCGGGCGGGAGTTCGGCTGATGTCGATCAGCAGCATGATGGGGGCCGCGCTTTCGGGCCTGCAGACCGCGCAGACCGGGCTGACGACGGTCTCCAACAACATCACCAACGTCAACACGCCGGGCTACGCGCGAGAGATCGTTCAACAGAGTCCGTTGGTCAGCGGCGGTGTGGGCGACGGGGTCACGGTGGACGACGTCCAGCGCGTCACCAACCAGTACCTGGAGTCCGCCAACTACCAGGCTTCGTCGGCGGCTGGTTCCTCAGGCATCATCTCCACCTTGCTCGACCAGGCGCAGGCGGCGTTCGGAGATCCGACCCAGGCCGGCAACTACCTCAACCAGCTGAGCACGGTGTTCAGCGACTTCACTGCCTCGGCGAACGACCCGGCCTCGAGCCTGCCGCGCACTCAGACGCTGGATGATCTGAGCGCCTTTCTCGACTCAACCAACACCGTCGCCGGCACGCTGAGCAGCCTCGACACCCAGGCCGACGGCCAGATCACCAGCGATGTCAGCCAGATCAACCAGCTGCTGACGCAGATCAGCACGCTAAACACGCAGATTAGCAAGGGCACCGCCGAGCAGGCCAACGTGGCCGGCTCCCAGGACAGCCAGAGCCAGTTGCTCTCCCAGCTTTCCTCGCTGATGACGATCAACGTGAACACTCAAGCCGACGGGTCGGTGGTGGTGCGCTCGTCGAACGGCCAGCTGCTTGCTGGCAACGGCGAGGCGGCGAGCCTGACCTATACGCCGTCCGTGAGTGGCCTGGGCGTCGTCACCGCGACCGCGGCGGGGACCAATCGGGCGACCACGCTGCAGATCGGCGACGGGGAGCTGCAGGGCCTGTTGACGCTTCGCAACAACACCGTCCCCGGCATCCAGCAGCAGCTTTCCGGCTATGTCAGCGGGGCGGTGAGCGCGATCAACGCAGCCCACAACGCCAACACCGCCGTGCCGCCGCCGCAGACGCTGACCGGGCGCAACACCGGCCTCGATCTGCCAACCATCGCCGGCGACTTCACCGGCAAGACCAACATCGCCATCGTCGATTCCAGCGGCAACCTGACCCAGCAGGTCGCTATCGACTTTTCGGCCAGGACGATGAGCGTCAACGGCGGGGCCGGCGTCGCCTTCACGCCGGCGACGTTCCTCACCTCGCTCAACACGGCGCTGGGCGCGACCGGCACGGCCAGCTTCGCCAATGGCGCGCTCAGCATCAGCGCGACGACGGTTGGTTCAGGTGTCGCCATCGCCGACGATCCGACCACGCCGGCCACCGACGGCAGTCAGGGCTTCAGCCAGTTCTTCGGCTTGAACGACCTCGTCACTTCCAGCGAGATCGCCAACTACAACACCGGCCTCAAGCCCACCGATGCGAACGGTTTTGCGCCCGGCAGCACGATCACCTTCCAGCTGGCGACGTCAACCGGCGCGCCCGCCAGCACGGTGACCGTCGCCGTGCCGGCGGCTGGCGCCCCGACAATGCAGGACCTGCTGAATTCGCTGAATGCGCCGGTCGGCGGGATGGGCCAGTACGGCGCCTTCAGCCTTGACGCGAACGGGGCCATGACGTTCACGCCCAATACGCCGGGCTCGACCCTGGCGGTGGTCACCGACAACACCCAGCGCGGCGCGGGCGGCCCGTCGATGAGCCAGCTGTTCGGCCTTGGCGTCACCCAGCAGGCTAGCCGTGCGACGACTTTCCAGGTTCGCCCCGATATCAGCGCCAACCCGATGAACATGGCGCTGGGCAAGCTCGACCTTGCAGCGGCGGCCGCGGTCCCTGCCCAGCCGGTGGTGGCGATCGGCGACGGGTCAGGCGCGACGGCGCTGGCGCAGGTGGCTAACGCGTCGACCAACTTCACGGCCGCCGGAGACCTGCCGGCCGTGACCACGAGCGTCAACCAATACGCGGCCCAACTGGGCGGCGACCTTGGCCAAAAGGCCAGCGCCGCCGCCACCGCCAAGACCGCGTCCACCGCGGTGCAGACCGAGGCGCAGACGCGACTGCAGTCGGTCGAAGGCGTGAATCTGGACGAGGAGCTGGTGAACCTCACCACGTTCCAGCAGGCTTACAACGCCTCCGCGCGGCTGGTTCAGGCGAGCAAAGACATGATCAACACACTGCTTGATATTGTGCCCTGATGGACCGGATCGCCACAAACAGCGCCTACAACGCGGTGCTCACCAACCTGATGCAGGCCGAGATCGCCCAGAGCACGGCCGGCAACCAAATGTCCTCGACCGAGAAAGCCACCGACCTGGAGGGCTACGGCACGGGGGCCGAGTCGCTGACGGCGATGCAGGCCACCAACACCCAGGTCACCGGCTACCTCAACAACAGCCAAGTCGTCGCCGCCAAGCTGACAACCCAGGACACCGGCCTGAACCAAGTGGCCAGTTCCGCCACCAGCGCCATTTCCGCCATCACCAACGCGATCGCCGTCGGCAATGGCGCTTCTCTGATGCAGCAGCTGCAGACCTCGTTCGACGACGCCGTGCAGGGTCTGAACACCCAGTTCAACGGCGAGTACGTGTTCGCCGGCGGCCAGGTGAACACCCAGCCGGTCAGCGCGACCAGCCTGACGGACCTCACTGCGGGGCCGCCGATCTCCACTCTTTTCCACAACGATCAGCGACAGATCTCGACCCAGGTCGACCAGAACACCAGCATCGGCACCGGCTTCCTGGCCGACCAGGTGGGCACGCCGCTGTTCACGGCCCTGCAGACGATCCAGCAGTACGTCCAGACCAATGGCCCGTTCGGAACAACGCTCACGACCGCGCAGCAGAGCTTCCTGACCCAGCAACTCGGGACGCTGAACACGGTGCAGACCAACCTGAACAACGTCGTGGCGCAGAACGGTCTGGCGCAGGCCGAGGTGACCAACACGCAGGGCTCCCTCACCCAGCAGCAGACCATGCTGCAGGGGCTGATCGGCACCGCGACCCAGGCCGACCTCGCCCAGGCGAGCGCCAACCTGCAGCAGGCGCAGCTGTCGATCCAGGCCGCGGGCCAGGTGTTTCAGGCGCTGAAAAGTTCGTCGTTGCTGAATACCCTGAGCAGCAACGGGGTGCTGGGCTAGACCTCGCGCCTCGCATTTGCGGCGGCGGGACGCTACATGCGGCCCGTTATGGCCACGACTGCGACCATCGACGATATCGGCGCCGCCGAGGATGCCACCCGCGAGGCCGTCGGGCTGCCCGTCGGCGCTCGGGTGCTTGCGGCCATGTCGGGCGGCGTCGATTCCACCGTCACCGCGGCGCTGCTCGCCCGGGCTGGGTATGACGTCGTTGGGGTCACCCTCCAGCTCTACGACCACGGCGCGGCGAGCCACCGCAAGGGCGCCTGCTGCGCCGGGCAGGACATCCACGATGCCCGCACCGCCGCCGAAGCGCTCGGCGTCCCGCACTATGTGCTCGACTACGAAAGCCGGTTCCGCGCAGCGGTGATGGACGACTTCGCCGACGCCTACCTACGCGGCGAAACGCCAGTGCCCTGCATCCGCTGCAACCAGACGGTCAAGTTCCGCGACCTGGTCGAAGTGGCCCGCGAGCTCGGCGCGGCGGCGCTGGCGACCGGCCACTATGTGCAACACCGGTCAGGGTCGGCGGGACCGGAATTGCATCGAGCGATCGATCCGGCGCGCGACCAGAGCTACTTCCTGTTCGCCACGACGCGCGATCAGCTCGCGTTCCTGCGCTTTCCGCTCGGCGGCCTCGAAAAGACGGTCGTGCGCCGGCTCGCGGCCGAGTTGGGCCTGGCCGCGGCCGATAAGCCCGACAGTCAGGACATCTGTTTCGTGCCAGAGGGCCGTTACACCACCGTGGTTGATCGGCTGCGGCCGCACGGCGCGCTGGCCGGCGATATCGTGCACCTCGACGGACGGGTGCTGGGCCGCCACGAGGGGGTCACCCGCTACACCGTCGGCCAAAGGCGCGGTCTCAACGTCGCCGTCGGCGCGCCGCTGTTCGTGGTGCGGGTCGATGCCGCACGGCGCGAGGTGATCGTCGGTCCGCGCGAGGCCCTGCTGGTGCCGGCGCTGACGCTGAAGGAGGGCAACTGGCTGGGCGATGCGCCATCGCTGGAGGCGGCCGCTGCGACTGGAGCGCCTGTGCTGGCCCGCGTCCGCTCGACCCGGGCGCCGGTTCCGGGTCGGCTGACGCTGATCGGGGACACCGTCGGCGTCACCTTCGACCGACCGCAGGAGGGCGTCGCGCCGGGCCAAGCCTGCGCGCTCTATGATCCGGCCGATCCCAGCCGGGTGCTCGGCGGCGGCTTCATCGCCAGCGCAGCGGCGTGAGCGCAACCGAGCCTTCCGCCGCCGCGGCTGCGTCCCTCACCGTGCTTTGCATGAAGTGGGGGACCAAGTACGGACCCGACTATGTGAACCGGCTGTACGGCATGGTGGCGCGTCATCTCGCGCGGCCGTTCCGGATGGTGTGCCTGACCGACGCGGCGGCGGGCGTCCGCGCCGAGGTGACCTGTGCGCCGATTCCCCAGTTGCCGCCGATCGCCCAGCCCAAGGAGCGCGGCTGGACAAAGATCGCCTCCTTCTCGCCGGAGCTGGCGGGGTTGCTGGACGAGACAGTGCTCTATCTCGACCTCGACGTGGTGGTGATGGGGCCGCTCGATCCCTTCTTCGATCACCCGGGCGCCCTTCCAATGATCCGCGACTGGTACCATCCGGTGCGTCTGGTCGGGAACTCGTCGGTCTACCGCTACCGGCCAGCGGATCGCTACGCGCTGTTCGAGGCGTTCTGCAACGACCCCGACGCGATCGTCACCCGGATCCGGAACGAGCAGGAGTTCCTCAGCGAATATCTGCAGGGACGCGGCGAACTCAGCTTCTGGCCGGCGGCCTGGTGCCAGAGCTTCCGGGTCAGCTGCCTGGCGCCCTGGCCGTTGCGGATCTGGCAGTCGCCGCGGGCGCCGGACGACTGTCGCGTGCTGATCTTCCATGGCGAACCCAAGCCGCCGGAGGCGATGGCGGGTCGGCCGGGTTCGTTCCAGACCTTCCGGCCGTCGCCGTGGATCGAGCCCTACTGGCAGGCCTAGGTCAGACCTCGGGGCGATAGGGCGGGGAGCGTCGCGGCGATCGCGAGCGCTTTTGCAGGATCACCGGGCTGGCGATCAGCTGGCGACGGCCGACACGGGGGCGGCGCTTCATCCACAGCGCCTGGATCTCGGCCAGATGCGGCGGCGCCGGCCGGCGCAGGTCCCGGCTGGAAAAGAACTGCACGCCGATCTCGAGGCCGCGGCGCCAGCACACCTGGGCGTCGAAGGCGACCCCGCTGGACCAGACCACCATGGTCATTCGGTTCTCGTCGGGCGCCGCGCCTTCGAACTTCAGCCGAGCGCCCATCTTGCTGAAATCCGCGATGACGCAATCGATGTGGCCGGGAAACACCTTGCCGCGCAGCGACGTCGCAATCCGCTCAGCGGCGCGGCGATCCTTGGCGGACATGGTTCGGACGGCGACTTGGCCCATCTTCCGCAAACTAGCCGCCAATCGTTAATCGGTCGCGAAAACGGGAGCTCAGTTCGCCTCGGAGTCGCGGCCCGACAGCTGGCCGAGCGCCTCGCCGACGCTGGGCGCCGTACGCCGACGGCTCCTCAGGTCGTTGCCGCTGACCGGCTCGCCGCAGGCCTCGCACACCAGCCGCGCGTGCAGCGGCGCGCCGCAGCTATGGGAGATCTCCAGCGGAACAACGCCCTCGCCGTAGACGTGGCGATCGCCCCAGGCCTTGAGCATCAGCAGCACCGGCTGCAGATCGCGGCCCTTCTGCGTCAGGACATAGTCTTTCCGCGGCGGATGATCGCTGTAGAGGCGGGTCTCCAGCACGCCATGTTCGACCAGTGTCTTCAGTCGCGCGGCCAGCACGTTGCGGGCGACGCCGAGCCGGGTCTGCCAGTCGTCGAAACGCTGTACGCCATAGAAGGCGTCGCGCAGGATGAGCAACGTCCACGGATCGCCGACGACCGAAAGCGTCGCGGCGACCGAGCAGTGCTCTTTGGAATAGTTCGCAGTGCGTCCCATGCCGCGAAGGTGCTGTCTTACAACGCTTTGCGCAAGCGTTGCGTTTCAGAACCTCCTGATGAAGCGCAGACTGCCGCTTGCCGCCGCGCCGCACTATCTAGACAACCACGCCCGCGCCAAACCCTGAAGGACGCCGCCATGCCCGCCGATCCCATCGTCATCGTCAACTACGCCCGCACGCCGATGGGCGGCTTCCAGGGCGCGCTGGCCGGCGCCTCGGCGACGGAGCTTGGGGCCGCAGCGGTAAAGAGCGCGGTGGAGCGGTCGGGCGTTGCGCCGCAGAGCGTCGAGCAGATCGTGATGGGCTGCGTCTTGCCCGCGGGGCTGGGACAGGCGCCGGCTCGGCAGGCGGCGCTGAAGGGCGGCCTGCCCAAATCGGTCGAGGCCACCACCGTCAACAAGATGTGCGGCTCGGGCATGCAGGCGGCGATCATGGCCCACGACATGCTGGCCGCCGGCTCTGCCAAAGTCATCGTCGCCGGCGGCATGGAGAGCATGACCAACGCGCCGTACCTGCTGGCCAAGCACCGCGGCGGTGCGCGCATCGGCCACGACCGGGTGATGGATTCGATGTACCTCGACGGGCTTGAAGACGCGTACGACAGCGGCAAGCTGATGGGCGCCTTCGCCGAAGAGTCGGCGGCTGTCTACCAGATCGGCCGCGCCGAAATGGACGCCTACGCGATCGAAAGTCTCGCCCGGGCCAAGCGCGCGGTCGAAAGCGGGGCGTTTCGACGCGAGATCACCCCGGTCGAAATCGCCGGCCGCGGCGGCGTCACTGTGGTCGCCGACGATGAGCAGCCGCCGAAGGCCGACCCGTCGCGCATTCCCACGCTGAAGCCCGCCTTCGCCAAGGACGGCGCGATCACCGCCGCCAACGCCTCATCGATCTCCGATGGCGCAGCTGCGCTGGTGCTGATGCGCGCCTCGACCGCCGAAGCGCTCGGGCTCGAGCCGATCGCGCGCATCGCCGGCCACGGCGCCCACGCTCACGAGCCGGGCCTGTTCACCACCGCGCCGGTTCCGGCGATGAACAAGGCGCTCGCCAAGGCTGGCTGGAGCGTCGCCGACATCGACCTGTTCGAGGTCAACGAAGCGTTCGCGGTGGTGGCGATGATCGCCCAGCGTGAGCTTGGCATCGACCGCGAGCGGCTGAACGTCAACGGCGGCGCCTGCGCGCTCGGCCACCCGATCGGCGCCTCAGGCGCGCGTATCCTGACGACTCTGCTGGCGGCGCTGGAGGCGCGTGGTGAGAAACGGGGCCTGGCCTCGCTGTGCATCGGCGGCGGCGAGGCCGTCGCGATGGCGGTCGAACGGTTCTAGCCGGAGGCGATCAGGGCGGCGGACCGCCACCGCCGCCACCGCCGCCGCCCCCACCACCGGGGCGACCGCCGCCGCCACCGCCTCCAAAGCCGCGGCGCAACTGGGCCATGTCGACGACATCGCCAGTCGGCAGCTTCACCTGGCCAGGCCCAATATCGGCCGGGCAGGCGCCCTTGTAGACCGCGGTGATGGTGTTCTTATGCTGCCCGTTGCGGGCCGGATCGCTCGCGTTTTCGACCGTGATGGTGTTGTTCACCGTGTACTTCACGTTGAAGTCACCGCTCAACACCGCGTGGTTGGTGATCTTGGGACCGCCAGGGCCGCCGAAGGTGCAGACCGAATCCACCATATAGCTCGCGCCATCTTGAGTGACGGCGTACTTCTCGCAGGCGCCGGCGCGCCGTGGCTTGCGCGGCAGCACCGGCATGCGCCGGTCCGAGGCCTCGTCGTAACAGGCCTCGCTCACCAGCGGCGTCGCGCTCTGGTCGGTTTGCAGCGTCTGTTCCCACAGCCCGGCCTTGCGCTGCGGCGAGGCGGGTCCGCCGAAGAATGGCAGCTTGTCACAGCCGCCAAGCGACATCGCGACGAGACCGAGCGCGATCACCTTCTTCATCGAGTCTGCTCCAAATTGATTGTCTGAAATACGCGCACGGCGGTCAGGTTCAGGCGTGGGCGGCCAGCGTCTCGAGCCGCGAGCGAGCGCCGTCGGGCAGGACTGCGTCGCCCGGCTTCATGTCCTTCGGGCAGTCGCCCTGGCGCTGCACGTCCGCCAGCACCCGGCTGCGGCCGTTGGCCTCGTTGTCGGCCGCATCCATCGTCTGGCTCTCGGCCTCGACGAAGTAGTGGGCATGGAAGTCGCCGCGCATCACCCCCTCCGTCGCCACCTTGCCGCCCGGGCCCATGTCGCAACTGGTGGAGAAGTGCCAGGTCCCGTCGGCGGCCTTGGCGATGTCGTGCCGGCTGCAGCGGCCGTTGAGCTGGCGGTTGAACGCAGCCAGCGCGCCGGCGGCGGCGGCGTCGAGGCAGTAACGCATGGTCCTGACCCCGTGCCGGTCGGAGACGCTCTGCGACCAAAGACCAGGCGCCTGCTGCGGCCCGCCGACGACCGCGATGGTGGCGACGTCGGCGGACGGCGGCGCAGCCGTCCTGTTGCAGGCGCCCAGCGCGGCCAGCACGGCCAGCGCCAGAAGCCGATTGGATGCGCGCATGGCGGCGAGCTCCTCGAGCCTCTATCTTGCAAGATCAAGAATAGTCGCGATCAGGCGCCAGCGCGAGGTGGAAGAGATTTCATGGCTGAAGTACACGACAACCCGTCGCGACAGCGCTTCGAGATGGTTGAGCAGGGTCAGACCGTCTTCGCCGACTACCGGCGTGACGGCAGGCGATTGATCATCGATCACGTGGAAGCCCCGATAAGCTTGCGCGGAACCGGGGCCGCCGGCCGCTTCATGGAGGGCCTGGTCGCGGCGGCCAAGGCCGAAGGCTCGACCATCGTGCCGGTCTGCAGCTACGCCGTCGCCTGGTTGCAGCGCCACCCGACGCTTGCTGCGGGCGTGGCGGAGTAGGCGCGCTCTTCGACGGTGGAGCGAGAGACGCGTTCTTCAGGGCTTGGTTAAGCTCTCGCTAAGCGCTGCGCGGCATTCTGGCTGCGGGGGAGCGAGCGGCCGCGGGCTGGCTCGAGGCTCGGCCAATCAGGGGCGCAGCGTTTGAACGACCGAACGGTTCGCAACCTCTCGCACCTTGAGGAGAGCGCCTCCACCGCGCGGGTGCTCAACCTGCTGCGCGTCTATCGGCGCCGCCGCAACGACCCGACCTACAGCGAAAACCCGCTGTTTCAGAACCCGACGCTCAATCGCTCGATCATCCTGAAGCATCGCCTGCGCCGCAACGAACGCGACCTCTTCTTCGACGCCCGCAAGACCGCGACCAAGATCATCATCCCGATCGACGGCGCTGAGCTGAAGCTGGGCGGCCGCTTCGTGTTCGTGAACCAGATCAACTACGACGGCATGATGGCCGACTTCCTCGGCGACGGCTGGGTCACCGACCGCTCCGACCACGACCTGCTCGCCATCATCGATGGCCTGCCCTCGCTCGACCCCTTCCTGCTGCGCGAGCAGCTCAAGCGTCACGGTCGCGATCCGGCGCGCTGCTACTTCGAGATCTCCGATGCCGACATGTCGCGCATGTTCGGCTTCGTCGAGCGCGAGGTGCAGAAGCTGATCAACCTTTGCTACGAAGAGGGGACCGTTCGCACCGAGGCCGACGATCGCCGCGGCGAGCGCCTGGTGCAGAAGATCCTCTCCGCCACCGTCGATGCGGAGACCGAGCCGCTGCGGCTGACGCTGCGGCTCGAGAAGCGGGAATATCAGGAAGGCGTCTTCTGCTGGAAGGGCTTCCTCTACTACAAGTGGACCCTCAGTGAGGCGCTGCCCGACGTTTCGCGCGTGGCCGACGCCATCGGCAGCGTGCGGCCCCGAGGCGGCACCGACAATCAGACTCTCGCCCACATCGACAAGGCCCGCACGGCGCTGCGCGCCTCGATCCTTGGCGCCCTCGAGGCCGCGCGCAAGTCGCTGCGCTTCTACGACACCGCTTTCGACGGCCTGATCGGCGGGCGCCCGCAGGCGTTCCGCGAGTTCCTGCTCAGCGCGCCGGCGATGTTCTGCGATCTCGGCGAGCGGCTGGGCGCGGTCAACCACATCGTCAGCTTCTGGAACTTCCGCTTCCCGCAGGGGAAGATGCCGACGGTCACCGGTCCGGAGTTGATCGACATCCTCGCGGACTTCGAAGAAAGCCTCGCCTTCAACGAGGGCGCAGCGGCGGCCCGCAAGCTGGCGAGCTAGCGCCGGCGCCACCGAGTCCGCGATCGCCTGCGCCGGGGAGGCGCTGTGTTCGTATTCGTTCGTGTCGTTCACGGACAATCCTTCTTCTTGAATCTCGCTCCCGCGGGGAAGAGCGCAGCTCGACATTCGACGCTTGACAGACCGTAAGTTGATACTTACGGTAAGTCATGGCTTACGGAAATGCCGCCTTCGCCGCCCTTTCGGATCCGACCCGCCGGCATGTGCTGGAGCGGTTGGCGCAGGGGCCGCGCGCGGTCGGCGAGATCGCTGAGGGACTGCCGGTCAGCCGGCCGGCGGTCTCCCAGCACCTTAAGGTGCTGAAGGAGGCCGGGCTGGTGAGCGACCGCCAGGAAGGCGCCCGGCGCATCTACGCCATCGATCCGCGTGGCCTTGGCGCGATGCGCGCCTGGCTGGACCAGTTCTGGGACACCGCCCTGCTGGCCTTCAAGGCCGAAGCGGAGCGGACCGCCGCCAACGACGAGAAGGAAGACGCGTCATGAGCCTCGCCATCAAGCCCGCGCCGGTCAGGAAGACCCTCACCGTGGCGACCACGCCGCAGCGCGCGTTCGAGGTGTTCACCGCCGGTTTCGACCGCTGGTGGCCGCGCACCCACTCGATCGGCGAGGCGCCGCTGAAGACCGCGGTGATCGAGCCGCACAAGGGCGGCCGCTGGTACGGCCTGCTGGAGAACGGAACCCAGGCCGAGTGGGGCGACGTGCTGGCGTGGGAACCGCCGACGCGCCTGTTGCTGGCTTGGCGCATCGGCGCGGACTGGAAGTACGACCCGGACCTGTTGACCGAGGTCGAGGTGGTGTTCACGCCGGAAGGCGAGGGCGCGACGAGAGTCAATCTCGAGCATCGCCTGCTGGAGAACATGGGCGCGGCCGGCGAAGGCGCTCGCGCTTCATTTGACAGCGAAGGCGGCTGGGGCGGCCTGCTTCAAATGTTCGCCGCGGAGGCGGCCAGGGCGTCCTGAGCTCAATTTCAACACCAAGCCAACGGAGTCCGATCATGATCACCGTTCACAGCATTCCCGGCAGCCCCTACGGCCGCGCCGTCCTGGCGACCTGCATCGAGAAGAACGCGCCTTACCGGCTGCAGCCGATCACGCCCGGCACGCACCGGCAGCCGCCGTATACGACGTTGCATCCGTTCGCGAAGATCCCGGCGATCGAGGACGGCGACTTCAAGCTGCATGAGACGCAGGCGATCGCCCGCTACATCGATGCGGCCTACGGCGCGCCCCGCGCCCTGACACCGAAAGATCCGAAGGTCGAGGCGCGGATGAACCAGGTGATCGGCATCGTCGATTGCTATTTCTTCGCCCCCAACTCGGCCATGACGCTGGGCTTCAACCGCGTTGTCGCGCCCAAGCTCGGTTTTCCGACCGATGAGGCCGCGGCGCTCGCGGCGATCCCGCAGACACGCCACTGCCTCGAGGTGCTGGCCGGCTTCGTCGAGAACGGTCCACACATGGCGGGCGACGTCTTCTCCCTGGCCGACATTCATGCCGGGTGCCATCTCGACCTGCTGTCCGGCGCGCCGGAGGCGGAGGAGATGATGCGAGGCACGCCGCTGCAAGCCTGGCTCGAGCGGGTGCGCGCACGGCCCAGCTTCGCCAGCACCACCTGGGAGCAGGTCGCGGCCATGGCCGCCTGAGGCCATCTGAAACGGCGTGAGGCGCGGGTTCGAGGCGCTTCACGAAAACAAGTTTACATAACAAACAAGTTCGCGCATGCTCTGACTTCTGGAGCCCGCGCATGGGGCGTGGGCCTGGGGTTCAGGAGCGCCGCCATGGCCGACACCTCCAGCGAACGCCTGCACGCGCTCGACGCGGTGCGCGGCTTCGCCCTGATCGCGGGCATCGTCTTCCACGCCACCATCTCGTTCCTGGCGGCGCCGAAGGGCGTGCCGCTTTGGATCGTGACCGACAACCAGCCCAGCGTGACGCTCGGTGTCGTCTTCCACGTGCTGCACATGTTCCGCATGACCACCTTCTTCCTGATCGCTGGTTTCTTCGCCCACCTGACCTTCCACCGCCGAGGGGCGAAGGGCTTCATCGCCGACCGGGCCAAGCGCATCGCCTTACCGCTGCTGGTCGGTTGGCCGATCCTGATCGCCGCGATTGTCGCTGTGACCATCTGGGCGGCGGTTTCCGCGGTGCATGGCGGCCCGCTGCCGCCGCCGCCGAAGTATCCGGGCTTCCCTGCCTTCCCGATGACCCACCTGTGGTTCCTGTATGTGCTGCTCTGGCTCTACGCGGCGACCTTGGCTTCCCGGGCGCTTGTCGTGCGGCTCGATCGGGCGGGGCGGGTGCGCGCGGCCATCGACCGCGCCGTGCAGCGGGTGGCGACCCATCCGGCCGGCCTGGCCCTGCTGGCCGCGCCGACGATGCTGGCCTTCCTGGCCACGCCCGGCTGGCTGCCGTGGTTCGGCGTGCCGACGCCCGATTCGTCGCTGGTTCCCAATCTCGCCGCGTCGGCGGCCTACGCCAGCGCGTTCGGCTTCGGCTGGGTGGCGCATCGCCAGATCGAACTCCTCGCCGCCTGGCGCCGGCTCTGGCCGGCCTACCTGGCCCTCGCGCTCGGCTTCACCATCGCCGAACTGGCGCTGCTGGGCCTGACGCCGGCGATCCATCCGCCGGCCGGCGCCGCGCGGCTGGCGCTGGCGGCGCTCTACCCGCTGGCGACCTGGTCGTGGACCTTCGCGCTGATCGGCCTGGCGGTGCGCTACCTGTCCGACTTCAGCCCGGTGCGCCGCTACATCGCCGACGCCTCCTACTGGCTCTACCTCGTGCATCTGCCGCTGATCCTGGCGCTGCAGGTGATGGTGGCGCCGCTCGACTGGCCGTGGCCGGTGAAATTCGCCGTCATCCTCGGCGTCGCCTTCCCGCTGATGCTGGCCAGCTACCAGCTCCTCGTGCGCCACTCCTTCATCGGCGCCATCCTGAACGGGCCGCGCGAGTCGCGGTCAAGAGCATCGCGCGCGGCGCCCTTCGTCGCCCCGCAAGGCGCCAAGCCATGAGTTCGACGACTATGACCAACAGCGAAACCCAGGCGATCCGCGACGACCTCGCCTTCCTGCGCGGCCTGGTGCAGCGCAGCGACGACTTCCTGAAGTCGCTGGGCCGAACCTATTTCTGCGGCGGCGTCTGCTATCTCGGCCAGACGCTGCTGGGCCTCGCCCAGTCGTTCGGCTGGATCCCGACCACCAACGGCGCCATCGACCTGGTGATCGGGCTCGCGCCCACCACTGTCTTCATCATCGCCCTGATCGTCGTCCTGCCGTGGGGCCGCAAGACGCCGAAGCCGGGTCAGCTCGACCGCGCCATCGGCGCGTTCTTTGGCGCGATCGGCCTCTCCAACTTCGCGCTCATCGCCGTCATTGGCGCCGTCGCCTTGCACGAGAAGAGCCTGACCATCTGGCTGATCTACCCCTGCGCCGTCTTCATCTTCCAGGGCGCGGCATGGCTGACGATGTTCGCGCTGCGCCGGCGCGCCTGGATCGGGCTGGTGGCCGCGACTTGGTTCGTCTGCGCGCTCGGCATGGGCTGGGGCATCGGCAACCTCACCCAGTTCGGGATCTTCGCCAGCATCGGCCTCCTGTTCGGCATGACCCTGCCGGGGGCCTGGCTGATGACCCGCAAGAGCGCCTGAGTCCGCGATGGCCGCCTTCGACATCGGCCGCCTCGACGATGTGATCCACGGCCGCATGCGGCTGGGGATCATGGCCTATCTGGCCAACGCCGAGGTGGCCGACTTCAACGAGCTGAAGGCGGCGCTCGAGGCGACCCAGGGCAACCTCTCCATCCACCTGCGCAAGCTCGAGGAGGCCGGCTACATCGCCATCGAGAAGAGCTTCCTGGGCCGCAAGCCGCTGACCCGCGCCCGCCTCACCCAGGCGGGCCGCGACGCCTTCACCGGCTACCTAGACGCCATCTCTCGGCTGCTGGACGAGCAGAGACCTTAGGGCTGGTCGTCCGCGTGCTGGCCCGGCGCGCAGGGGCCGAGGTAGCGGTAGTCGGCGTGGTCGGTGATGTCGCCGCGGCTGTCGTTGATCACGAAATCCAGCGTGAACGCCTTGTTGTAGTCGCCCGCGGCCTTGGCCCAGGTGCGGCTGACGGGGCTGTTGTCGCACTTCGCCTCGACCACATAGGCGCCGCTGGCGGTGCGGATCTGGCGGCTGATCGGGCAGCCGGGCCGGGCCGCCAGCGCCGACAGCAGCTGGCCGGAGAGACACAGCTGCTTCTGGCCGGCGGCGTGGGAGCTCCAGCGCCACAGCCCCGGCTTCGGATGCGGCAACGCCGTTGCGGCCACCGGCGCGCCGGGCTCCTCGGGCGGCAACTTGGAGCCGCACGACGCCAGGCAAGCCCCAAGGCCAGCCGCGACCAAGATGGCGCGAGACGCGCGCAATTTCGCCCCTTTCGAGAGCCGCCCGACTACCGGCTCCGCCAGACTTCGGCTGGGGACCTAGCTATCACGCCAATGATTCGCCGCAAGCTGTAGCGCGCCAACTACGCCTGCAGGTCGAACTCGCTGTCGATATCCAGTTCGATCGGCGCCGCAAAGAAGGGCGGCAGGCCAAGGCCCTTGGGGTCGAGCATGGTCTTGGCGCTGACCCCGATCACCGGCCCGCGGAAGCCCTTGCCGGCCCCTACCAGGTCGACGTCGAACACGACGTGCTTGGTCACGCCCATCACGGTCAGGTCGCCTTCGACCTTGCCGTGCGTCGCGCTCTCGGGGTGGAACGCGGTCGAGGTGAAGGTCATGGTCGGGAACTTGGCCGCGTTGAGGAACTTGTCGCCCGACAGTTCGTCAGAGAAGCCCTCGACCGGGGCGGTGGTGATCGACTTCGGATCGACCGTCACGTCGAGCTTGTCCGCGCCGGGGTTGGCCGGGTCCCAGGCCAGCGTCCCAGCCACGGTCTCGAAGCGGAACACCGAGAACGAAAAGCCCATGTGCGCCACCTTGGCGATCAGGCCGGTATGCTTGGGATCGATCGCATACTTGCCGGCGGGCGCGGCCTTGTAGTCGCGCACCGGCGTCGGCATCTGCGGCTGCGCGGCCGCCGCCGTTCCGAGCGCCAGCGCCAGGGCGCCGCCGACGGCGAGATACGAAAGCTTCGAAATCATTGGGTTTCTTCCCCGGAATGGTGAAGCCGCCTTCCTAGCGGCGGCGCGCGCCCGGCGGAAGTGAGGAATTCTGCGAGAGGTTGAACCACGAAAAACACGAAAAGCACGAACGCCACCCACGCACCTCATCCTGGAGAGCCGCAAAGCGGATTCATCCGGACCGCCTCTTGGTTCGTGCTTTTCGTGTTTTTCGTGGTTCCCTTATCCTAGCTGACCATGCCCACCGCCGACACCGTTCGCCGCCTCGCGCTGGCCCTGCCGGAGGCCGTCGACGCCTCCAAGGGCGAGCAGCTGGTGTTCGAGGTCGAGGGCCGCGGGTTCGCGTGGTCCTACTATGCGCGGGACATCCCCAAGAAGCCCCGCGTGCTCCACCCCGAGGTGCTCGCCGTGCGCTGCGAGCTGCCGCGCAAGGAGCTGCTGATCGAGGCCGCGCCCGATCGGTTCTTCGACGACGACCACTATCGCGGCTTTCCGGCCGTGCTGGTGCGCCTGGCCGCGGTCGACGAGGCCGAACTGAGCTCGCTGCTCGCGGGCGGC
>DATNIH010000144.1:0-3581 GCA_035604515.1 Caulobacteraceae bacterium | reverse complement strand
CGACCTGCTCGAGGCGGACGCCGAGCGCCGCGTCACGGCGCCTTGAAGTTTCCCCGTCGGCCGACTAGGTTCCGCGCCTTCGCCAAAAAGGCGGGTGCGCGCTCGTAGCTCAGCTGGATAGAGCATCAGACTACGAATCTGAGGGTCGGGCGTTCGAATCGCTCCGAGCGCGCCAATAAATTCAACGACTTAGGTTATTTGTTGAGCGGGTCTTTCTGGCGTCGGGAGCGCCGCGCGCTGGCTTCAGGAGCCTGACACGACGCCGCGATCGCTGCGACAGATGTCCCTTGAACCGCCGTTCCGATCAGTCGCCGGCGGTCTGCGGGCCCGAACGCCAGGCATCCCACGTCGCGGCAAGCGGTTCGTAGGCCACGGGCCGGGTGGCGCGAAGGTCGGTCACTTCGTCGAAGGCGACGCCGAACATCGGCGCCTGGTTCCAGATTACACGGGTGCGAAAGACAAGGCCCTCGCGAAGGAGGAGGACCGGGACTTGGCCCCGCAGGACGGTCGGCGGCGCTGCCAACAGGCGCGCCCCGCGCTCGCCGATATCGCGGAACGTGACCTCGACGACCCGGCTGCCATCGACCAGCGCTCGCCCAGCCAGGAAGACCCGGCGCCGCGGCCCGAGCCGCCGCTCCAGCGTTCCAGGATCGTCTTCGAACTCGCTCGGGCTGACAGAGTTCATGCGGTTCTGCCTGATGCGGACGAAACGGCACGCTCCGCTGCATCGGCTAGCAATCCGTTAACCTCGTCGCGATCCGCGCCGTCCGCGAGCGGCGGATTGACGGAACGCGCCGCGGACGAGGCTCGTTGTTGGCGAGAAGCCGACCAGGCAGCGTTTGCGGCGCTGCACGCTGATCGCAAGGTGATGCTTGACCAAGGCAGACCCGTTAGCCGAGCGCAGAGCGACGCTATCGTCCCGTTCTTGATTTCACCGCGGCCGATTTCTCGGCGTTCTTCGCGACTTTCATCTCGACTAGGCGCCGGACCAGCGTTTCTGGGAGTGGCTTGTCGGGGGTGAAGCGAATGGCGCCCTTGCTGGTGTCGTATCCCTTCAGTTCGTCCGCGAACAGGCCCACCGTCGAGCCGTTCCACGCGTACAGCGCGCAGTGGCGCCTGGCCGCCGCAAAGCCCACCAGCATTCCATTGAGCCTGAACGCCGGCATCTGGTAGCTGATGCATTCTTCGGCCTGTGGCGCGGCCGCGCGGATCATCTCCCGCAGCGCCTGCAGGGCGGCCCGCTTGTCTTCGCTCAGCCGCGACAGGTACTCGTCGATCGTTCCAGGCTTGTCGATCACGCTCCGTACTCCATCGCCTGCGGCGTAGCGGCTTCGCACCAGACGGGACGTGGCCCCAGTCCGCAAGCCGGACTTCAGAGGAGGTCCGAAAGAAGTCGCGACCGACCGGCGCGGCCTGGTCAAGCGGGCCAGGGGCGATGCGGCTGGCGCCGCCGCCGACATAGCCGCCGCCAAGGCGTCCGAGCCGAACGTCGCGGCCCGGTCAGGGCGCTATGAGCTCGTGGACTAGGCGCTCAACGAGATAGCGCTAACGAAATGACCCCGCCGGCCGGAGCCGACGGGGCCATCATGTCCACTTGGGGGGATTGCGGACATCTGCCGGCCGCTAGGGGGGGCGTCGCGGCCGAGACACCACATATGGGTAGCGTCAGCGACCTCCGCTACCTCCGGCGGCGCGCTTCTTCACGAAAATGCGGCGGCGATTCGGCGCTACTGTTCCCCACGCGGCATCGCCTTGCGCACCTCGGGGTCGAAGCCGGTGGCGGCCCACTCGCCCTGAGCGGTGTTCCAGTGCGAGAAATAGAGCCGGGCCTTCGGATCCGGGTGCATCGCCAGCCGCTCGGGGATCAGGAGCCAGTCGGCCAGCGCCGGGGTGGGCGAGCGGATGTAGCGATGGGTGGTCGGCAGGGCGCTGCGCAGCCAGCCGCCGCGCGCGTAGTACTGATGCCAGGTGCGCCGCATCTGATGGCCGTCGCCGTCCAGCCGGGTGTGGAAGGTCGCGGTGTCGTAGAGCACGCAGGTTCCGGCCGGGCCGTGGATCGGGACCTCGCGATAGTCGTCGCCAAGCTGGGTGAACGCCGCCTGCAGGGTCTCGAAGCGGTGGGTGTTCGGCGCCACACAGAAACAGGGCGCGCCCGGCGCCACGTCGGTCAGGTAGTGGATCGCGCACAGCCAATCGCACGGCATGTAGGGCGTGCGCGTCAGCCGGTCCTCCCGCACCGCGTCGTGGTGGAAGTTCATCGCCCCTGGGCCCGCGCCTTCAGGCGTCTCGCGAAGGTTGAACTCCGAGAAGCGGACGTGCTCCTCGCCGCCCAGCAGGCGCGCCACCACCGGAAACGAGCGCGGGTGGCGGGTGTAGGGGTCGAGTTCGGGGTAGTCGAGCAGGGGCTGGGAGAAGATCAGGCCCTGGTTGCGATGGTGCGGCTTGCGCTTCTCCGTCAGGCCCCACGACTCCGGCCGCTCGGCCTGGGAGCGGTCGCAGAATTCGTTGAGGTGACCGAGCTCGGCCGGCGTCAGACAGTCGGACAGCACCACGAAGCCGTGGCGTTCGAAAAACGCGCAGGCCGCATCGATGTCGCGGTGCGGATCGAACCTCGCGACCGGCTCGCGGCTGATCCGGCCGAAGCCCTGCAACGCGGCCTGCGGATCGCCGCTGCGGTTCTCCTGCGGCTCCAGCCGCACCTTCACCTGCACCCGCTCGCCCGCCATTCGCGCCCGCTCCCCGCAGCCAACCCAGGGCGCCAAGCTTCATCGTCTCTTCGGGCTTTGCAATCCCGTGGCGGAGATTTGATTGAGGCGCGGCGCAATAGTCGCTGCCACCGGCCGACGCAGCCGCGCCGAAGGGCGCGTCAAGGATCGATCCTGTCGGACTCCGTCGCGTCGGGGATTGCCCGGTGGCGCGCCATCGTCCAAGTCGGGCGCCGATGAGCGATGTTGCGGCGCCCACTCCCATCGACCGGCTCGCGCCGGACGACGCCGAACGCCTGGACCGCGACGGCTATCTGCTGATGCGCGGCGCGGTGCCGGGCGGATGGATCGAGCCGCTGCAGGCCGCGTTCGAGGCCGGGGAGCTGGCGAACGATCGCTGGCCCGTGCCGCGCGGCCGCGAATGGCGCCACGCGCTGGTCGATCTCGATCCGATCGTGCAGCGCGTCTGCCGCCTGCCACAGGTGCTGGCGGCGGTGGGCCAGTCGCTGCGCGGCCCGTTCTTCCTGGCGCAGGTCGAGGGGCGCGAGCCCAGGGTCGGCGGCGGCGCGCAGGGGCTGCACCGCGATGGCGGCCACCAGGACGGGGCCGAGGCGACCCCGCCCGAGTTAGTCTCGATGCTGGTGTTCCTCGATCCCTTCGGGCCGGCCAACGGCGGGACGGAAGTCGCGCCGGGCACCCACCGCGGCGAGGGCCTGCTGGCGCGGTCCGGCCTGCCGCATCCGCAGGCGCGGGTGCTGGAGGGCGCGGCCGGCGACATCCTGCTGTTCGACGCCAACCTGCTGCACGGCGCCACACGCAACGTCAGCGGCGCCCCCCGCCGCTCGCTGCTGGCGACCTATGTCGTGCAAGCGCTGA
>DATNIH010000143.1:0-17170 GCA_035604515.1 Caulobacteraceae bacterium | reverse complement strand
GTCCGTCTCTCCCGCGCGAACGCGCACGAGGCCGCTCCAGAACCAAGCGGACGCGCAACCGGGGTTCAGCGTCAGGGCTCGTTCGAGGAGCGCGACGGCGGCCCCATGATCACTTTCAAAGAAATCGAGGCTCGCGGCGACACTGGCGAGCACGGCCGCGTCGTCGCCCGCCGCCCTCAGCGCCCGATGCGCCAGCTCGAGGCCAAGGCGACCCTGACCTTCCAGGTCATCTGACCATCCATTCAGGACGATGATCCGGTGACAGTTCACTGCAAGGGCGAGGGCGGGACCGAAGTCGGGGTCGAGGGTGACGGCGCGGCTCGCCAGATCGAGCGCCTCCAGCATATCGGCCCGGACGAAGGTTCGCTGCAGGGGTAACGCGCGAAGGTAGAGATCGTAGCTGCTCAGGTTGTCGGTGGGCCGGGCCGAGGCGCGGCGGATCTCGGCCTGCTGCACCGTCGGCTCGATCTTGCCGGCGACGGCCAGCGCCACGCTGTCCTGCAGGGCGAAGACGTCCTCGAGCGTGTCCTCGAAGCGATGGGTCCAGATTTGCGCGCCGTCCGCGGCGTCGATCAGCTGCACGCCGATGCGAACCCGGCCGCCGGCCTTACGCACGCTGCCTTCGAGCATGTAGCGCACGCCCAGCTGACGCGCAGCGTCCTGCGCGGCGACGCCCTTGCCCTTGAAGGAGAGGCTCGAGCCGCTGGCGATGACGAAGATCGAGCGGATGCGCGACAGCGCCTCGACGATCTCGACCACCATGCCGTCGGCGAAATAGTCCTGCTCCGGATCGCCGGAGAGGTTGGCGAAGGGCATGACGGCGATGGAGGGCTTGCTCGGCAGCAGGAGCGGAGTGTCCGCTCCGACAACGGCGTCTGGGACGGCCGCCGACTCCAAACCGCTCCGCACCGCATCCAACACGGTTCGAAACGCCGCCTCCGACGCCCCGCCGGACCAGGCCTTCAGATCGACACCCTGCCGCTCGCCGAAGAACAGCGGGGGCTCGCAGGCTTCCACGAACACCTGCAGCAGCCGGCCTTGCCCCCGCGCCCATCTCGCCTCGGCCTTGACGTTGTCGCTGGCGACGGCCGCCGGCGACCAGGCCACGATCACGACCTTGGCCGCCGCAAGCTCCCGCTCGATGGTCGCCTCCCAGCCCGCGTTCGGCGGAATGTCCTGATCCCACCAGATGCCGATGCCTTCGGCCCGCAGCGCCTCCACCAGCCGGCCCACCGCCGCCAGGTTCTCGCGCTTGTAGCTGATGAAGACATCGGACATGCGGGTGCGACCACCCCTCGGTCGCTGCTGGACCGTAGCGACGGCGCCGAGCGAGGGGCAAGGGAAAGGTCGCGAATGTCCGAAAGGTGGAGCGAGCCTTATGACCCCTATCCACCCATCTCCGCCGTTCGGAACGTCCAGCTCTCGGTCGATCGCGACGGCGCCCACGACCCCGCCACCGACGTCGCCGTAATGGGTGTGCAGTCTACGCCCCGGCGCCGCGCAAACTGTCCGGTTGGAACCGCCATCCCGAGCGGAGCACCTGAGCGGCGCAGTGGTTGAGGTGGAACACCAGTGAGAAGTGTCGCTCCATCGCGCTGGAAAGCGTCTCGCTGAACACGACGCGGTCACTTGCGATGAAGGCGATGTGGCCCGACTCGGCGAGCAGCTTGTTGATGTGCGCTCGCGAGACGCCGTAGCGCCGCGACAGCGCGTAACGCGAGATCCTCGCCGCCTCGAGCAGGCGTTCGCGGTCGGCCGACTGGGCCCCGATCAGGTCGAACAGGATCGACATCCCCGCTTCGCGTTCGAGGAAGAAGGAGATCGGCGGCGCGTTCTCGAACGAGAAGAGATCGCGTCGCAGGGCCAGCATCGTCGAGATGCAAAGCAGGTAGTCGATGAAGCCGTCGTCGGTGTCAGCCAGCTCGGCGGCGTCAGCGAGCTCAGGCGCCAGGGCCAGAGCGGCCTTGTAATCGATCAGCGCCCGCAAGCGCAGGGCGCGGACCAGGCCGTCACCGAGGCGCATCGGGCGGCGGGTCCACATCCCGGCGCCGGGTTCCACCATCATCTCGCCGACATCCTGGCAGCGGCGCACGACCTGCTGCACCCGGCCGGCGCTGGAGAGCTTGCCTTCGACGCAGCCGGCCGTCAGCGCCTGCACGGTCAGGCCACCCATCAAGTGCAGGGTCAGCGCTGTGACGCAGATCGAGGCGCGGCCTAGGTCCTTGGTGATCCACTGGTAGGTCGGGGCGAGTTGCTGGAAGTGAGACACACTTTCTGCGGTAGCCCGCTCGACCGCACCTCTGAATCCCGGATGCGCCCGCACCGCCGCGAACGACTCCTCAGTCATGAGCCTGGAGAGCGTCGCCGGCGTCATCGCCCACCTCAAATCACAGAAAGCTACACCTTTCGCGCCACCGGCCGCGCGTCAAGTGCGGCGCCCTGCTTGCGAGCCCGCCCGCGGCGTGGCTTGTGCAGCCAGAATCGGGAGGAGACCGGAATGAAACTCTACGGTGCGCCGAAGCCGGCGCCAAACCCCAGGCGGGTGCGCATGTTCCTCGCCGAAAAGGGCATCGAGCTGGCCGAGACGCCGATCGATCTGATGACGCGCGAGCACAAGTCGCCGGAATACCGGCAGAAGAACTCGCTCGGCCAGGTGCCGACCCTGGAACTCGACGACGGCGAGACGATCTCGGAGACTGTCGCGATCTGCCGCTATCTCGAGGAGCTGCACCCCGAACCGCCGCTGTTCGGCCGCACGGCGCTGGAGAAGGCGCAGGTGGACATGTGGGTGCGTCGCGTCGAATTCCAGCTGATGGCGCCGGTCGGCCAGTTCTGGCGCCACGCCCATCCGCGTACGGCAGGGTTGCTTAATCAGTACAAGGACTTTGGCGAGTCCAATCGCGCGACCTATGCGAACGCACAGCGCTGGCTGGACGGGGAGCTAGCCGACGGGCGGCCGTTCATCGCCGGTGACGCCCTGACCATGGCCGACATCTGCGCGCTGTCGACGGTGGATTTCGCCCATTGGATCGGGCTCGATCTCGACCCGGACTGCCGGCGCCTGATCGCCTGGCACGAGCGGGTCAGGGCGCGGCCCAGCGCCGACGCCTAGCCGTTATCCGCCTTCTCCGCGAGATCACGCACCTGCTGGTCGTCGAAGCGCGGCACCACTAGCACGCGATCGGCGGTCGCGACGATGATCAAGTCCGAAACACCCGACGCAGCGATCGTCGGCCCTTCGGCGAAGACCAGGCAATCGCGCACCTGATGCAGCACGGTCGCGCCGCGCACGGCGTTGCCATGCTCGTCGCGGTCCTGCACCTCCCACACCGCCGACCAGGAGCCGATGTCGCTCCAGGCGAAATCGGCGGCGACGACGGCGGCGTTGGCGGTGCGCTCCATTACCGCGTGGTCGATGGAGATCGAGGGGGCCTGGCTAAACGCGACCGCATCGAGCCGCAGGAAGTCGTCGTCGGCCTTTGCCGTCGCGATCGCCGCGGCGGCGGCGGCCAACACCGCCGGCTCGTACCGCTCGAGTTCGGCAAGGAGGCTCGCCGCGCGCATCAGGAAGATGCCGCTGTTCCAGAGGCATCCGTTCCCGACCAACGCCTCAGCAGCCTCGGCGCCAGGTTTTTCGATGAACCGCGCGACCTCCCGCGCCGCGGCGTCGATGGCGGCGCCCGGCTCGATATAGCCGTAGCCGGTCGCGGCGAAGGTCGGCGTAACGCCAAACAGCACCAGCCTGCCGGCCTCCGCCGCCGCGACGCCGCGCGATACGCTCGCCCGGAACGCCGTCTCGCTCGGGATCGAATGGTCGGCGTGCGCGGACAGGATGAGGGCGTCGGGATCTGCTTGCGAGGCGAGGAGTGCGCCGACCGCCAGCGCCGGGGCGGTGTTGCGGCCTTTAGGTTCCAGCACGATTCTGCCCACATTCAGGCCCGCATCGCGCAGCTGCTCGGCGATCAGAAACCGCTGGTCGACCCCGGCGACAATGATCGGTGGGGCGAACATCGCCGGGTCGCCGAGACGCCGAGCGGTCTGTTGCAGCAGCGTTTCCGCGCCGGCGAGGGTCAGGAACTGTTTGGGGCGCGCGGGTGACGAAAGCGGCCAGAGCCTGCGTCCCTCCCCGCCTGACAGGATCACAGGTACGATCATCGGACGGGGCCATTAGCATTTGCCGCGTCTCGGTCAAGGAAGGCGCGAAGGCTAGGTCCGGCGGCGCACGAACCGCAGGGCGGTGCGCGTTTCTGAAAAGCCGCAGACTTTGTTGTCGACGAGGCCACAGGCCTTGGCCGCCGCCATCACGTCGACATCGCGCACGCGCATCGCCTTGCCCTTCAGCGAGACGATCCACAGCGCCCCGCGCGGCGCCAGCCGTGGAACCAGCGCCGCGACGCGCGCTAGCTCCTCAGCGCTGTCGGCGCCGTAGAACAGCAGGTCCAGTTCGCCCTTCCCGTCGGCAAGCGGCGTGCGCGCGGTCAGCTCCGTCTCGAAGTCGGCATCGGTGAGGTTGGCGATGTCGAGGCGCTGGCCAGGCTTGACGCCCAGCTTGTCGAGCCGGCCCTTGGGGTTGAGGATCGCGTCGACCCAGCTGGTCGCAGCGGTCGGCAGGCGGAACCGGGCGCCGTCGGCGAGGACTAGGTCGCGCCCCTCTGCGCGCACATCGGCGAGGCGGCGGCCCTCGAACACCCGCCGCTCCGATCCCCGGAAGATCAGCCTGGGCGGCTCGTATTGCAATCGCCCGGCCTCGCCGCCGCCCTCGGGCCAGGACGCTTCAACGTCAGCTTCTTTGCCCATGCCGCGGTCCCGGCGCCTCAGGCGCCGCAACCTATGGCGCCGGGCCCAGAAGGTCGAGGCGACGCTTGCCAACGGGCGGGCGGCGTCCCGATAAGGCGGGCAGATGGTCCGCATCCTCACCTACAACGTCCACCGCTGCGTCGGGACCGACCGGCGCCTCGACGTCGCCCGCGTCGCCGAGGTGATCGCCGCTCAGGCGCCCGACATCGTCGCGCTGCAGGAGCTGGACGTCGGCCGCGCCCGCACCGGCGGCGTCGACCAGGCGCACCGCCTGGCGCAACGTCTGGGCATGGCCTTCCACTTCAACGCCGCGTTCAAAGTCGAGGAGGAGCTCTACGGCGACGCCATCCTCACCACCCTGCCCGAGCGGCTGGTCAAGGCCGGGCCGATCCCGACCCATCCGCGCTTCAGCCGGCTCGAGCCGCGCGGCGCGGTCTGGATCGCGGTGAGCGTCGGCGGCGCCGAGCTGCAGGTGATCAACACCCACCTCGGCCTCGTGCCCCGCGAACAGCGCGCGCAGGCGGCGGCGCTGGCCGGCGATGACTGGCTGGGCGGCGCGGCCACGCCGCTGATCCTGGTCGGCGACATGAACGCGACGCCGCGGGCCCTCGCCTACCGCACCTTCGCCAGCCGGCTCGTCGAATCGCGCCGCGCTGCGCGGCTGTCGCGGCTCGCGCCTACCTTTCCCTCCACCTTCCCGGTGCTGGCGATCGACCATGTGTTCGTCAGCGAAGGCGTGACCGTCGACGCCGTGCGCACGCCGCTCGATCCGCTCTCGCGCCTGGCCTCGGACCACCTGCCGTTGGTCGTCGACTTCAGCCTGCCGCCAACGCCAGCCTGAGCGCGCGCGCCTGCGCCAGGAGGCGCTCGCGACGGCGCGCCGGACGCCATGAGTCGGCGACGTCGGTCGGGTCGCCGATGTGGAACTCGGCGACGAACTCGCCGACCAGTCCCAGGCGCCGCGGTTCCAGCGGCCGCAGCCTCGAGGCGCCGTCGAGGGCGAACAGCGCCTGCGCCAGGCTGCCGCCATCGCGGCGTATCTCCGCGACCTCGGCCGCTGTCTTGTCGACCCAATGCCCGGCCATGCGGTCGCGCACCTCCGCCAACGCCGCCCGGTCGCGCTCGGCCTCGACCTCGATCGCCAGCTCGCACTCGGTGTCGAAACCGTGAGAGCGGTTGTTGAGGTTGGCCGAGCCGATCCGCAGCAGGGTGTCGTCGATCGCCATCACCTTGGCGTGGGCGATGATCGGCGCGCCGGCCGCGGCGTGCGGCGCGAAGGCGTGGAAGCGTCCGAACACGTCGCCGGACTTCAGCCGCCAGAGCGCCGTCGAGCGGGACCTGTCCATGGTGAGACGGTCGAAGTAGCTGGGGCTCCGTTCCGTGCTCACCAGCACGATCTCCGGGCCTACAGGTTCGGCCAGCCGAGCCGCCAGCGCTTCCACCGCCAGCGGCCAGGTGAAATACTGGTTCTCCAGATAGATCAGATGCTTGGCGGACTTGATTGCGTCGAGGGTCAACTGAGCGATTTCGCGCGCTGGCGTCTTGCCGCGCCAGCTGGGCTCGGTGCGGGCGATGGCGCAGACACCGCCGGTGATTTCGGGCGCAATGCCCGCGGGCCATATCGGCGCCGGCCCCTCCAGCGACGCGCCAGGGGCCGCGTCGGGCAGCTCGCCGACGGCGGCGCGCCAGCGGTCGCGGAACAGCGCGCCGAGGTCGCGAGCGGCCGCGCCATCGGTCATCGCCGTCACTTCGTGCCGTGGCCCGTGCAGACGCCCGTCGCTGGCGACGCGGCGCGGGTCGTCGGCAAGATGCCGGGCCGTATCCCAGCGATCGTCGGCGAAGTCGGCGCCGCCGACGAAGGCCAGGGCGTCATCGACGACCACGACCTTCTGGTGATGACAGCCGCCAAGCGGCACGGTGTCGTCTAGCTCGAAGCGCACCCGCGTGTCCCGGAACCACGATCTGGCGCGGTGCGGGAAGCCGGACTGGGTGGCGCTGATCGGCAAGGCCGAGCGCCAGACCAGCAGCCGCACATCGAGCGAGGGATTGGCGGCCGCCAGGTCGATCAGGGTGCGGCCGATCTCGGTGGCCGCCGGGTCCTCGGGAGCAAGCCGGGCCCGCGGATCAAAGCTCCAGCCCAGCAGGTGGATCGACCGTCTCGCCTGGCGCAGCGCGCCCAGCAGGGTCGCGAAGTAGTCCTGGCAATCGACCAGAACCTTGACGCGACCCGTGGGGCCAAGCCGCCAGCAGGTTTCCGCGGCCCTCAAGAGGCCCATGCCTCACCGCCGTCGCCACCTGTCCGAATGGAGCGGGCTTCTGCGGCCCGACTCGGCGTCTTGCGGACGCCAACCTCATCTAGCCGCAGCGACGGTGAGGCGGGAAGCCTATTGCATCATGTTGTGGCTGCCGCTGGGCGTCGAGGCGGTGGTGGTGCTGACCAGCGCGCGACAGACCCCGTCACGTTCCGAGGTGAGGCGCACGTTGTTCTCAGCGCCGGACCGCGAAGCTTCACGCTCGCCGTCGTCGCGCGCCTGGTCGGCTTTGTCGTAGATGTAGGCGGCGCGACCCCACTCCTGGCTCTTCACCAGCTGGCGCAGCGCATCGGCGTCCGATCCGGCGAACGCCTTGGCGCTCTCGATGCCGAGGCAACGGTTGGCGGCGAGGAATTGGACGTCGCTGAGCCGCGTCGGCGCGGCGACGGCGACCGCCGCGCTGGCGCAGGCCGCGGCGATAGTGACGGTGGCGATGGCGAAACGCATGTGACTCTCCCTTAAGAACGCGGGCAGTTCATGCCGTCATCGGGCCTCGGACGCTAATTAAATCGAGTACAGATTGTACAGTTTATTGTCAGCAGTGAAGAAAATTGCCCTGTATTCGTAATTGTTGCTTACGAGACTGTAAGTGTGACTGACAAGGCCCACCCCTTGCGTCGCCGTGCGCGCTGCGGCATCTGCGCCGGATGGACGAGCCCCGCCCGCCGATCGCCACCCCCTGCGTCCAGATCTGTGTGATCGACGGCGAGTCGGGGCTGTGCCTCGGGTGCCAGCGCACGCTCGCCGAGGTGGCTGGCTGGGCGCGCCTGACAGACGCCGAACGCGCCGCGATCATGACCGCCCTGCCCGCGCGCCGCAGCCGCATCCGCCCCGAGAAGCTGGCCATCTGCGGATAAGACGCCGGCCATCGAGCGTGATTCACGCGTTGCAAACCGCTCTCGCCTATCGTCACCGCAACGGCCGCCAGAAGCGCGGCCGATAAGCAGCCCAGAAAGGCGGCGTGATGGTGCGGTTTTTGATGATTGGCGTGGTGGGAGCACTGTGCGCCATGGGTGGCGCGCGGATGCTGAACGCCGTCGCGGCCGGCCGGCCCAGCGAGCCGCCGGCGGTAGCGGTCGCCACCGTAGCGCCCGACCCGCCACCGGCGCCGACTCTCGACTCCGGCGAAGCGTCGATCGCAAAGTCGAGCGACGGCCATTTCTGGGCCGAGGCCGATGTGGACGGCCATCCCGTGCGCTTCCTGATCGACACCGGCGCCACCGCCGTCGCCCTCACCGCGGACGATGCCCGTAATCTGGGCATCGACCCCTCGTCGCTGCAGTACCAGTACACGGTGATGACCGCGAACGGGCCCGCCAGGGCGGCGCAGGTGAAGCTGGGCGTCGTCTCGGTTGGCCGGGCGCAGGTCTCTGACGTGCAGGCCTTCGTCATCGACAAAGGTCTCGAAACCTCGCTGCTCGGCATGAGCTATCTCGGCCGTCTCAACAAGTTCGAGGCCACGCAGGACGCGATGGTCCTGAAATCCTGAACGCACAAAATCGCGATCACGAAAAAGAGACGTAGGCGCAGCGACCGGTCTTGGTTATTCGCTCGTTGGTGGGTTGAACCCGGACGCCGCCTGCTTTGACAGATTCTTCTCTGGCCCCGAGCCCCCTTGCCTCGAACCCGTTGGCCGCGAGTCCAACCGCGCGAGTAGCCGCTTCGGCGGGACCGGTGCGCGCCTGGACGCCCCCGGACCGACCGCTTGCGCCTGAACCCGTCGCCCTCAAGCAGATCGTGCGTCGGCTCGACGCGTGGATCCGGCGCCTGCAGGGGTTCATCGAGTTCAGCACCAACCCGACGTGCATGCTGCGGGTGGTGGTGATCCGCGCCGAGCGCGAGATGCGGCTCTCCGACGGCGCGATGATCCGCCCCGGCGACACCATCATCGACATCCACTTCTGGAACGAGCGTCTGCCCAAGGCCTCGGCCGGCCAGGGTCTCGGCTGGGGCGGCCGGTTCGGCCGCCAGTTGCGGCGCTCCTTCGTCGACCTGGCGATGGCGATCGACGCCGACCCGCGGCTTGCCGGCGCCGTCGCGGTCCGGGGCCGCCTAGCGTTCGCCGGCGCGCGCAATCGCGAGGAGATGCGGCGCTTCGGCCAATGGTTCGGGTTCGAGGGCGCCGAGGAGTCGGGCCCCCTGCCGCTGCGCCGCCGCCTACACGACGCGGCCGAAGATATCTGGCTGCTCGCGCTGACCTGGACCTTCAACCCCGGCTGCCTGCCAACGCGGCAGATGGTCCGCCGGCGTGAAGACCTCTGGATCTCCAAGGCCAAGCTGCTCGAGCGCTACGTCACCCAGGCGCCGAAGCGCCGCGCGGCAAGCTAAGGCGCGCGACGCCCGGACTTGGTGCCGGTGCGCAGCTTGGTTCGCGTCTCGCGCACCGCGATCGCCGGCAGCGAGTCGGATTCGGCGTCGAGGTAGGCGGCGACGGCCGCGCCATGATGGGTCGCCATCGAGCGCAGCAGCCACGACACTGCCTTGGCGATCAGGATCGGCCGCTCCGACTTCAGCCGCTCGACGACGTCGAACGCCAGGTCGCGGTAGCGCGGGTCTGGCGACATCCGCGCCGGGCGGGTGAGCAGCACCAGAGCCGCGCGGCGACGGTTGATGTTGCGATCTCGGCTGAGGCGCTGGATGAGGTCGCGCCATGCGGGCCAGTCGGCTTCCATCTCGACCGGGCCGAACACGCTCGCGCACAGGCTGTCGATCTCCGCCCAGCCCGTCAGGTGGTCGAGCCAACCGTCCGCCAGCGCCGGCGTGCCCAGGCCCCGCATCCGCGCGTTGGCGCCGAGCAGGATGGCCGCCAGCACCTTCTCCTCGTACGCTTCGCCGATGAAGAGGCTCGCGACCACCGCCAGCAAGTCGGCGTCGTCCGCCTTGCGGCGTCCCGCCAGCCATACCCGCCCGATGCGTCGCATGGTCGGTGCGGAGACGTTGAAGAACGGGTGGCCACTGCCCGTATAGGAGTCATTTTGCTGGCCGCCGCGGTAAGGCGCGCCGGCCGCGCGCAGCTGCGCGACCAGACCCCGATGCTCGGCGGCGATGTCGAGCGCCTCTGCCATCGACGCGCAACTTAGCCGCGCCGCCCGGCGCCCGCCACAGCTTCCGCCGGGTGAGTCTGGACGCCCAGCCCAGCCAAGGCGCTAGATGGTCGGACAGCCTCGAGAGGGAGACCGCCATGGCCGACGAGCCGATCCTGCTGACCGACGATCCTGCGCCGCACGTACGCCGCATCACCCTCAACCGCCCGGCCAAACGCAACGCGCTTTCCAACGCCCTGCGCGGCGAGATCTTCAAGGCGCTGGAGGCTGGCGACGCCGATCCGCAGGTGCGGGTGATGATCCTGCGCGGCGCCGGCAAGTGCTTCTCGTCCGGCTACGACCTCGGCGGGACCGGGCCCCTGCCCTACGCGACGTCCGGCGGCCAGGGTCAGTGGGCCCGGCACGTGGTCGAGGGCTGCTTCCGGGTGTGGGACCTGGCCAAGCCGGTGATCGCCCAGGTGCACGGCTGGTGCTTGGCCGGCGGCTCCGAACTCGCGGTGGCCTGCGACCTGGTCTACGTCGCCGAGGACGCCCAGATCGGCTACCCGGCGGTGCGCACCATGTCGCCGCCCGACAACCAGTACCACGCCTGGCTGATGGGCATGCGCCCGGCCATGGAGATGATGCTGACGGGTGACGCGATGAGCGGGCTGGAGGCGGTGCGGCTCGGCTTCGCCAACCGCGCCCATCCCGAGGCCGAGCTCGAAGGCGCCGTGCTGGCGATGGCCGAGCGCATCGCCCAGGTCGATCCCGAGCTGGCGCAGCTGAACAAACGCCTGGTCCATCGCCAGATGGAGGCGATGGGGCTGCGCGCGGGTCTGAGGGCCGGCACCGACCTGCACGCGCTGGGCTGGCACACGCCGGCGTCCCGTGCCTACATGGCCAAGCTGCGCGAGGGTGTGAAAGAGGCGCTGACCGCCCGCGACCAGGCCTTCGGCGACTACCGCACCGGCGCCAAGGCGGAGTAGGCCGGGTCGTCCCAGCAGACGCTGTCGCGGCCGCCTGCTTTGACCACGAAAAGCACGAAAAGCACGAACATTTACAATGTCATCCCGGAGAGCCGCGCAGCGGACTCATCCGGGATCTGCTTCACCGAGGGCGCTGAGTAGATCCCGGATCTGCGCCGCTACGCGGCTTGTCCGGGATGACACCCTAGTGTTCGTGTCTTTTCGTGTTTTCCGTGGTTGAAGCTTACTTGGTCTTGGATGGGAGGACGTCTTGGGCATTTGGGGCTGGCTGGCGTCCAGGGCGCCCGGCGTCATCGCGACTTTCGCGGCCGGGTTCACGGTCGCGGCGACCCAGTCGCTGACCATCCTGCACGACAACGACATCCACGGGCACCTGCGGGCGTTCTGCTACGTCGAGGTGGCCAAGGGACCAGAAGAGCACTGCGAGATCGGCGGCGCGGCGCGGCGGGCGACGCTGGTCAAGCAACTGCGCGCCGCCGGCGCCAAGGCGCCGACCTTGCTGATCGACTCGGGCGACACCACCACCCGCGGGCCGCTCGCGACCCAGTACGAGGGCGTCGACGAGGTCGCGGCGATGAACGCCATCGGCTACGACCTCGCCGCGGTCGGCAACAACGAGTTCAAGCTCAAAGACGCCGCGGACATCCAGGACGCCGCCGGCGCGCAAGCCGCGCTGACCCGCCTGGTGCGGCGCTCGCACTTCCCCTGGATCTGCGCCAACGCCACCCTCGCCGACGGCTCGCCGCTGCCAGGCGTGAAGCCCTACCTCGTGCGCCGCATCGGCAAGCTGAGGATCGCGTTCCTCGGACTCACCACCCAGCGCTCGCAGGGCTATCCGCAGACCAAGGGCCTGAAGTTCAGCGACCCGGTCGAGGCGGCGAACCTCTGGGTTCCAAAGGCGCGCGCCGAAGCTGACGTGGTGATCGTGGTCAGCCACATCGGCGTCTTCGACGACCGCCGCGTGGCGCGCGGAACCCGCGGCATCGACGCCATCGTCGGCGGCGACTCCCACACCTACCTCTACCAGCTAGCAGAGGAGAAGAACCTCGACGGCGCGGTCGTGCCGATCGTGCAGGACGGCGAGTTCGGGGTGCGTCTCGGCGTCTTCAACCTCACCTTCGAGGGCGACCGCGCCCACGGCTGGCGCCTGGCCCACTACGACGACCACCTGCAGGCCGTCGGCGCGGCCCTCAAGCCGGATCCCGCGGTGGCGGCGCTGGTCGAGCGCTACGCCCACCCGCTGGATGTCACCGTCGGCCACCTCTCTGCCATCGGCTCGACCCCGGCGGAGCGAAACGCACTGACCGCGGCAGATCTGGCGGCCGCGTTCAAGCTGGCGGCCGGAACCGAGGTCGGCATTCAGCCCGAAGGCGATCTGTTCGAGAGCTTCCGCACACCCGCCGTCACGCGCTTCCAGGTGCACGCGATCATCCCGTTCCACGACACGGTCTGGAAAGTCCAGATCAGCGGCGCGAAGTTGAAGGACCTGCTCGCCAAGCCCAGCCCGTTCGGCGGCGTCATGCACGCCACCATCGCCGCGGCCGACGTCGATCCGGCCAAGACCTATACGGCGGCGACCACCGACTTCGTCGCCAAGCTGGCGCTGTCGGGGGGCGTCGACACCGGTCTCGACGCCCGCGCCGCGACCGAAGCCTGGCTCAAAGCCGGTGCGCCGGGGGCGGCGCAACCCGCCGCCGCGAAGTAAGCCGGCCAGCCGGCGTCCTGGCATGGGAGATCTTGGCCCGACCGAACTGCGGCTGATGCAGGCCCTGGCCCAGGAAGTGACGGCACTGCGGCCGGAGCTGCTAAATGGCGACGCGACGGTTGGCGAACTGGCCTGGGTCTGGGGCAAGGACTTCGATGCGCTTGGCCAGGTCTGGCGGCATCGGATGTGGTTCGAGGGCGGCCGGCTGGCCGCTTGGGGGTGGGTGTGTCTGCCTTATCGGGTCCCGCGCGGCGATGGGGCCTTCCGGGAGGCAAAGGCGGCCAACTTGACTTGGCAGGCGCATCCGGACCGGTCGGAGCTGCTGAGCGATCTCCTGGACTGGTACGACCAGGTGGCAGGCGACGTCGACCGGTTGCTGATCGTGCAGTCCGCGGATGTCCACGCGCAGGCCATCGTCGCCGCGCAGGGGTACGCGTTCGACACGGAAGCCGGTGCGGATGACGGGTCCTGGCATCAGTTCAATGTCCGCGAGCTGAAGGACGTGCCGGATCCGGTGCTGCCCGAGGGTTTCCGGTTTCTGGCGGCCGGGGACGTCTCGGTGGCGGCCGCGGTCAAGGCGCATCGGGACGCGTGGCGCCCGTCCAGTTTCACCGAGGCGGCGTTCGAGCGGGTGCGGCGGACCTGGCCTTATCGAGCCGATCTGCATGCGCTGATCGCGGCGACGGACGGGACGCTGGCGGCGACCGCGATCATCTGGCTGGACGAAGCGACGCAAACCGCTGAATTCGAGCCCGTCGGCACACACCGGGACTTCCGGCGACAGGGGTTGGGGACCGCGTTGCAGCTGTACGGCATGCATCTGGCTAGGGCGGCCGGCGCGAGGCGCATGCTGGTCGCCTGCCTTGGCGCGCCGGCGCACCCGGCCGCCCGAAACATGTACTACGGCGTCGGCTTTCGCGAGCTGACCCGGGACCTGCCGCAGGTCAAGGTCGCGAGATAGCGCCCGAAGCGGACATCGCGCGGCCCGGACCTCCTTCTGGCGCGGCGCAGTAGCCAACCGCGACAAGGTCGCGTTAGATTCCGGCCATGTCGTCGGACGCCCAGGCCATTCCCGATCCGCTCGAGGGCGCCGGACTGCGCGCCATCTACGAAAGCCAGATCGAGCCCGTCCTCGAACAGCTGGAGATCAAGCGCAAGCAGGCCTTGCGGCTGTCGCGCATCATCTGGGCCGTGGCCGTTCTGGCGGCGGTGATCGAGCTTGCCCTCGGCTTCGCTGATGACGGCTTCGACGGCGCCCTCAACGCCGGCCAGTACGCCTTCGCCACCGTCTCACTTGGCATCGGCATCGGCTTCCTGCCGCTGCAGGGAGTGTTCACCAAGAGCAAGTCCACGATCATCGGCGCGCTCTGCGGCCCGCTCGGCGTCACCTATGCCGCGGAGGGCGTCCAGCCGGACGGCTTTCAGCGCTTGTGCGATCTGCGCCTCGTGCGGGGATTCACCGATAAGAAATTCACCGACCTGTTCGTCGGCGCCCACGCCGGCCTGGCGTTCTGGTTCTGCCAGGCGACCCTGACCGCCGGGTCGGGCAGGGAGGAGCACACCGTCTTCCGCGGTCAGCTCCTCCAGGTGGCCTATCCGAAACCCTTCGGCGGCGTGACGGTGGTGCTGCGCTGCGGGGGCGGAACCGACGCGTTCCAGCACCCGCCTGGCCTGAAGGAGGTGGGTCTCGAGGACCCGAAGTTCGACCGCATCTTCTCGGTGTTCGGCGACGACCAGGTCGAGGCCCGCACCATCGTGACGCCGGCGTTCATGGAGCATCTCATGGCCCTGGAGAAGGCCTACGAAGGCGAACGCCTGCGCTGCGCGTTCACGCAGGGCAATCTCCTCCTGGCCATCGAGGGCGCGAGCCGGTTCTACGTCGGCGATCCGTTCTCCACGATGGTGAACCGTGCGCGCGTCCAGTCCATGGCCGCCGACATCCATCGCCTGTTCGGCCTGATCGATTCCTTCACCGCGGCATGAAGACCCTGAGGCCGTCGCCGGCGCGACCAGCCGCAGAGGAGCGTGCTGCTGGGGAGGCCGCGTGCAACACACCTGCATCGTCGACGCGCTAAGGGACTGCAGCCATGACGCGACGCCTTATTGCCCCCGTGCTCATTGCCCTGTGCTGCCTTGCTGCGCTCGCCGCGAGGGCCCAAACACCTAAGGAGGTTCAAGGGCTGGTGGTCGTCCCTGGGCCTGGCCCCACGGTAAAGTCGACCTATCCCAACGCGGCAGGCAGCGTTCCAGCCGGCACGGTGATCCTGAAGATCGTCTTCGATCAACCCATGACGCCCGACGCGTGGGCGTATGGCCGATCCGCCGACGGCGACTTCCCCGACTGTTTGGCGGAACCGCGACTGCTCAACGATCAGCGCACCTTTGTGCTGCTGTGCAGCGTCGCCCTGCCGAACCGCACCTACGCCGTCGAGATCAACCTCGCGCCACGCTTCGCAAGCGCCTATGGGCGCTCGGCCAAGCCCTATACCCTGAAGTTCTCGACCAATGACGCGATAACCCGTGGTCTTCACGACGCCCTGCTGCAGGCGGGCCTCGACGACACCGACGATCCAATCATGACTTGGCGCGACCCGGGCCAGGGCGTGTCGCAGACAGCGCCGCCGCCCTAGAGCGCGGCGCCAAGCGGGCTCAGGCTGCTCTCGCTTCGCGGTCGCCAAGAGCGGTTATTGAGCGTCCGCCTTAGCGGCCCATGCCTTCGTGCCCTGGCAGGTTTCCATGGCCCGCTGGTAGGCTTCGCGGGCGCTGGTGCGGGCCACATAGGCCTGCTCGGTCTCTCCTAGGGTGACGCCCCCGGCCCTTCGGGCCAACTCCAGGGCGTAGGTCACCGAGATGTCGGCCGCCGTGAACGCCTCGCCGGCGAGATAGCGCGAGCGCGCAAGCTGCCGCGTCACCAGCCCCAGCCGGCTCTCGAACACCTCCAGCGCCTGGCCGGCGCTCCAGTTGCGCCGCTCGGTCTCGGGCGCGAAATTGCGGGCGCCGACGACGAAGTAGATGGAGGCGGCGAGGCCGGCTTCGCCGAGGTGAAGGAACTGTTGGTAGGCGGGGAAGGCAGGATCGCGCGGGTTCGGCGCGAGCGGCGTCGGCCCGTAGCGCGCCATCAGGTATTCCATGATCGCGATCGACTCGACCATGGTCACATCGCCGTCCTGGATCGCCGGGATGAACCCGGCGGGGTTGAGGGCCAGGAACGCCGCATCGTGCTCGACGCCGGCCAGCAGGTCCACCGGCCGCAGCCGGTACGCGAGCCCCATCTCTTCCAGCAGCCAGACGACCCGGAACCCCCTCCCCTCGCCCCAGACGGTGATCATGTTCGCAATTCCTCCGATGGATGGGCGCGGCTGAAATTCAATCGCGACGACCGCGCGAGCGCAACCGCTCAATGCGCGCCAGGCCGTTCGGATCATCTGCTTGTCGGCTGGTGGCCCAGACGTACCCAAACTGTCAGGCGGCGACGGCCTCGTTGCGCCGCTCCGCCGCCTCCGCGATCTCCGCCAGGCCGCGCTCTATCACCTCGATCCCGGCGCCGGGTTTGGCCCCCTCGACGGTGAGGGTGCGCCGCCACGACCGCGCGCCAGGCCGGCCGTGGAACAGGCCCAGCATGTGCCGCGTCATCGCCGCCAGGTGCGTCCCCCGCGCCAGTTCCGAGCGCACATACGGCAGGTAGGCCGCCACCGCGTCCTCTGGCGCGACGTCCTCGCCCTCACCGAACAGGCGCCGGTCCGCTTCGCCGAGCAGGCCAGGCGTGTGGTAGGCGGCGCGGCCCAGCATCACCCCATCGACCTCAGCCAGATGCGCCTCGGCATCGTCCAGCGAGCCAATCGCGCCGTTGACGATGATCGTCAGCTGCGGCCGCTCGCGCTTCAGCCGCCAGACCAGCGGATAGTCCAGCGGCGGGATCTCGCGGTTCTGCCTTGGCGACAGGCCCTTGAGCCAGGCCTTGCGCGCATGCACCGCGAACACGGTGACCCCGGCGGCCGCGCAGGCGTCGACCAGGCCGAACAGCGAGGCCTCCGGGTCCTGCTCGTCGACGCCAATGCGGCACTTCACCGTCGCCGGGACGCGCACCGCCGCGGCGATCGCGGCCACGCAGTCGGCCACCAGCGCCGGCTCCGCCATCAGGCAGGCGCCGAAGCGGCCGCTCTGCACCCGGTCAGACGGGCAGCCGACGTTGAGGTTGATCTCGTCGTAGCCGAAGTCCTCGCCGATGCGCGCCGCCAGGGCGAGCCGCGCCGGATCGGCGCCGCCGAGCTGCAGCGCCACCGGATGCTCGGCCGCATCGAACCCCAGCAGCCGCGCCGGGTCGCCGTGGATCACCGCCTCGGC
>DATNIH010000142.1:0-23897 GCA_035604515.1 Caulobacteraceae bacterium | reverse complement strand
TACGACTCCATCCTCGACACCATCGGCGACACCCCGCTGGTGCGCCTGCCGCGCCTCTCGGCGGAGCTGAAGCCGAAGGGCATCGTGCTGGCCAAGCTGGAGTTCTTCAACCCGGTCGGCTCGGTGAAGGACCGCATCGGCGTCTCGATGATCGAAGCGATGGAGGCCAAGGGGCTGATCAAGCCCGGCACGACCATCGTCGAGCCGACCAGCGGCAACACCGGCATCGCGCTGGCCTTCGTGGCCGCCGCCAAGGGTCTCAACCTGATCCTGGTGATGCCAGAGAGCATGTCGGTCGAGCGCCGCAAGATGCTGATCCTGCTGGGCGCCAAACTGGAGCTGACCCCGCCCGAGCGCGGCATGGCCGGCGCCGTGGCCAGGGCCCGCGAGCTGCTGGGCGAGATCAAGGGTGCGGTGATGCCGCAGCAGTTCGAGAACCCGGCCAATCCGTTGATCCACCGCGTCTCCACCGCCGAGGAGATCTGGAACGATACCGCGGGCGCGGTCGATGCGGTGGTCAGCGGCGTTGGCACCGGCGGCACCATCACCGGCGTCGGCCAGGTGCTGAAGGCGCGCAAGCCGTCGGTGAAAATGATCGCGGTCGAGCCGACCGGCTCTCCGGTGCTCTCCGGCGGCCAGCCCGGGCCGCACAAGATCCAGGGCATCGGCGGAGGCTTCGTGCCGGCGATCCTCGACCGCGGGGTGATGGACGAGGTGATCCAGGTCTCCAACGAGGACTCGTTCGACATGGCGCGCAAATGCGCCCGCATCGAAGGGATTCCCGTCGGCATCTCGTCCGGGGCCGCGCTGACCGCGGCGTTCGATGTGGCCGGGCGCGACGAGATGGCCGGCAAGACCGTCGTCGCCATCATCCCCAGCTTCGCCGAGCGCTACCTGTCGACGGCGCTGTTCGAGGGGCTGTGAGCGGCGACTACGACCCCGCCACCTTCGCCTTTTATGAGCGCGAGGCGGCGGTCTACACATCGCAGCCGCACGACGGCCAGTTTCCGTGGCTCTGGCGCTTCCTGGCCGACCTCGCGCCCGGCGCGGAGATCCTGGAGCTCGGCTGCGGCGGCGGGCGCGACGCCGAGGAGATGATCCGGCTTGGGTTCAAGGTGACGCCGACCGATGGCTCGCCGGCGATGGCGGCGCAGGCCGAGCGACGGCTCGGGCGCCCGGTGCGGGTCATGACCTTCGACGCGCTGGAAGCGGAAGCCGCGTTCGACGCGGTCTGGGCCAGCGCCTCGCTGCTCCATGCCCGCGCCGGGGCGCTGCTCGACATCTTCGCCCGGATCCGCCGCGCGCTGCGTGCCGGCGGGCGCTTCTGCGCCGGCTTCAAGCGCGGCGAGGGCGAGGGCTATGACCGCCTCGGCCGCTACTACAACTTCCCCACCGAAGCGGCGCTGCGCGACGCCTACGCCGCCGCCGGACCCTGGCGCAGCTTCGAGGTCGAGCATGAGGAAGGCGGCGGTTACGACGGCGTGCGCCGCCACTGGCTGGTCTGCCTGGCCGTGCGGTCGTGACCGACGTCTATCCGCCGGCCAAACGCTCGGCGGTGATGCGCCAGGTCAAGGGCAAGGACACTGCGCCGGAACGGCAGGTGCGGCGGCTGCTCTGGTCGCTGGGCGGCCGCTACCGGCTGCACCGCAAGGACCTGCCCGGCAAGCCGGACATCGTGATGCCCGGCCGCCGGCTCGCCATCTTCGTGCACGGTTGCTTCTGGCACGGCCACGACTGCGCCCGCGGCGCCAGGGTCCCCAAGGCCAACCGCGAATATTGGCTGGGTAAGGTCGGGCGCAACCGCAGCCGCGATGTCGCCTCGCGGGCCGCGCTGGAGGCGGCGGGCTGGCGCGTCGAGGTGGTCTGGGAGTGCGAGCTGAAGGACGCCGCAGCGCTGGAACAGCGGGCGCGGGGCTGGCTTGGCGTCTAGCTGCTCTGCCGCGAAGCGGCCGGTCATCTTCTGATGCACCGGCGCGGCGCAGAGTCAGCAAGAGGTCGTCCACGAACAACACGAACACACACGAACGGAAGCCAGACAGGGCGGCGCCTGATCACTGCGTTCTTCATTGTTCGTGTTGTTCGTGTTGTTCGTGGACAATTCTTGTTTTGCCGCTCTCGCGGGTGGTGGCGGGAAGGGGTCCTTAACCGAACCGGGCTCTGATCGCCGCGCTATGCTGGAGACCGCCGAAATGCCCGCCGCCGCGCGCCTGATCTCGCCCCGCAGCGCGACCGACGACTTCGTCGAACGCGGCTACCATCTGTTCGACGCACCGGTCGACGCCGTCGCCGCCGGGCGCCTGCTGGTCAAGATCCGCGCCACCCGCGCCTTCGACGGCGGCCTTTTCCTCTCGGAAGCCGCGTTCGACGCCGACCCGCAATACACCGGCGTCAACCCGCGCCCCGGCCGCAACCTGCTGGAGGCGTTCGAGGACGAGCTGGCCTTCGTCGAACGCGACCCAGCCATCGTCGCCGGCCTCGCCGAGCTGCTGGGCCGCGGCTACGAGACCCTCAACAAGAAGGTGGTGTGCGGCGTGCCGGCCAGCGCCGTGCCGGCCTGGCTGAAGGCGCGCATCACCGACAATCCGGTCAACAACCTGGGCGCCTACGTCCGCCCCGAATACCGCGACGTGACCTACTTCTACGGCATCGACTTCCACCAGGACCTGATCGACTTCAAGGATCGTGACGCCGACTTCGTCACCCTCTACGTCTACCTACACTCCGTCGGGGCGCACGATGCGCCGCTCTATCTGCTGGAAGAGAGCCACAAGCTCGGCGCGACCATGTTCCCGCACGACCTGGCGCGGAATGGCGGCGCTTGGCGCTACAGCGACCGGATCGACGGTGAGGTGACCGCCCGTCAGACCATGCTGGTCGGAGGCGCGGGCTTCACGGCGATGTGGCACGCCTGCACCCTGCACGGCACCCAGCCCGACGCCGCCGACAACGAGCGGCTCTCGCTGCGCTACCTGTTCGCCAAGCGCCCGGGCGTGCGCGCCGGGTTGGACGATGTGAACCGGACGCTGCGCGGCCCGATCCGCCTCGACACAACGCGCCAGGACCTCGACGACAAGGGCGCGGCGCGCATCAAGGCCAACAGCGTCAACAAGGCCTGAGACGGCCAAGGCCTCCCTCCCCATGAAGGGGAGGGACGATCTCAGCTCGGCTCGATCACGATCTCGGTCTTCACCGAGTTGGCGATGAAGCACTCTTCGTGCGCCTCGTGGTGCAGCGCCTCCAGCTCCTGCGGCGTCGGCAGCCGCGCGGCTGAGAAGACGGCCTTCGGCCGCAGCACCACCCGCGTCATCACCTGCTTGCCTTCCGGCCCGGGCGCCAGCGTTCCCTCCGCGTCGTCGGCGTAGCTTTCGACCACGAAACCGGCGCGGGCGGCCACGTCGAGGAACCAGAGCATGTGGCAGGCGGCGATCGAGGCGGTGAAGGCCTGTTCCGGGTCCAGCGCGCCCCCGACGGCGAAGCGCGGATTGACATTGGCCGGCGACGCCGTGCCCGGCACAGTCAGACCGCCTTCGAAGCCGAGCGTGTGACCGCGGCTGTAGCGGCGCGAAGCGAAGTCGCCGTCGCGGCGCCAGTCGATCGTGGCGACGTAGGTGCTCAAAACGCCTCCGCGGGTAGGGCCATCACCGTCTCGGCCCCGGTTTTCACCTTGGCCAGCGCCGCGCCGGCGTCAGGCAGCACGCGCTCGAGGAAGTAGCGGCCGACCGTCAGCTTGTTGGCGTAGAACGGGTCGGCGTCGCCGGCGGCGATCTTGTCGTTCGCGGCCTTGGCCATCAGCGCCCACATGTAGGCGAGCCCGGTGAGACCAAACAGGCGCAGGTAGTCGCTCGACCCGGCGATGGCGTTGTCCGGGTTGGCAAAGCCGTTCTGCATCAGCCACAGGGTGGCCTCCTGCAGCTGCGCCTTGGCGCCGGCCAGGCCATCGGCGAACGGCTTCATCGCCGCATCGGCGGTGTGGGCGGCGACGAAGGCGTCGATCTCGGCCATGAACGCCGAGACCGCGCGCCCGCCGTTGGCCGGCAGCTTGCGGCCGACCAGGTCAAGCGCCTGCACGCCGTTGGTCCCCTCGTAGATCAGGGTGATGCGGCTATCGCGCAGGTACTGGCTGGCCGGGAAGTGCTCGGTGAAGCCGGATCCGCCGTGCACCTGCATCGCGTCCGACGCCACCTGGAAGCCGCGCTCGGTGAGGTACGACTTCAGCACCGGCGTCAGCAGCGCCATGTAGTCCTCGCCCTTCTGCCGCACGCCCTCGTCCGGATCGCTCTGGGCGAGGTCGGCGTGCAGGGCGGTCCAGAAGATGAAGGCGCGGCCCGCCTCCAGCACCGCCCTGGCGTCCATCAGCATGCGACGCACGTCGGGATGCACCAGGATCGAGTCGGCGGGTCCATCGGGATTCTTGGGACCGGTCAGCGAGCGGCCCTGCAGTCGCTCCTTGGCGAACTGGGCGGCGGCCTGGTAGGCGGCCTCGCCCTGGGCCAGGCCCTGCATGCCAACGCCCAGCCTCGCCTCGTTCATCATCACGAACATGATCGCCAGGCCCCGGTTCTCCTCGCCGATCAGCCAGCCGGTCGCCTCCTCGTGGCTCATCACGCAGGTGGCGTTGCCATGGATGCCCATCTTCTCTTCCAGGCCAAGGCAGCTGACCTGGTTGCGCGCACCCGGATTGCCGTCGGCGTCGGGCAGGAACTTCGGCACGATGAACAGGCTGATGCCGCGGGTCCCGCCGGGCGCGCCCTCGATCCGCGCCAGCACCAGGTGGATGATGTTCTCGGCCAGGTCATGCTCGCCGGAGGAGATCCAGATTTTCTGGCCGCTGATGCGATAGCTGCCATCGCCGGCCGGCGCCGCCTTGGTGCGGATCAGGCCAAGGTCGGTGCCGCACTGCGGCTCGGTGAGGTTCATGGTGCCGCCCCACTGGCCACTGGCCAGCTTGGGCAGGTAGAGCGCCTTCTGCTCGTCCGAGCCGCCCGCGTGGATGGCGGAATAGGCGCCGTGGGTCAGCCCCGGGTACATCGAGAAGGCCATGTTGGCCGACGAGCTCATCTCGTTCGACGCCATGGCGATCACCGCCGGCAATCCCTGGCCGCCGAACGCCGGATCGGCGCCCAGCGCCGGCCAGCCGCCCTCGACGAACTGCTTGTAGGCCTCCTTGAATCCTGGCGGTGTGGTGACCGAGCCGTCGGGATTCCAGGTGCAGCCGTGCTTGTCGCCGACCGCGTTGAGCGGCGCGAGCACCTCGGCGGAGAACTTCGCCGCTTCGGTCAGTATCTGCTCGACGAGGTCGAGCGGCGCGTCGGCGAAGCCCGGCAGGTTGGCGTATTTCTCGATCTGCAGCACGTCGCGCAGAAGGAACAGGTGCTCGCGAACGGGCGGTTGGTAGCTCATGAGGCCGCGCTCCTGCCTGGGGCGGCTTCTATAGCAAACACGCGAGCGTTCGTCCGCCTGCCTCTCCCGCTGGCTACCTCTCCCGCTGGCGGGAGAGGCCAGGTGCGGACTCTAGCGGACGGCTTCGGGCTGGCGTTGACCGACGCGGGCCATCGGGGCGGTCTTGGGCGCGGTTTCGACCAGCAGGTCCGGGCGGTTGGACAGCGACTCTTCCAGGTTGGCGCAGGCGCTCTTCAGCTCGACGATGGCGTGGTCGAGGTCCTCGCGCTGGCGCTCCAGCACCACGATGCGCTCGCGGAACTTACGCAGTGCGGTGGCGTTCTGCGTCGCCCCGCCGTCGTTCTTGTCATAGAGGTCGAGGATCTCGCGGATCTCGGCCAGCGACAGGTTAACCCGCTTGCCGCGCAGGATCAGCTGCAGGCGGGCGCGGTCCTTATAGGAATAAACCCGGTTCAGGCCCTGGCGCGCGGGCGCCAGCAGGCCCTTGTCCTCGTAGAAGCGCAGCGCGCGGGGCGTGCACTTGAATTCGAGGCATAGCTGACGAATGGTGAACGTGCGCTCTGGGCGCCTCAATTCGGTGGGCATGGTCGTCTCCCTAGTACGAGCGCCTGGGCGCTTCCTTATCGCTGATAATCTTACGCAAGAGCGCGCTTACGTCAACGTAAAGGTGAGGCAAAGCTATGGTCAGATTTCTCCTGCGGGGCTTGGTCGCGGCGCTCGGCTTCTGGGTGGCCTCGCATCTCGTCCCCGGCGTGCATGTCACAGGCTGGAAAACCCTGGTCATCGCCGGGCTGCTGCTGGGCCTAGCCAACGCCCTCGTGCGACCGATCCTGACCTTCCTCACCCTGCCGCTCACCATCGTCACTCTGGGCCTTTTCCTGTTGGTGGTGAATGGGTTGATGGTGCTGCTGGTGGGCTGGGTGCTGCACCGGTTCCACAACTACAGCTACGAGGTCCACGGCCTCGTGCCGGCGATCTTCACCACCATCGTCATCTTCGTCGTCAGCCTGGTGGCCAACATGTTCATCGGCGGCGACGAGCGACAGCGACGCTGATTTTCGCCGGGCGCAAAGCTAGGACGCGTTCTAGCATTGCGGTCGCGGGCCTTTGGGGCCTAGGCTTATTCACAGGCGTCACAGAACGCCGAGATTGCCGCTCTGCGAAGGAAACCCGCCCATGGCCATGACCGAAACCACCACTAAGCCGCCCTACCTTGGCCTGCTCAACGCCATCTCGCTCGCCGAGAGCGAAGCGGGCGTCTACCTGGAGGCCTGGGCCAACGCCACCGACGACGAGGAACTCGCCGGCTGCCTGCGCTTCGTCGCGGCGAGGGAGACTAGCCACGGCGAATTGTTCTGCCGCCGACTGGCGGAGCTCGGCTACACCCTGCTGCCAAAGCCGGATCCCAAGTCGGCCGCGCGCCTGGCGCGCTACGCCAACCCGAAGATTTCCGACTGCGAGAAGGTCGGTCCCGAGCGCGAAGAGACCGGCGACACCTTCGTGGAGATACGCAAGGCCATGGCCGACGGCGTCTACGACGACATGACCTGCAACATGCTGCAGTGGTACATCAACGAGGAAGTCGACTCCGGCCGGCGCCTGCGCGATGTCTACGCCAAGGTCCGCGCCAAGGCCGGCATGACCAGCTCCAAGAAGAAGGCCAACGGCGCCAACGGTCACGCCGCCGACATCGAGATGGGTCCCAGCGCCGACGCCCAGGCGATCATGGCCTGCATGACCGCCGGCTTCGCCAAGCTGGAAAAGACGCTGGAGAAGTTCGCTAAGGCGAAGTAGCCGCCGTCCACCGCCGTCTACTGGCTTCGCCTCAATCCGTGTGTTAAATCACACACGGATTGAGCGGAGACGTCCATGCCTCAACGCTTCTACCCGGCCGTGCTGGAGCGCGGCGACAAGGGCGCCGTCGGCGTGTGGTTTCCCGACTTCCCCGGCTGCGTCGCAGCTGCCAGGTCTCAGGAGGAGGCGATGGCGCTCGCCTCGGACGCCCTCGAAGAGGCGATGCGCGGCTGCGCCGAGCGCGAAGAGCGCCTGCCTGAGCCGACGCCGGTCCAAGAGATCTCAGCGCCGCCCGGCTCCGACATCATTGGAATCATCGCCGTTGGCGCCTCGACACCGGACCCGTCCGAGCGGGTCAACGTCTACCTGCCCAAGAGCCTGATCGAGCGTGTCGACCGCCTCGCCGCCGAGCTTGGCATGAACCGGTCAAGTTTCTTCGGCATGGCTGCGAGCGAACTGCTGACCCGGCACGCCTCGCGGTTCGGGACGTTCGGGCCGACGCCGAGGTGACATTGTCCTCTCACGTACCCCACTCCCCGCCGCGCAGGGAGAGGGTTAGGGGGGCGGAACAGCAAGAAAAAGGGCGGCGCCTTGCGAGCGCCGCCCTTCGTCAGTCGTCGTTGGACGCGTGGACTAGAAGTCCATGTCGCCCATGCCGCCGCCGCCCATTTGCGGAGCGGGGCTGTTCTTCTTCGGCGCTTCGACCACCGCCGCTTCGGTGGTGATCATCAGGCCGGCGACCGAGGCCGCGTCCTGCAGCGCAATGCGGACCACCTTGGCCGGGTCGATGACCCCAGCCGCGACGAGGTCGCCGTACTCTTCGGTCTGGGCGTTGAAGCCGAACGTCGCCGACTTGTTGTCCAGCACCTTGCCGACCACGATCGAGCCTTCGACGCCGGCGTTTTCGGCGATCTGGCGGATCGGGGCTTGCAGGGCGCGCCGGACGATGTGGATGCCGGCGTCCTGGTCGTCGTTGTCGCCCTTCATGCTTTCCAGCGCCTGCGACGCCTTCAGCAGGGCAACGCCGCCACCGGCCACGATGCCTTCTTCGACCGCTGCGCGGGTGGCGTTGAGGGCGTCGTCGACGCGGTCCTTCTTCTCTTTCACTTCCACTTCCGTGGCGCCGCCGACGCGGACCACCGCAACCCCGCCGGCCAGCTTGGCCAGGCGTTCCTGCAGCTTTTCCTTGTCGTAGTCGCTGGTGGTGTCTTCGATCTGGCGCTTGATCTGGGCGATACGCGCTTCGATCTCGGTCTTGGCGCCCGAACCGTCGACGATGGTGGTGTCGTCCTTGTTGATCGTCACCTTCTTGGCCTTGCCGAGCATCTCGATGCCGACGTTCTCGAGCTTGATGCCGAGGTCTTCGCTGATCAGCTCGCCGCCGGTGAGGACGGCGATGTCTTCCAGCATGGCCTTGCGGCGATCGCCGAAGCCCGGCGCCTTCACCGCCGCGACCCGCAGGCCGCCGCGCAGCTTGTTGACCACCAGGGTGGCCAGCGCTTCGCCTTCGACGTCTTCAGCCACGATCAGCAGCGGACGGGCCGACTGCACCACCGCTTCCAGCAGCGGCAGCAGCGGCTGCAGGCTGGAGAGCTTCTTTTCGAACAGCAGGATCAGCGGATCTTCGAGCACCGCCTCCATCTTGTCCGCGTTGGTGATGAAGTAGGGCGACAGGTAGCCGCGGTCGAACTGCATGCCTTCGACGACTTCGAGCTCGGTCTCGAGGCTCTTGGCTTCTTCGACCGTGATCACGCCTTCGTTGCCGACCTGGGCCATCGCCTTGGCGATCATGGCGCCGACATCGTGGTCGCCGTTGGCCGAGATGGTGCCGACCTGGGCGATCTCGTCGTTGGTGGTGACCTTCTTGGAGACCGACTTGATTTCCTCGACCACGCGGGCGACGGCTTTGTCGACGCCGCGCTTGAGGTCCATCGGGTTCATGCCCGCGGCCACGTACTTCAGGCCTTCGACCACGATGGCCTGGGCCAGCACGGTGGCGGTGGTGGTGCCGTCGCCGGCCGCGTCATTGGTCTTGGAGGCGACTTCGCGCACCATCTGGGCGCCGAGGTTCTCGAAGCGGTCGACCAGTTCGATTTCCTTGGCGACGGTGACGCCGTCCTTGGTCGTGCGCGGGGCGCCGAACGACTTCTCGATGACCACGTTGCGGCCCTTGGGGCCTAGGGTCACCTTCACGGCGTTGGCGAGGATGTTGACGCCGCGCAACATGCGATCACGCGCGTCGGAGGCGAAATAGACGTCTTTGGCAGCCATTTGGCTCTGCTTCCCGTCTTGAGGGTTGATAGGTGTGGTGGGGACGAGAGGGGCCTAAGCCGCCTTCGCCTTCTTGACCGGTTCGAGCACGCCCAGGATGTCGCTCTCCTTCATGATCAGGAGATCCTCGCCATCGAGCTTGACCTCGGAGCCGGACCATTTGCCGAACAGGATGCGATCGCCGACCTTGACGTCGAGCGGATGCACCTTGCCGGCCTCGTCACGGGCGCCGGGGCCGACGGACAGGACTTCGCCTTCTTGAGGCTTTTCCTTCGCGGTGTCGGGAATGATGATCCCGCCCTTGGTCTTTGCTTCCTCCTCGACGCGGCGGACGAGGACGCGATCGCCAAGCGGACGAAACGCCATGTTGGTTATCTCCGTAGAGTTTATTGTTGACGTGAGCCTTGCGTGCAGCCGGCCGTTAGCAGCCTACCCATGCGAGTGCTAACACAGGCCGGCAAGTAGGTCTGCGGCTGCTGGGAGTCAAGGTCCTGGCGGTGAGAACCGCCTCGCTGCAACTCTGTTTTGCCCAGATGGACGGGCGCCCCGCCGGTGCGAGGCGCTGCGGCGCGAGGTCGCAGCGATGCGAGGGGAGCGGCGCCGCCAGATGTCGGCGTTCCACCTCGCCGCCGACGAGACGGCGCCTACATCGAACACACCTGGCGCACGCTTGCTGACGAGCATCGTTCCGGTGCTCAAGCTTGAGCGCCTGGTTTAGGTATATCATCGACTTGTGATCGGCTGGATCGAAGGTTAACCGCCGGTTCACCGCGAAAGTTATTGGACCGGCAACGGAGTCCGCCGTTCCATCGCCCGCAATCGAGGGCGATTAGAGTTCGGGTGGGGCTAATGAACATCGGTAGAGTTGGGGGCCTTGCGCTGGTTGGCGCATGCCTCGCCGTGGGCGCGGTCGGTGGCGGCGCGGCGGCCGCGGGCGAGTTCGACGACGGCTCGTTCGCGATGCCGCAGGAGGTGGTCTCGGCGGCGACGGCGTTCCAGGCCTACATGGCGAGTGCGGCGCACGTCGACGGCGGCTTCGCCAACGGCGAGGGCGTCGAGCGCGGGCTCAAGTCCGGCGCCGCCTATGAACCGGCCCAGTTGGAGGAGGGCATGATCGCCTACGGCGCGATCGCCGCCCTGCAGGACGATCGCTTTGTCCAGGGCGTCGAGGAAGCCGCCGGTCACGGCGATCAGCGCGTCGCCTTCGCCGAGCAGCTGATCGAGGATCCCGCCGCCGCCACCCGCGTCGACGGCGCGGACGAAGCGGGCGAGCGGGTCGAGGCGGCGCTGAGCGCCGAAGCCGCGCCCCTGGTTTCGGCCGGGGCGCAGGTCAAGACGGCCGCCTATACGGTGCAGCACCAGGCCTGGTCGAAGGTGACGGTGAGCGATGCCAGCGGCCGGCTGGCGGAGGTGAAGAGCCTCTCGAGGGTCCGCGTGGCCCCGAGCGAGGCGGACAACCAGGCGATGATGCAGGCGCTGGCCGACGCCGATCCTGACGCGTCCGACAACGCGGGGCCGGCCCGCTTCACCACGCTCGAAGCCAAGTCGCTGGCGCTGGCGGCCGAGTCGATTCTGGGCCACGCCCAGGGCGCCGACCGCGACCGGCTCTCGCCGCTGCTGACCGAGAACGACAGCGCCTTCTGCCTGAAGATGGCCAAGCTCAACCTCTACCAGTGCATGGCCGTCGCCGGGCCGCAGTACGAGGACATCTACTGCCTCGGCCAGCACGCGCTCTACGATACCGGGCAGTGCGTCGATCAGGCCGCGCACGGCGGCGGCGCCTCCAGCGTGGCGATGCTTTCGCCGCGCCCGACGGCGACGCCGGCGTCCTATACGCGGATGGCGACGCACCGGACTTTGCGCATCGACCCCTGACCGGCGCTTGCCGAAGACGGTCGGAAGACGAATGCTTGGCGCTCCAGCCCTCGGGAGCGCCAAGCCATGCTCGACCACATCACCCTCACGGTGTCCGACGCCGGACGCGCGAAGGCGTTCTACGATCGGGCGCTGGCCCCGCTCGGTATCTCGGTGGTGATGTCGGTGTCAGCCGAAGAGAGCGGCAGCGTGGCCTTCATGGGCTACGGCTCGGACGACAAGGCCTACTTCCGGGTCAGCGGCGGCGCGCCCGTGACCGGCCGCCTGCACGTGGCGTTCACGGCCGAGAGCCGCGCTCAGGTCGACGCCTTCTACGCCGCAGCGATTGCCGCTGGCGGACGCGACAACGGCGGGCCGGGCGTGCGGGCGCACTACCACCCCGACTACTACGGCGCCTTTGTGTTCGATCCCGACGGGCACAACGTCGAGGCTGTTTGCCACCTGCCAGCCTAAAGCTGGCGCACTTCGGACCCGTCGCGCAACGTCAGCCGCTGCAGCAGCTGTGGGTCGTCGACCAGGCGGCCGAGGAACGCCTCCAGCGCCCGGGCGAAGCCTCGCTGATCCGCCTCGGCGAGGCCGTCGAGCAGCTCGCGATTGACGCGGTAGACCGCGCGCAGCGAGCGCTTGCACAGCCGCCTGCCCTCGCTGGTGAGCGTCAGGACTACCTGGCGGCGGTCCTGCCTCGGCGTCTTGCGTTCGACCAGGCCGCCGTCTACCAGCTGGTCGACCGTGCGGGTCAGCGTGGTCCGGTCGACCGCGCTGAAGTCGGCCAACTCCGACATGGTGCAAGGCTCGAGAGCCAGGATCACGCCGAGCGCCCGGTGCCGCGAGAGGTTGAGACCGGCGGACTTGAGCTCCGCCTCCAGCCGCACCTCGCGATGGCGAGAGACGACGGCGAACAGATGGAAGGCATAGCTGGTGAGGTCGAGCGGGAACTCCCCGGTCGGATCCACCGTCGAGGCCGACCTTGGCGGCGCTAGGGTCATCGGGTCTCCTGGCATAACGCCACTATCCGGCCATTTTTGCTGTTACACAAGCTGCATGCGCCGATAAAGCGTGCTTACATTATGTGCTATTGCACTTTTTTGTTGACGCGACGCTAAGGCGACGCTAGTCGGCCGCTGTCAGCGCGCTTGGCTTGCCGCGTGCGGCTTCAGCCCATTTCGTTGAAAGGCGGCGGCGCGTTTGAGACAGCTCGCGATCTTCTGGCTGGTTTGCGCCGCGACAGGCTTCGTGGCCGCCGCGGGCGTGGCGCTCCTGCTGTCGCTGGCGATCGACAACCACCTGACATGGAAGCAGCCGGCGCCCATCCCGATCGCCCGGGTGCTGGAGCGGCTGCAGACGCATCCGCACGAGACGCTGGATGCGCTCGTCGCGGCGGGCGCCCCCGCCTAGCTTCGGCTGAGGCGCACGAAGCGCGGCTTGCCGTCGGGGTCCATGCCGAGGAACCCCTCGACCCGATCGAGATCGACCACGACGCCGGCGCCCTTCTTGTCCGGGTCGCCGCGTTGCTCGATCTCCGGGGCGTTGGCGTAGACCCGATCGCGATCAGCGCCCTCCACGCGGCGGGCCCGGCCCATAATCTGCAGCACGACCCGGGTGTCGGGGTTGCGCATGATCATCGAGATCTGCGGGTTGGCGGCGATGTTGTCCATCGTGCCGCCGACCGGATTGCGCGCCCAAAAGCCCACCTGATCGTCGCTAAAGGTCTGCACCGAGCCGCGGAAGGTCAGCCGGGGCTTACCCTCCGCGTCGACGCTGGCCAGCACCATGGGCGTACGCTCGGAAAGCGCGGTGTTGATGATGCCTTTCAGTTCGTCATCGAGTGTGATGCTCATCCAGGCCTCATCGGGTTCTTACCGCATCCCCACCGGCACGCGCTCGGCGTCGCGTTCGGCGCGGATCCTGGCGTGCAGGTCGCCGTACTTGGCGAACTCCATGCGGGCGATGGTGCGGTTGTGCACCTCGTCCGGCCCGTCGGCAAGCCGCAGGGTGCGCTGGTTGGCGTACATCCGCGCCAGGCCGAAATCGGAGGTGACGCCGCCGCCGCCGTGGGCCTGGATGGCGTCGTCGATGATCCGCAACGCCATGTTGGGCGCCGCGACCTTGATCATCGAGATCTCCAGCCGGGCCACCTTGTTGCCCGCCTTGTCCATCATGTCGGCCGCCTTCAGGCAGAGCAGCCGGGTCATCTCGATGTCGGTACGCGCCGCGGCGACGCGCTGCTCCCAGATCGAGTGTTCGGAGATGTACTTGCCGAAGGCTTTGCGGCTCATCAGCCGCCGGCACATCTTCTCCAGCGCCACCTCGGCCGCCCCGATGGTGCGCATGCAGTGGTGGATGCGGCCGGGGCCGAGCCTGGCCTGGCTGATCTCGAAGCCGCGGCCTTCGCCGAGCAGCAGGTTCTCGACCGGCACGCGAACGTTCTCCAGCACCATCTCGGCGTGGCCGTGCGGGGCGTCGTCGTAGCCGAACACCGGCAGCATGCGCACGATCTTCATGCCCGGCGCGTCCATCGGCACCAGGACCTGCGACTGCTGCTGGTGCGACGCGGCGTTGGGGTTGGTCTTGCCCATCACCACCGCCACCTTGCAGCGCGGATCGCCGGCGCCCGATGACCACCATTTGCGGCCATTGATGACGTAGTCGTCGCCGTCGCGCACGATGGAGGTCTCGATGTTGGTGGCGTCCGACGAGGCCACCTGCGGCTCGGTCATCAGGAAGGCCGAGCGGATCTCGCCGTTCATCAGCGGCCGCAGCCACCGCTGCTTCTGCTCGAGCGTGCCGTAGCGGTTGAGGATCTCCATGTTGCCGGTGTCGGGCGCCGAGCAGTTGAACACTTCGCTGGCGAAGCTGATCCGGCCGAACAGCTCGGCGATCGGCGCGTACTCGAGGTTGGTCAGCTGCTCGCCCTCGAAGCGGAACGTATCGTCCACGTGCGGCACGCCGGCGTGCGGCGGCATGAACATGTTCCACAGCCCTGCGGCCTTGGCCTTGGCCTTCAGCGCCTCGAGCACCGGGATAACCTTCCAGCGCTCGCCTTCATTCGCCTGCTGCTCATAGAGGGGCACGGCCGGATAGATGTGCTCGTCCATGAAGTCGCTGATGCGGCCCATCAGCGCCCTTTGCCGTGGCGAATAGTCGAAATCCATGTTGCGGCTCCCTCAAACGCTTGTTTGAACTGAGTTTAGCCGAGGTCTGCTCGCAACGACACGAGCACCCGGTTGGGACGGGCTTAGACCGCCCAACCAGGCGCCGCTTTGCGCTAGCTCAAGAACGAGGACGATCGGACCCTGCCGACGCGGCTAGCCTCTTGCTCGAATCCCGAACCAGAACATCCGCTTGGGCTCGCCGTAGCCGAGCACCTCCTGGTAGTGGCTGTCAGCGATGTCCTCGACGCGGGCGGTGAGCTGCAGGTTCGGCGTCAGGGCGTAACTGCCGGCGATATTGGCCAGCACGAAGCCCGGCCGCGCCATCGGGATGAAGGTCGACGGGTCGATGTCGGCGTCCCGGCCCTCGGCGCGCAGGGTGACGTTGGCTTGCCAACGTCCGGCCGCCCAGTCGAGACCGATCGAGCCGGCGTTGCGGGGCACGCGCAGCATCTGGGTCCCGGCTTCCAGGTCGGTGGCGTTGGTGTAGGCGTACTCGGCGTGGGCGGTCAGGCTTCGGCTCAGCCGCAGGTCGACCTCAGCCTCCGCGCCGTCGGTGCGGGTGTTGTCGAGATTGACATAGCGGAACGGGAAACTGGGCGAGAACTCGATCTGATCTCGCACCGCCAGGCGATAGGCGGTGGCCTTGGCGCGAAGGCGCTGGTCGGGCGAGGTCCAGACCAGCGCCGTGTCCCAGCCCACCGCCTGCTCCGGCTTCAGCCCGGTCGAGGGACCGGTCGGAAAGCAGAAGTCGCAGGCGATCTCGCTGATGGTCGGGGTCTTGAAGCCCTGACCCCACGCGCCTTCGAGCGAGAAGCCGGCGGGCAGGCGCCACACCGCCGAGAAATGGCCGGTGGCCTGCGCCCGGTAGGTGTCGGGCGCATCGTAGCGGCCGGCGGCCGTGAGGGTCACGGCGTCAATCGGCTTGTAGCGCACGACGGCGAAACCCGAGGTCGTGCCAAGGCCTTCGTGGCCGCCGGTCGAGAGCGAGGCGTCGGTGCTGACCCGCTCGGCGCCGACGATGAGGCCGACCCGGTCGCTGGGCGTCCCGCGCTCGGCGGTGAAGCGGTAATCCCAGGTCATCGCCGAATACGCGGATGAGTTGGCCGGCGAGCCGATGTAAACGTCCGAGCGATCCTGCCGATAGGCGCCGACGCTGACGGTGTCGGTGAAACCCAGCGGCGCCTGGGCGATCGCCCGGACGTTCCCCGTCCAGCCTTTGGTGGTCGCGTATTGCGGGGTGTAGCCGAACACGAAGGTGGTCGCGTCGTAGCCGTCGATCGCGGCGTAGGACTGCTCGTAGCGCAGGTGGGCGTCGAGGGTGATCCAGTCCGCCGGGGTCAGGCGGCCATTGGCGGCGGCGCTCCACGACCAGTAAGGATCGCGCGGGCCGATGCCATCGGCCTTGGCGACGCCGTCGCTGCGGTCGCCGAACAGCTGGGCCCCGAACGCAAACTTGTCGGTCTTCTGGCCGACCGCTGCCGAGCCGTCGAACGAGTCGAGCGTGCCGCCTTCGCTGGCGCCCTGCCAACCGTTCAGCTCGCGGGTCGTCAGCGCGATCACCCCGCCGATGGCGTCCGACCCCCACAGCGAGCTTTGCGGCCCCTGCAGGATCTCGATGCGCTCGACGTTGGAGAGGTCGAGGTTGGCGAAGTCGTAGAGGCCGTTGGGGTCGCTGATGTCGTTCTGCGGCACGCCGTCTATCAGCACGAGCGTCTTGTCGGAGCTGGCGCCGCGCATGCGGATGCTGGTGACCCCGCCGAACGCGCCGGTGCGAGTTAGCGCCAGGCCAGGTTCGGTGTCGAGGACGTCGGCGGCGTAGACGGCCTGGCGCTGATCGATCTGCGCGCGGTCGATCACTTGGATGTCGGGAACGTCGACCTCGTAGCTGGGAAGCTGGGTGGCGTTGACGACGAGCGGGGCGAGCTCGTCGGCGATGACGATCTGCGAGGTATCCGGCGCTGAAGCCGGGGCGGGGTCGGCGAGGCAAATGCCCGGGGCGGCCAGGGCTGCCGCCAGCAGGGGAAGCGAATGTCTCATGGGTTCTCCGTCGGCCGCGCGGCGCGCCGCGGCCAGGCAGCTGACAAGGCGCCGGCGCGCCTGTGCCGGCCCGTTGTCGCTGCGACGGAATCCCGCGCCGATGGTCTGTTCCCGGACCTCCGGACGAGCGACGGGGGCGGCAGGTCTCCTGGCTCGCGGGTCACCGGTTCCAGCCCACGCCTTCCCGGTTTCCCAGTGGCGCCGATGCCTCCGAGGAGACATCGAATGGGCAGGGACCTCACCGCTGACAGTTGCGGGTACAGCTGCGGACTTGGGGCGAGCCCCGCACCGCATTCCCTCTTGGCCGCCGGTTAAGGCGGACCGCCTTGCCGGGGTTATCGGGCCAACTTGGCCATGCGGCAAGCCTTCAGGGCGCGGCGAACCAGGTTTGCGGCAGGCCCAGCCAGGCGCACCGCTTCTCATTGGTCGCGGTTACGGTCGGCTCCCCCAGCGGCGTCGCGGTGAAGCAACCGCCTGCGACCCCGGTGTGGCCCGGCATGAACACCTCGGAGGTCCAGTACAGGGTCGTGCCGCAGGCGGCGCAGAAGAAGCGGGTCGGACGGGCCGCATAGCTGGGCTCGAAGCGCGCCAGGTCGCCGCGGCGCGCAACGACCGCATCGTCGGCGAAATAGGCCGACCAGCCGAACGCGCTGCCTGTGCGCTGCTTGCAGTTGTCGCAGTGGCAGATGGCGTTGAGCACCGGCTCGCCGGCGACGTCGATCTCGCAGGCGCCGCAGCAGCATCGGGCGATCCGGTTCATTGGGTCCTCACGTCTCAGCCAGCGCCGCCAGCGCGTCGCCGGAGAGCGAGCGGGTGATCCACTCGCTCTTCGAACCCGCGCCGAGGCGGTCATAGAAGGCGATCGTTGGCGCGTTCCAGTCGAGCACCTGCCATTCCAGCCGGCGCAGGTCCTCGTCGCGGCAGCGCTGGGCGAGACGCCGCATGAGCGCCAGCCCCGCCCCTGAACCGCGCGCTTCGGGGACAACGAACAGGTCCTCCAGGTAGATGCCGCAGCGGCCCTCGAAGGTGGAGAAGTTGTAGAACCAGAAGGCAAAGCCGACCGCGACGCCGTCCTGCTCGGCGACGTCGCAGAAGGCGCGGGGCTGGGCGCAGAACAGCGCCGCCTCGATGTCGGCCTCGCGCGCGGTCACCTCGTGCAGCAGGCGCTCGTATTCGGCGAGACCACGGATGAAGCCGAGGATCAGCGCGGCATCGGCGCGCCTCGCGTCGCGAACGGCGATCATGGCAGGCCCCTGGCGGCGAGTTCAGCGACCAGCGCCACGTTGTCGGTGAAGCGGATTGCGTCCCAGCCGCGCCGCCTGGCGGCCGCGATGTTCGCTGGTCCGTCATCGATGAACAGCACTGCGTCGCCTCCTAGTCCCAGCCGCGCCTCCGCCGCCGCGAACGCCGTGTCCGATGGCTTCAGCGCCCCGATCTCGCTGGAGAAGATCATCGGGTCGAGCAAGGCGCCGTCAGGAAAGACGCTGGCGACGAAAGCGGGGTTGTCGCTGAGCCCGCCGACGATCACGGCCTGGCGCAATGTCGCGGCGATCTGCCAGAGCGCCTCGTTCGGCGGCTCGAACACCGAGAGGATGAGGGCGCGAGCGGTGGCCGGCGTGATCGGACGGTCGGCCATTTCCGCGAAGGCGGCGGCGAAGTCGCCCTCGTCGGCCTCGCCGAGATCCAGCCGTCGCGGCAGAGGACCGTCGAACAGCGCGCGCACATCATCGGCCTCGACGCCCAGCTGGCTGACGATCGCCGCGACGCGGCGCTCGCGATCGAACGGCAGCAGCACGCCGCCGAGGTCGAACAGCACCGCCGCCGGCCTCATTGCGGCAGCTTGTCGATCTGCGGCCAGATGCGAAAGCCGTCCAGACGCCGATGCGGTAGGGCGGCGTAGAATTCCGCCGCGGTCTCGGTGATCAGGTCGATTCGCGAGCCGCCGGCGTCCGCCAGGGCAAGGCGCAGCATCTCCCGCGCCAGGTTCCGCCGTCGATAGGCCGGATCGACCGCGATCAGCGACAGGTGCGCCTGGATCTCGCCGTCGCTGAGCAGCTGGGCGAACCCGGCGATATGGCCGCCGTCGGCCGCCACCACGGTGGTCACGCCTGGCGCGGTCAGCGCCCGCAGCGCCCGCGCCGGGTCCTCCGGGAAGCTCGGCCAGCCCTCGTTGGCGCACAGTGCGATCACGCCGTCCAGGTCGACGGGCTGGAACAGACGGACATCGACCATGGCCTCACGCGCCGATCTTGACCCCAGGCGGCGGCGGGTCGCTCGCGGGGACGAAGAAGTCCGGCATCAGCGGCCGGGTGGGATCGACGCGGTAATGTTCGAAGTCGCGCACGCCCTCGGCATAGAGGAAGCTGTCGTCGATCAGGAAGTTGCCGCTGAACGCCCGCGATGGCTTCTCGAAGATGGCGTGCGCCGCATCGGCCATGATCTCCACCGTGCGACACTGGCGCATGCCCTCGTCGCCTCCCAGCGCGAAGCGGATCGCGGCGGTGGCGATGCCGGTGCGCGGCCACAGCGCGTTGAAGGCGATGCCGTCGGCCTTGAACTCCTCGGCCATGCCCAGCACGCACATCGACATGCCGAACTTGGCCATGGTGTAAGCCACGTGGGTCCCGAACCAGCGCGGGCTCATGTCCAGCGGCGGCGACAACATCAGCACGTGCGGGTTTGCGGCGCGCTTCAGGTGCGGGATGCAGGCCTTCGAGGTCAGGAACGTGCCGCGCGCATTGATCTGATGCATCAGGTCGTAGCGCCTCATGTCGGTGGCTTCGGTGCCGGTGAGCTGGATCGCCGAGGCGTTGTTGACGCAGATGTCGACGCCGCCGAAGGCCGCGACCGTCCGCTCGACGGCGTCGAACACATTGGCCTCGTCGCGCACGTCGACGATCAGCGGCAGCGCCTTGCCGCCGGCGTCCTCGATCTCCCTGGCGGCGGTGTAGATGGTGCCGGGCAGGTGCTTGTGCGGCTCGGCGGTTTTGGCGGCGATCGCCACGTTGGCGCCGTCGCGGGCGGCCCGCAGGGCGATGGCCAAGCCGATGCCGCGACTGGCGCCGGTAACGAACAGGGTCTTGCCGGAAAGGCTCATCGCCTTCTTCTCCTAAGCGGGCTGCCCAGACGCCGACTTTGGGGCCGCCCGGTACCAGTCGACGCCGCCGCCGTCCCGCTCGCGCACCGCATCTCCGCGGCGCAGCAGGCAGTTGAGGTGCGCCAGGCTCTCGCCGGTGGCCATGCTGAGCACCTGGTCGTTGATCTTGCGCTTGAACAGCACGTGGAACACGTCGACCGCCCGCTTCCGCTCGGCGATCAGCCGCTCGAGCCGCCTCAGCGCGTGTTCGTGATAGCCGATCAATTGATCGATGCGGGCATGCAGCCCGTGGAATGGATCGTTGTGCGCCGGCAGCACCAGCACGTCATCGGGCACCAGCGTCTTGACGCGCGCCAGCGACGTCAGCCAGTCGTCGAGCGGATCGCCCTCCGGCTCGGTCGGGAACACCGAGACGTTGGAGGTGATCCGCGGCAGCACCTGGTCGCCGGAGATGAACAACTTCAGCTCCGGGCAGTGCAGGCAGGCGTGCTCCGGCGAGTGGCCCGCGCCGGTGACGATGCGCCATTCGCGCCCGCCGATCATCAGCCGCTCGCCGTCGACCACGCGGCGATAGGCGTCCGGCAGTGCGTGCAGCGCCTTGCCGAAGCCGCCGAAACGGGTGGCGTAGTTGTCCAGCGCATCCTGGTTCCAGCCGGCGGCGCGGTAGAACTCCAGACCCTCGTCGGGCGCCTCGCGGCCGGTGTCGGCGGCGAGCAGCCGGCACATCAGGTATTCCAGCCGGGTGATCCACAGCTTGCAGCGGAACTTGCGGGTGATCCAGCCGGCCATGCCGATGTGGTCCGGATGCATGTGGGTGACGATCACCCGTACGATCGGCTCGCCCCTCAGCGGGCCGGCGAAGGCATGGCGCCACGCCTCGGTGGTCTGCGGGCCCTGCATTCCGGTGTCGACCAGAGTCCAGCCGCCTTCGTCCTTCAGTCCCCAGACGTTGATGAACGCCAGCGAGCCGCCGAGCGGCATGCGCATCCAGACAACGCCCGGCGCGATCTCGAGGCCGCCGCCGATCTTGGGTCCCTCCGCGAAGGGATAGCTCAGCTGCGCCTCGGCCGCCGCCTGATCCTCGAACCCGTCACGCAATGCCGCTCGTCTCCACTCTGGCGCCATTCTTTGAGCCCAGGCGGACGCCAAGCCAAGCCCGGTTTGGACGTCCAGGGCGATCGGCGCCGACTTGACCGTTCGAGCAACGCGAGGCTTAACAGCCGCAAAGCAGAATTTCTCCTGGGGAGACACGTCCACATGAGGCCAATCGTCATGGGCCTGATCGCCGCCTTGATGGCCGCGATGCTGCCCGTCGCCAGCTTCGCCGCGACCGCGCCCAAGCCGCCCGATCCTGATTCGATCAAGAAGGGCATGGCCGCCGCGCCGGGCGTGATCACCCAGGCCGGCATCGACTGCAACCTCGCCAACGCCCGCCTCCTGGGCAAGGCGACCGACGCCAAGACCAAGACCTCCAGCACCTACTACGAGATCGCCTGCAAGCAGCAGGAAGGCTTCATTGTCGCGGTGCCGGACAAGGGTGACACCCAGATCTACACCTGCCTCGAGGTTCGCAACACGCCGAGTTCGGGCGCGCAGTGCGTGCTGCCCGAGAACGCCGACCCGAAACAGGGCCTGGCCCCGCTGCTGGCGAAGAACAAGCCCAGCTGCGTCATGACCGACGCCCGCGCCATCGGCCAGACCCAGGACCGCAAGACCACCGTGTTCGAGGTCGCCTGCCAAGGCGGGCCCGGTTACATCATCGACGCGTCGTTCCCGGTCAGCGCCGCCCAGCCGGCCACGTTCGGGCCGTGCTTCGCCATCTCGGCCGACAGCGCGATGAAGTGCACATTGACGGACGAGGCGACGTCGGCCGCTTACGTCAACGCCCTGGTGGCGAAGATGGGCAAGCCATGCACGATGACGGGCCGCCGCTTCGTCGGCTCGACCAACGACGGCTCGAGCTTCTTCGAAGTCTCCTGCGACGACAAGAAAGGCTACATGATCGAGCAGGCCGCGAACGGCGACGTGAAGCCGGCGATCGACTGCGCCGTGGCCGACAACATCGGCGGTGGCTGCACCTTGACCAACTCTCGCGCCGCCCAGACCGAGCAGGCCGGGCTGTATTCCAGGCTGGCCCACGCCGCCGGCTATTCCTGCGACGTCTCGCAGTACGCGCCGTTCAATGTGAACGTGCCTGGCCATGAGGTGGTGGAGCTCGCCTGCTCCAACCGGCCCGATGGCGCGGTGGCGATCTTCCCGGCCAGCTCGTCCGAGTCGGCGCAGATCTACGACTGCGCCCACTCGGAGATCGCCGGGTATCGCTGCAGCTTCACCAAGCCCGACGCCGCCTTCACCACGTTGACGGCGGACCTCAACAAGGTCGGCAAGTCGTCCTGCGTGGTCTCCGGCTCGCGCTTCATCGGAACGACCGCCGACAAGAAGAGCTTCATCGAGGTGGCCTGCGCCGACGGCAATCCGGGCTTCCTCATCACCTACGGCGCCGGCCCGCCCTACGTGCCGAAGGAAGCCCTCGGCTGCTCGTTGGCCAGGGATGTCGTCGGCGGGTGCCAGTTGCCGGCCAACCAGAAGCACTGATCGCGCCGAACCCGCTCCCCTCCCCCTTGCGGGGGTCGGGGGTGGGGGTGCGAACTCTGCGGTGGCCGTTCAGGCGGCAATTGGGCCGAATCGGCAGGCGCTGAGCTGACACCCCAACCCCTAACCCCTTCCCGCAAGGGGAAGGGGAACTAGGGAACCACCGCCTCGATCAGCTTCGGCCCCGGCTCGGCCATCGCGGTCGCGAAGGCGGCGTCGAACGCTTCGGCCGTCTCGCAGCGCCGGCCGGGGACGCCGAGGCCCTTGGCGAGGCTCACCCAGTCGATCGCCGGATCGCCGAGGCTGAGCAGGCTGCCTGCGGCGAGGCCCGGCGCGCCGGCGCCGGTGCGGCCGAGTTCGATGCCGAGGATGCGGTAGGTGTGGTTGGCGAACACCACGACGGTGACGTCGAGCTGCTCACGGGCTAGGGTCCAGAGCCCCTGCGCGGTGTACATCCCCGCGCCATCGCCGTTCAGCGACACCACCTTGCGACCGGGCGCGGCGACGGCCGCCCCGACTGCCACTGGGATGCCCTGGCCGATCGCGCCGCCTGTCAGGCCCAGCCAGTCATGCGGGCGGCCGCTGCGGGTGGCGTTGATGATCGACTGGCCCGAGGTCACCGAGTCGTCCGACACGATGGCGCCCTCGGGCAGATAGCGGGCGACCGACACCCCAATCGCAGCGGGGTTTAGCGGCCCACTTGGCGCGCCGTCTGGGAGGTTCAAAGGTTGTGCCTCGGGGGCTTTGGGCGCCCCCAGCGCATCGGCCAACGCCTCCAGCGCCGCCGCGCCATCCTCCTCGCGGCTCGCGAGCCCGAGAGTCTCGCATCCCTCCGGTACGAGCACGCTTGGCCGGTCCGGATAGGCGAAGAAAGCCACCGGCTGTGTCGTTTCCACCAGCACCATCAGGTCGACGCCGGCGAGGTCCGAGAGGGCCATCTCACCGAAGTACATCATGCGGTCCGGCGCGAAGCGGCCAGCGCCGCGGCCCTGGCGAGCGATGAAGGTGTCGGTCAGCACCCGCACGCCCGTCGCCGCGATCCGCCCGGCGGCCGCCATGGCCGCCTCGCCGCAGGCGGTGGTCCCGAGCAGGATCACCGGCTTGGCGGCGGCCTTGAGCTTGCGGGCCGCCGCGTCGACCGTCGCGCCGTCGACCGCCGCCTTGGCGCGCCGCACCGCCTTGGGCCCGGTGGCGTTGGCTGGCGACCAGGCGCAGTCGGCCGGCAGGATCAGGCTCGCGGCGCCGCCCGGAGGACCATAGCTGGCGCCGATCGCCTCGGCGGCCAACGCGCCGACCTCGTCCGGCCGCTGTGCCGACTTCACCCACACCGAGTTGGCGCCGGCGATGGCGGCGATGTCGGAGGCGAGCGGCGCGTCGTACTGGCGGTGGTAGGTGGCATGGTCGCCGATCACATTGACGATCGGGGTGAAGGCGCGGCGGGCGTTGTGCAGGTTGGCCAGGCCGTTGCCGTAGCCGGGGCCCAGGTGCAGCAGGGTGCAGGCGGGCTTGCCGGCGATGCGGCCATAGCCGTCAGCCGCGCCGGTGGCGACGCCCTCGAACAGGCACAGCACCGGCCGCATCTTCGGCTGCCGGTCCAGGGCGCTGACGAACTGCATCTCGCTCGTTCCGGGATTGGCGAAGCAGGCGGTGACGTCGTTGTCGATGAAGGTCTCGATCAG
>DATNIH010000141.1:0-2605 GCA_035604515.1 Caulobacteraceae bacterium | reverse complement strand
GCCCCGCCGCGCCGGCGCCAGCGCTTCCAGGGCGTTGCAGACCGTCGGCGTGTCGAGCGACTGGAGCTCCACACGCAGTTCCGGCGTCAAGCTTGGCACGGTCACCTCCACAGGGTTCGACAGCTCCGGTGAGGCTCAGCTCATCACGCCGCCGAGACGTTCGGTCGCCGCCAGAAAGGGCATTGTTTAGACTAATCGAGCGCTGTCAGCCTGTATCGCTCTGCCGCTCGCTGGCGCGCCAGGGATTTGATCTTCGCCTTGCCACCGGACCAGCCGCCGCCGCTTGGGATCTCTGCCACGTGTTGACCCACATCGCCGCTGGGTCGGCCCAAGTTAGGTATTGGCTGCGGAACCCAGATCACCTTCGCACCACCAGCACCGGGCACGGCGCGTGTCGGGTGACCCCCTCCGCGACGCTGCCGAGCAGAACGCGATTAAGGCCGTCTCGGCCATGGCTGCCAATCACGACCAGGTCAGCCGGCCAACCGCGGGCAGCTCCGACGATCAACTCCACTGGGTCGCCGACGGGGACGAATCTTACCGCATCACTGGGAATGGGCACGCGCTCGCCTAGGCTCGCCAGGACCTGCGCGATCTCGTGATCCGGTGGCAGAGATAACTCCAGCGACGCAACCGGCATCCATGCGTCATCGGAAAGCGCGGCCCCGATGACATGAATGAACGCAACTTGAGCGCTAAGCGCTGACGCCAACTCAAGCCCGACCATCACCGCGTGGGCGCCGATCTCGCTATTGTCGACCGCGATGAGAATGCGCGCGAAGGCCATGTTGGAAGGCTATCCTTTCGAGGAGAAACCGTCGCCACCAATGTCGGCTTTGGGTCGAAACTCCCCGTTGGGCCGCGTCCAGATAGCTGACATTAGGCCGTGCGCCATATCGCTGAACCTAGCGGTCGAACCGGCGCCCGCGAAGCACCCGCCTACCTGACGTCCGATCGCTGCGATCCGACATCCGCTTGATGGCATCATCACCTTGACCGCATCCGCCGTCACGGTCCGCCCAATCCGCTCGGAGCGGAAGGCCATTGGCGGCTCATTGCTGCCTGCGTTGGGTCGGCGCATGTTCATGGAACCTAGGGAGGTCATCATGAATCTGAACGGAGTTGTGTCCGGGATTGCATTCTTTTGCTTGGTGACCGCCGCTGCGGTCCCGGCGGCAGGCCCGGCGCACGCTTCTTCGTGCTCAGGGGAAGAATGCCGTCAAGGCCACTTCACGCGATGGCACAAAGGTGTGCCGGACGAGCGCCGAGACAATTGCCGGCATCACCCCCATCGCTGCCACCCCGGACCTAACGTTGGGTATCATATCGGCAGGAAGTAGAGCGCCCCGCGCCCTCGCGGAAGAGTACTTCGGCCGGCCCGAGTCCCCAATCAGCTACTAGACGGGAGCGCGCCGGAGTACCCAAGATGGACCCCTTGCGGCCGCTTTGGGTCGATTCTCCCCGTTGGCGTCATGCCCAAAAACCGACGCGCCAGGTCCACCGGGTGCTGCAGGCAGAAGGGATCGAGAGCCACTGGTCGACGCTACGTCGATCCTGACCTCTCGCCGAAATCGCCAAGCTTGTGTGGGGCGCGGGCGAGGGCCAATCTTCGCCCAGGTCTCGGGGAGGGCAGGGTATGATGCGCCAGACGGTCGTCGGCTTCGCTCTCGGCCCGCTCGCTGCATTGAGCCTGGCCGCGCACCCCAGCTCTGGCGCGCCGCAACAGGCGCCCGCGTCGAGCGCGCCCGGCCCAGCGTCGTCCGGATTCCAGATACTGCCCTGCAACCGGGGACCGTCCGCCGCCGTGCTGGTCGTGCCGGCGCCGTTCGACGCCTTCATGCACGTGATCTGCACGAACGAGGCCGAGGCGCTGGCGCCGGTCGACGGCTACCACTGGGTGTTCCCGGGTGGGACCAGTGGGCTGTTGCCGGCGCTGAACCCGAACATGGCCGTCACCGGGCTCGCCGCCTATTTCACCAAGCTGTCCAACGCGCCGCTGACTGCCGCGCAGGCCGCTGCATTCCGCGCCAAGCTGAAGCCTTACATGAAGAACCCCGCGTTGATGACCGCCGAGGTCGAGCGGCTTGAGGTCGACACGTCTACCGGCTTGCACAAGCAAGAATATCTGCTCGTCATGCACGACGCGTCTGGCGCGAGGACCGGCGCCCTGGTGGTCGAGTGCATCAACGACTGCAATCCGATGGACCAGCCCTGGGGTTTCGACATCGAACCGAACCAGCAATAGGCGTTGGCGACGGGCAACCGAAGGACCGTTCAACATGGTGCTCGAGGCTCGGGCTTAGTCTCGCCGCTCTCGAGCCATTGCCCAACGAGCGGTTCCAACGAACGGCAGATAGGGGTCGAAACTCCCCGTTCGCGTCATTCCCGCAAGCGGACGCCGCGAACGTCGGCTCGGGGTGGAATGCGGTCATTGCGCCAAACGCCGGGGCGGATCGCCGAGTCGGCGTCAGGGCGATGAGCGCGGCGGCCGTCGGCGGGCCGCCGCTCGGGTCAGCTCTTCAGGCGCAGCGGGCCCATGAAATCGCGCTTGCCCAGCGGCACCCCCTGGCTGCGCAGGATGTCGTAGGCCGTGGTGGCGGCGAAG
>DATNIH010000140.1:0-23601 GCA_035604515.1 Caulobacteraceae bacterium | reverse complement strand
GCCTGGCCGACCTGGGCGGCGAAGTCGAGGAACACGAACAGATGGATGTCGGCCAGGGTGAAGCGGTCGCCGACGATGAACTTGCGCCCGGCGATCAGGCCATCGAGCCAGACCAGCTTCTCGCGGGCGATGGTCTTGAGGTCATCGGCGGCCTGCGGGATGCATCGCACCCGGTTCTGGAACAGCGCCAGACCTTCGGCGTAACGAAAGCCGTTGGTCAGCGGTTCGATGATGGCCAGGTCGATGCGGCGGGTCCACATCCGCGTCACGGCCCGCTCCTCGGCGTTGCTCCCGATCAGCGGCGGGTTCGGATGGATCTCTTCGAGGTACTCGCAGATCGGCAGGATCTCGGCGAGCACCACGCCATCGTCGAGCTCCAGAGCCGGTGTCTGCCCCGACGGGTTTCTCGCGAGGTGGGCGCCCTGGCGGTTTTCGCCGGCCATCAGGTCCACCTGGACCCGTGGGATGTCGATGCCCTTCTCAGCCATGAACATCTTCACGACCCGCGGATTGGGTCCGATGGAATTGTAGAACTTCATGGCTCGTCTCCCTGCCGCCCTTGACGCGCCTCGCCCAAGCGGGCCATGCGCGGCGGCGAAGGAATACGGCCATGCTGCGCAAAGCAAGTCTATCGTGGCGGAAAGCGCGCGTCTTCGTGACAGCGGCGGCGCTTGCCTGCATCGCCGCCTGCGCGCCGCAACCCTCGACCCCGCACCCGCCCGAGCCTGGCGACCAGGCGGTGGCGAAGGTGAACAGCCAGACGGTCTGGGCCTCCGACGTCAAGCGCGAAGCGGTGGCGGAGGGGCTGATCGGACCGGGCGACCCGCTCGACGTCTCCTCCGACCTGTTCCGCCAGGTGCTGGACGAGGTGATCGACACCAAGGTGCTGGCGGCCGAGGCGCTCTCGCGCCATCTGGACAAGGATCCGCTGGCGCAGCGCCGGCTCGCGGCGGCCAGGGAGCGGGCGCTTGAGGACCTGATGGTTGACAGCGTGGTCGGCAAGGCGGTGAACCAGCAGGCCGAGAACGCGCTCTATCAGGAGTTCCTGAAGAACCGCACGCCTGGCGAGGTGATCCACCTGCACCAGATCGTGTTGGCGAACGAGCCGGACGCCGAGGCGGTGGAGAAGCAGCTGGCGACCGGCGCCGCGCTCGAGGCGGTGGCGATGGAGCGTTCGGTCGACCCCGCGACCCGGTTCAAGGGCGGCGACCTGGGCGAGATGACCACTGACACCCTGCCGCAGCCACTGGGCGCGGCGGTGAAGGACGCCAAGCCCGGACAGATCGTCGGCCCGGTGAAGGTGGACGCCGGCTGGGCGATCCTGAAGGTCGACGACCGCCACGCTGAGACGCCACCCAGCCTCGACTCGGTGCGCCCACAGCTGATCCGCTTCATCACCTACGACCAGATCAAGGATCTGGTGCTGACGCTGCGCAGCCACGCCAAGATCCAGAACCTGCTGCCGCCGCCGCTCGATGTGCCGGGCGCACCGGCCGAACCGGCCTCGGCGCCCGCGCCGGCCCCCACCAACGCACCTGCGCCGGCGGCCAACGCCGCGCCCGCCCAGCCCACGCGGTGACCCAGATGACCAAGCCCCCTTCCAAGAGCCGGGGCGCGCCGAAACGTGCGCCCATCAAAGCCGCGCCGCCGCCGAACGCCGTCGTCAGGACCGCAACGCCGAAACCCGCGGAGATCGTCGGTCAGACGCTGGAGCGGGCGCTGGACCCGCTGCGGAGCGCCTGGAAGAGCGCGGCGCTGCGCCGCGCCGATCGCCAGGCGCGACAGTTCGAGGGCCAGCCAACTGCAGCGGCCGTCACAACCGGCAAGCCGGGACTCAAGGTGTCGCCGAACGCGGTCCCCTTCCCCAGGATCGGCGAGATCGCCGGGGTCGAGCTCGCCGTCGGGCGGGCCGGGCTCTACAAGCACGAGCGCAACGACGTGCTCCTGATGGGTTTCGCCGAGGGAACGACGTGCGCCGGCGTCTTCACCCGCCATGGCGTCGGCTCCGCCCCGGTGGACTGGTGCAAAGCGCGCCTGGAAGCCAGCGCCGGGCGCGACGTGCGGGCGCTGGTGGTCAACGCGGGCTGCGCCAACTCCTTCACCGGCCGTCCGGGCGCCGATGCGGCCCGCCGCGTGGCCTCCGCGGTCGCCAAGCGGTTCGACTGCCGCCAGGGCCAGGTGATGATGGCCTCAACCGGCGTGATCGGCGAGCTGCTGCCCGACGCCAAGATCACCGCGCGCGTGCCGGAAATCGCCAAGACCCTCCGACCCGATAGCTGGGACGCCGCCGCGCGCGCGATCATGACCACCGACACCTTCGCCAAGGGCGCGGTAGCCGAGGCGCAGATCGAGGGCCAGACGGTGCGGATCGCCGGCATCGCCAAGGGCTCCGGCATGATCGCGCCGGACATGGCCACTATGCTGGCCTTCGTCGCCACCGACGCGGCCATCGCCCCCGCGGCGCTGCAGGCGCTGGCGCGGCTCTATGTGCACACGACCTTCAACGCGGTGACGGTCGACGGCGACCGCTCCACCAACGACACCCTGCTGCTGTTCGCGACCGGCCAGGCCGCCGCGCCCCGGATCAGCCGCGCGGGTGATGCGCGGCTCGCCGACTTTCGGGCCAAGCTTGAGGGCGTGCTGCTGGACCTGGCGCAGCAGCTGGTGCGCGATGGCGAGGGCGCGACCAAGTTCGTCAAGATCAGCATCACCGGCGCGGCGTCGGCGGCCTCGGCGCGCAAGATCGCCCGCACAATCGCCGAGAGCCCGCTGGTGAAGACCGCTTTCGCGGGCGAGGACGCCAACTGGGGCCGCATCGTCATGGCCGTCGGCCGCGCCGACGAGCCGGTCAACCGCGAGCGGATGAGCGTGAGGTTCGGCGATCTGTGGGCCGCCCGCGACGGGCGCGTCTCGCCCGACTACTCGGAGGCGAAGATGAGCGCCTACATGAAGAAGAAGGAGCTGGAGGTGGCCGTTGACGTCGGCGTCGGCCGCGCTTCGGCGGTGATCTGGACCTGCGACCTCACCCACGGCTACATCGCGATCAACGGCGACTACCGCAGCTGAGCTTCGCCTTCACGGGCGGAGGGTTCAGATATCGATCACCACCTTGCCGAAGTGGCCGCCGGCCTGCATCAGCGCCAGGGCTTCGGGCAGTTGCTCCAGCGGGAAGTGGCGGTCGACAACCGGTTTCAGCTTCGCGACCTCGATGGCGCGCACCATCTGCTCCACAGTCTCGCGGCTGCCGACCGTGATGCCGTTGATATGAAGGTTGCCGCCGAATATGGCCGCGACGTTCAAGTCCTTCACGAACCCGGAGAGCACGCCGATCACCGCAATCGCGCCGCCGAGCGCACAGGCGGCGATCGATTGTTGAAAGGTGCCGGCGCCGCCCACTTCGACCACGTGATCAACGCCGCGTCCGCCGGTGAGCTCGCGCGCCGCCGCCGCCCAGTCAGGGGTCTGCCGGTAGTTGATGGTGGCGTCGGCGCCCATGGCCTTCGCCCGCTCGAGCTTCTCGTCGGAGGACGACGTAACGATCACCCGGGCGCCCGCCAACTTGGCGAACTGCAGCGCGAAGATGGAAACGCCGCCGGTGCCTTGGACCAGCACCGTCTCGCCGGCCGTCAGCCTGCCCTCGACCATCAGGCCGCGCCAGGCCGTCACCGCGGCGCACGGCAGGGTCGCCGCTTCAACGGCGTCCCAGCCCTCGGGCGCCTTGGTCACACCCTCGGCGGTGAGCGCGATGGCTTCGCACGCCACGCCATCGAGGGCGCCGCCCAGGGCGGCGAGGCGCTGCGGGGTCGGCCGACCGGCGATCCAGTGCGGGAAGAAACCCGGCATGACGAGATCGCCGCGCTTCACGCGCGTGACGCCGTCACCCACGGCCTCGACCACGCCCGCGCCGTCTGAGAGCGGGATCAGCGGCCGCGCCGGCGCCATCATCGTGACGGTCGCGAGGTCGCGGTAATTGATCGAGGCGGCGGCGATGCGCACCACCACCTCGCCTGGCCCTGGGGTAGGCCAGTCACGCTCAGCCGGTTTCAGGTGCTCGAGGCCCGCGCCGCCGTCCAGGACCATGGCCCGCATGTTTTCGCTCCCGCAGTTGTTCCGACGCAGGTTCGAGAGCTGACGCCGGGTCCGTCAAATCGGCGACAGCCGCGCGCCTGGCGTGTATGGCCTCGGAAATGACGACGAAACCGCTCCTGCTGGTCGCCGCGGCCGCATTAGTTGATAGCGAGGGCCGGATTCTCATAGCTAAGAGACCGCTTGGTAAACCGCTCGCGGGGCTCTGGGAATTTCCCGGTGGTAAGCTTGTCGCGGGCGAAACCCCTGAGGAATGCTTGATCCGCGAGCTCGCGGAAGAGTTGGGCATTAAGGTTACCCAGGCATGTCTCGCGCCGTTCGTCTTTACCAGTCATGCTTACGATTCATTTCATTTGCTTATGCCACTATACCTGTGCAGGCGCTGGGAAGGGTTCGTGTCTGCGCTCGAACACGAGGCGATCGCATGGGTGAAACCCAACCAACTTGGCGAGTATCCGATGCCGCCGGCCGATGCGCCGCTCATCGCTTGGTTGCGGGACTTCCTGTGACCTTTGGACGGCTCTTGAACGACGCCCGCGGCGCCACCGCGGTGGAGTATGGACTCATCGTCGCCTGCATTACGCTGGCGATCCTCGGCGGCATGACGTTCTTCGCCGGCAATGAGAACGCCATGTACACGCACATCAGCAACGCCATCAGCGGGGCGACGTACTAGCTGCAGTCGCGAGTCGTTCGCGCTTCGCCGCCGAGCGTGCGCCGGCTAGGTTCGGCGCATGGACGCCCCTTACGCCTTGACGCGCGACGAGACCGCAGCGCTCACGCGTCGCGTCACCGCGCTCTCGGTGGCGACGGCGACGGTGCTGACGGCGCTGAAGGCGTTCGTCTGGTTCGCCAGCGACTCGGTCTCGATCCTGGCCTCGCTGGCCGACTCCGCACTCGATCTGGTCGCCGCGCTCGGGACCTTTTTCGCCGTCCGGTACGCTGCGGCGCCGCCGGACGCCGAGCATCGCTACGGCCACGGCAAGGCGGAGGCGTTCGCCAGCCTGGTGCAGGCGGGCCTGGTGTTCGCCTCCGGCGCGCTGATCGGCCAGGAAGCGATCCGACACCTGATACGGCCCACCCCGATCGCCCAGAGCGGCTGGGCCCTCGGCGTCATGGCCATCTCGACCGTCCTGACCGCCGCCCTGATCGCCGCCCAGACCCAAGTGCTGCGTAGGGCAAAATCGGTCGCCGTCACCGGCGATCGCGCGCACTACATCGCCGACCTCGCGTCCAATGTCGTGGCCCTGGCGGCCATCGCCGCGGCGGCGCTGCTCGGCTTCAGCGGGTTCGATGCGCTTGGCGGCCTGGCGGTGGCGGGCGTGTTGCTGTGGGGCGCGATCGGCGTGTTCCGGCAGGCCTCCAACGAGCTGATGGATCACGAGCTGCCGGAGGCGGCGCGGGCGCGCATCGTCGCCCTGATGACCGCCGACCCGCGGCTGACCGACGTGCACCAGCTGCGCACCCGCGCCTCCGGTCCGGTCGTGCACATCCAGATGCACGCCGACCTCGATCCCACCCTTTCGCTCGAGGTCGCACATGCCGTGGTGGTGGCCGCCGAGCGGCGGGTGCTGGAGGCCTTCCCGGCCGCCGACATCATCATCCACCCCGACCCGCGCGGCCGCGCCGAGCCCCACGGCGGCGCCTTCGCCGAGACCCATGCGCGCGCCGAGAGTTGAGTAAACGGACCCTTAACGCCCCCGCGCCTTAGTGCCCGCCGTGGAACGCACGCTCTACCACTTCCCGCTCGACCCAGCCTCGCGGCAGGTCCGGTTGGCGCTGGGCGAGAAGCGGCTGCCGTTCGAGCCGATCGTGGTGCGCTACTGGGAGCAGCCGGCGGAATTCGGCAAGCTGAACCCGTCTGGGCTGACGCCAGTGCTGTTGGAGACGGAGCCCGGACGGCGCACGGTGGTGTGCGAGGTGCGGCCGATCCTGGAGTACCTCGAGGAGGCGCACCCGCAGCCGGCGCTGATCGGCGGCGATCTGGCCGCGCGGGCGGAAACGCGGCGGCTGATGCAGTGGTTCGACCGCAAGTTCGACGCCGAGGTAGGCAGCTATCTGCTGCACGAAAAGCTGGAGAAGCGCCTGACCAAGATGGGCGCGCCGGACCTGGGCGCCATGCGGCTCGGCCGCGAGTCGCTGCGCGTGCACCTCGCCTACATCGAGAAGCTGTTGTCGGAGCGCGACTGGCTGGCGGGCGCGCGCCTGACGCTGGCGGATTTCGCCGCGGCGGCGCACATCTCGGTGCTGGACTACTTCGGAGACATCCCCTGGCGCGAGATCCCCGCGGCCAAGACCTGGTACATGAAGCTGAAGTCGCGCCCGTGCTTCCGGCCCTTGCTCGCCGACCGCTGGCCGGGCCTGGCCCCGGCGGCGCACTATGACGACCTGGACTTCTGAGGCCGCTTCTTCCGAAGCGGCCAAGACCTTCGTCCGCGACCAGGCGACGGCGCTCGGCTTCGACGCCTGCGGCTTCGCCCGCGTCGATGCGCCCTGGCCGGCTTCGGCGCGGCTGGCCGAGTTCGTCGCCGCAGGCCGGCACGGGACCATGGACTGGATCGAGCGCACCGCCGAGCGCCGCGCCCATCCGCGCGCAATGTGGGCCGACGCGCGCTCGGCGATCGTGCTTGGCCTCAACTACGGGCCGGACCGAGATCCGCTCGAGGCGCTCAAGGAGCGATCCCGCGCGGCAATCTCGGTTTACGCCCAGGGCGATGACTACCACGACCTGATCAAGCAGCGGCTGAAGCGGCTGGCCGGCGCGCTGCAGGCGCAGCTCGGCGGGGAAGTGAAGGTGTTTGTCGACACGGCCCCCCTGATGGAAAAGCCGCTGGCGGAGGCGGCCGGGCTCGGCTGGCAGGGCAAGCACACCAACCTGGTGTCGCGCACGTTCGGCTCCTGGCTGTTTCTGGGCGCCGTCCTGACCACGCTGGAACTCGAGCCGGACGCGGCGGAGGCGGACCACTGCGGCGCGTGCCGCGCCTGCCTCGACATCTGCCCGACAAACGCCTTCCCCGCGCCCTACCAGCTCGACGCGCGCGCGTGCCTCTCGTACCTGACGATCGAGCACGCCGGTCCAATCCCGGAAACCTTCCGAACCGCGCTCGGCAACCGCATCTATGGCTGCGACGACTGCCTCGCCGTCTGCCCTTGGAACAAGTTCGCCCAGGCCAGCCACGAGGCGGCGCTGCAGGCGCGCGAGGCGCTGCGCCAGCCGCCGCTGGCTGAGCTGGCAGCGCTCGACGATACCGCCTTCCGCGCGCTCTTCGCCAAGAGCCCGGTCAAGCGCATCGGCCGCGACCGCTTCGTGCGCAACGTGCTCTACGCGATCGGCAACTCAGGCGACCCGGGGCTGGTCGAGGCGGCGCGGGCGCGGTTGGGCGATGACTGCGAGGTCGTGAGCGAAGCGGCGTCCTGGGCGCTTCAGCGCCTTTCCGCTCGAGATTGATCGGCATCAAGGCGGCGCTGCCGCCAAGACGGCAGGCTTTCAGGGCCAGGAGCCTCCTCCATGCCGCACCGCCTCGTCGTCATCGCCGTCTGTTTGCTGTTCGCCACCTCCGCTGTCGCCCAGACCGGCGGCGGGTCGGTCGAACGCGGCCACGCGCTGGTGCTGCGCAACTGCGCCATGTGCCACGCGACGGAAAACACCGGCGACAGCCCCAATCCGCTGTCGCCGCGTTTCCGCGATCTCGACAAGCGATATCCGATCGAGGACCTCGCCGAAGCGCTCGCCGAGGGCATCATGGTCGGCCACCCCCAGATGCCGCAGTTCCGCTTCGCGCCGAATGAGGTCGATGACATCATCGCCTATCTCAAGAGCATCCAGACCAAGCAGCATGCGTCGTTGAGGACCGTTCCCGCGGCCTAGCCGGCCAGCGCCTCAGCCAACCGGGTCATGAACGCCGCACCGCGTTCCATCTGGGCGATGTCGACGTATTCGTCGGGCTGATGGGCTTGGTCGATCGAGCCTGGCCCGCACAGGACGGTCGACAGGCCGGCCCCTTGGAATTGCCCGGCCTCGGAGGCGAACGAGGCGACGCGGGAGGGGCCGTTGTCGCCGGCCAGGCGCCTCACGAAGGCCTCGGCGACGCTGTTCGGTTCCGGCCGCAGTGGCGGCACGTCGGCCAGCTGCTCGACCAGCACGCCGCCCTCCGGCGCGCGCGCCTTAATCTCGCCGTCAACCTTGGCGGCCAGTGCGAGGAAGCCAGCGAGGCAGCGGCGGACGTCGAGCCCGGGCGGCGCGCGCAGGTCGAACAGGAACTCGCACTCGCGGGCCAGGATGTTGCCGGCGGTGCCGCCAGCGATCTTGCCGATGGTGAGCGTCGGGTGCTTGGGCAGGAACGGCGAGGCCGGGTCGGCGTCGCGCTCGAGCTGGCTGGCCAGCTCGGCCAGCGCCGCCATCAGCCGCACCGCGGCCATGTTGGCGGAGACGCCGAGGTGGGTCTGGGCCGAGTGGGCTTCGCGCCCAGTCACCGTCACGCGCCAGGCGGTGATGCCCTTGTGCGCCGAGACCACTTCCATGCTGGTCGGCTCGCCGACCACCACCAGCGCCGGACGCGGCAGCTCACGCGCAATCACCTCGATCATCGCCGGCGCGCCGAAGCAGCCGATCTCCTCGTCGTAGGAGAACGCGAAATGGACGGGCTTCGGCAGCCGGGCGGCCAGGAAGTCGGGCGCGGCGGCCAGCGCCAGGGCGATGAAGCCCTTCATGTCCGCCGATCCGCGGCCGAACAGGCGCCCGTCGCGCTCGGTCAACACGAACGGGTCGCTGGTCCAGGCCTGCCCCTTCACTGGCACGACGTCGGTGTGGCCGGAGAGCACGACGCCGCCATCCGCGTCTGGTCCGAGCGTGGCGAGCAGGTTGGCCTTCGCGCCATCGGCGTTGGTCACCCGCCGCGACGCAACGCCCAGGCCGGCCAGATAGGCCTCGACCCACTCGATCAGCGCCAGGTTCGAGAGGTGCGAGGTGGTGTCGAAGGCGACCAGGCGCTCCAGGATCGGCGTGGCGCGCGCCGCCAGCGCCTCGGACGCGGCCACCTCAACCGTTCCCGACCGAGGCGTCGCGCGGCAGGATGCCGATCAGCTCGATCTTGAAGATCAGCGCAGCGTTGGGCGGGATCGGCCCCGCGCCCTCTTCCCCGTAGGCGAGCCTCGGCGGTGCGTAGAGCATCCAGACATCGCCCGGCTTCATCTTCTGCAGCGCCAGCGTCCAGGCCGGGATCAGCTTGCCGACCGTGAAGGTCTCCGGGCGCCCGCGCTGGTAGGACGAGTCGAACACAGTCCCATCCAGCAGCGTGCCCTCGTAGTTGACGATGACCTGGTCGTCAGCGCGCGGCGAGGCGCCGCCGGCGGCGCCGGCCTGCACCACCTTGTACTGCAGGCCGCTCGGCAGGGTGATCACGCCCTCGGCCTTGGCGTTGGTCGCCAGGAAGGCCCGGGCTGCGGCCATGTTCTGTGCGGCGCGCGGGTCGGCGCAGGCCGAGACGGTGAAGACGAGGGTGAAGACCAGTGCGAGTCGGAACATCGCTGCGCCCTATCACACGGCGCAAACTTTCACACTGCTCTGGGCGGGTAACCCTCGGCGCGCAGCGCGTCCATGATCTCCTGCGTGTGCTGCGCATCGCGGGTCTCGATCAGAATGTCGAATTCCGCGCCCTTGGCCGGCACGTCGAGCGCCAGGCGATTGTGCGCCACCTCGATGATATTGCCGCCATGGCTGCCGATGATGGCCGACACGGTGGCCAGCAGGCCCGGCCGGTCATCGCCGATGATCCGCAACGAGACCAGCCGCTGGGCCCGCACCAGCTCGCGGGTGAGCACCGAAGCCAGCAGGCGCGGGTCGATGTTGCCGCCGGTGATGATGAGGCCGCACTTCTTGCCACGGAAGCGTTCCGGGAACGCCAGCAGGGCGGCGAGGGAGGCCGCGCCCGCGCCTTCAACGACCGTCTTCTCGACGTTGCAGTAGAGCGCGATGGCGCGTTCGAAGAACGGTTCTTCCAACAGCAGCACGTCCTCGATCAACGGGCGGGCGGTCTGGTAGGTGAGCTTGCCGACGTCCTTCACCGCGATGCCCTCGGCGATGGTCTGGCCGGAGCTCGGCGTATTGATGCCGCGCATGCGGGCGGTGAACGACGGGTACATCGCCGGCTCCACGCCGATGATGCGGATGTCCGGCTTGATCGCCTTGGCGGCCGTGGCGACGCCGCTGATCAGGCCGCCGCCGCCGATCGGCACCGGCATGATTTCGAGGTCGGGCGCGTCCTCCAGCATTTCCAGCGCGATCACCCCCTGCCCAGCCATCACGTCCTCGTCGTCGAACGGATGCACGAACACCAGGCCGAGTTCCTGCTCGAGCTTCAGCGCATGCTCGTAGGCGGCGTCATAGCCGTCGCCCTCGATCACCACCGTAGCGCCGAAATCGCGGGTCTGCTGCACCTTCACGAACGGTGTGCCGCGGGGCATGACGATGGTCACCGGCACGCCGAGCCGCTGGCCGTGATAGGCGAGGCCCTGGGCGTGGTTGCCGGCCGAGGCGGCGATCACGCCGCGCCGCTTCTCGTCCTCCGAGAGCAGCAGCAGCTTGTTGAGCGCGCCGCGCTCCTTGTACGAGGCGGAGAACTGCAGGTTCTCGAACTTCACCCACACCTGCGCGCCCGTAATCGCCGACAGCGTCATCGAGTAGCGGCAGGGCGTGCGTTCGATGTGGCCATCCAGCCGTCTGGCGGCGGCCTTGATGTCGTCGAGGGTGAGGGTCATGGCGCGGCTTTACCGGCGACGCCCCTTCACCGCAATCGAAGTCACCGCCGCAATCGAAGTCACCGCAATCCGCGCAGCACGTCGAGACGGCGCATGGCCTTGGCCGGGAACGCGGACGCGCGCCCCAGCGGCAGCGCCTCGGCCACGCGGCGCACGCCGTAGACCGTCTCGCGCACCAGACTGGCGGCCGAGGGCGCGCCGACGAAACCGTGCATCAGCGTCTGCTGCGCATTGGAGAGCTCGCGCTTGAAGCGGTAGTCGCCATAGCCGAAGTCGAGCCGGTCGTACGCCTCGCCATCCATCCAGCGCAGGATGTCCTGGAACAGCAGCAGGCCGGGCGAATAGCGCTCGAACGCCACCTCATGGCCGATCATCCAGGCGTGGATGGTGCGCTCGCCGACCAGGTGGAACTGGACCGCGGCCAGTTCGTCTCCAAAGCGCAGGGTGAACAGTTCGGCGCCAAAGCCGGGGATGTTCAGCGCGAAGAGATCCTCCACCAGCTGCAAGGTCCAGCCGGCGGCGAAGACGTCGGTCTGGCCGGTGGCGCGGTACTGCTCGCGCTTCAGCGCGATCAGCCGATCGAGATCGGCCTTCGAGGTCGAGCGGGCCGTGAAGATGGGCGCGCCCAGCTCGCGCTCCGCCTTGCGCCGCTTGCGGTCCAGTTCCTTCAGCGCCGACACGCCCGCAGCCCTGCGCTGGGCGGCGTAGGCCTGGTAGCCGTCCGGCAGGTCGACGATCCAGGAGACATCGCGGCCGCGGCTGAACCCCGCGAAGGACTTGGTGGCGTCCGGGATATGGCTGAAGTCGTAGCGGCCGACGCCCAGCGCCCTCGGCAACAGGCGCGGATCGAAGCCTGTCCCCGGATCGCCGACCAGGCCCTCGTAGTCGCACATGGCCCCGCCGGCGGCGATCGCGGTCAGCCGACCGGCGCAAAGCGCCATGAACGCCCGCGCCTCGCCACGCTCGCTGACGACCGCGACCCTCACGTCGTCATCGCCGCGCGCCAGTGCGACCGATCTGGCCCAGCACGGCGACAGGAACGGCGAGTCCCAGGCGCGATTCTGGCGTTGCAGCGTGCGCCATCTGGTCGCCAGCGCCGGGGGCAAACTCATCGGGCGCAAGACGTCGATGTCCACGTGAGCGGTCTTCCTGGCGCCCTGAAACAGGCCGAAAATGAGAACCAAGCGTTGTGGAGCCGTTGCCTGCAAGCGGCACGCCAGCGTTGATCAGGCGCTTCGCCCCATCTCGGGGCGCCTCGGCGCCCGGCTTGGTCAAATGAGGCGCATTGACAGCGCGCGCAAAGCCGCATTAAAATGACTGATCAGTCAGTTTTTAAAGCCAGGCCGTGCCCAAGATCACCGAGACCAAGCGCGAGGAACGCCGCCAGCAGATCCTGGACGCAGCGCTGCGCTGCTTCTCGCGCGACGGATTCCACGCCACCACCACCGCCGACATCGTGCGCGAATCCGGCCTGAGCCAGGGCGCGCTCTACCTCTACTTCGCCACTAAGGACGACATCGTGGTCGCCCTCGCCGACGACCGCCATCAGGGCGAGGTGTTCCTCAACGCCCTGGCCAAGAGCGAGCAGGACCCGGTGCAGGGCCTTTTGCTGCTGATCGAACTCTACGGCAGAGGGCTGACCGATCAGCGCCGCATCGAGATGCGCCGCGTCGGCATCCAGGGCTGGGCCGAGGCGCTGCGCAATCCGCGCATCCACGACAGCGTGCTCCAAGGCTTCTCCTCGGTCCGCGCGGCCATCGCCGAGCTGATCCGGCGCGGCCAGGCCACCGGCCAGATCCGACCCGACGTTGAGCCGGACGCCGCGGCCCGCACCATGATCGCGGTGTTCCAGGGCCTGGTGCTGCAACTCGCCTGGGGCGAGGACATGGACCTCGCCGCCTGCGGGACGCTGATCCGCGGCATGATCCGCAATACCTTGTTCACCGACGCCGTCCGCGCCGCCGAATCCGCCTGAAGGAGCCCGCCATGACCCTCGCCGACACGTTGAGAGACGCCCCCGCGGCCCGGACCGCCCCGCCGCCGGCCGACACGCCGCTGGTGCGCCCCCGTCGTCGCTGGGGTGTGGCGCTGAAGGCGCTCAACCGCCTGCTGAACGACAAGGAAGACACCGGCCAGGTGTTCGAGATCATGGGCGCGCTCAACGGCGATTCCACCGCGCGCAACTTCCGCCGTCTGCTGGAGACGCCGAACGGCGGGCGCCTCGCCTACGAGCACGTCGAGCTCGAGCCCAGGCTGATGGACGGCGCCTGGCTCGACAGCTTCGCACCCGGCACGGTTGGCGCCGCCTACCGCCATTTCGTGCGCAGCGAGAACCTCTCCGCCGAGGGCCTTGCCGACATCAGCCGCGAGCGTCGCGGCCGGGTCGACGAGCGCCACCCCTACGCCTGGTTCGGCCGGCGCATCCGCGACAGCCACGACATCTGGCACATCCTCTCCGGCTACCACCGCGACGCGCTGGGCGAGGCCTGCCTGGTCGCCTTTTCCTACGGCCAGACCGGCAGCCTCGGTTGGGCCGTGCTGGCGATCGGCGCGGCGCTGCGACCCAGACCCGGGGCGCGCGGTCCCTACCTGAAGGCGATCTGGCAGGGCTACCGGCGCGGCATGGCCGCCGCCTGGCTGCCCGGCGAGGACTACGAGACCCTGATGGCCGAGCCGCTCGACGACGCGCGCGCCCGCCTCGGCATCGCGCCGCCGACCTTCTACGACGCCATCCCGGCGGAACGGCGCAATCCGCCAAGCCGCATCGTCTGAAGACATGGCAGCGTTTCAGGTCGGAGATGTTTGGGCGCCGCGGCACGGTTGTCACCACAGATCGCGCTAAACAGAGGCGGCCGAATTGTGGCGCCGCTATCGCGGCCGGCTGCGCCGGCTGTCGTTCGATCCACGATGTCAAAGACCCCGCGGCGTCAAGCTCGCCGCCGCCCAAACCGAGGCTCACCGTTGTGACCGCCGTCAACCCCCTGCCGCCTCTATCGCCGGTTTTGCTGACGCTGATGCCGATAGGCGCCAGCACGACAGGACCTAGAGCGCGCCGCTGTCGACCGACCGCTCCGTCGCCGCACCTCGCGCGGCGGGCGCTCGCCCGGCGATCGTGAAGGCGGTGATTTTATCTGGCCTCGCCAGCGCACCCTCCGTTGTGGCGATCGCTGCGGCGTCGAGCGCCAGGGTCATCGTGGCCCGGGCGTCCAGCTCGGCGCCTTCGAGTGCGAAACGGGGCAGGCGCCGGCTTGAGATCTGAGCGGTCAAAGCGGAGATCAGGCGGGCGTGGACGGCGCGCTCGGTTTCCTGGCGGGTGAGGCCCAGCTCGCGGTGCGCTGCTTCGATGTGGCCATGCAGGCGCGCCGCCGTTTCGACCGCGCCAAGGCTCGCCAGCGCGAGCGCTAGGGCCTCCAGACAGACCAGGACGCCGGTGCGATCGCCGATCTCGTCGGCGATGACCAGGGCTTCGCCGGCGGTGGCCGCCGCCGCCGCCGGCTCGCCGCCGACCAGCTGATAGGCCGCCAGGTTGCCGAGGCCGATCTCGAGGTAGTAGCGGGCGCCCAGGCTCCGGAACAGGGCGACGGACGCGCCGGCGAGCGCTTCGGCGGCGCCCACATCGCCGTCGGCGAACTCGAACTCGGCCGCGTACTGCAGGCAGATCGCCGCGCCGCGCCGATCGCCCAGCGCCATCAGCCGGGTCTGGGCCAGGGCGTTGCAGCGCCGGGCCTCGGCGTAGTCGCCCGCCACCCCGCGCAGGATGCAAAGGTCGCCGAGGCACTGGCCGTGGGTGCGCGAGGGGGGTTGCTGGCTCAGGCGGTCGAGCGCGCGGTGGGTAAGCGCCTGCGCCGCCTCATAGTCGCCCAGCCGGTAGCGGGCCGCCGACAGCGCGCGAAGACAAACGCCGACGAGGGCCGGGTCGTCCTGGTCCTCGGCGAGCGCCAGGGCTTCGGCGGCCGCCTCGACCGCGGCGGCGGCGTCGAGGCTGAGGTCGGCGAGTCCACGCCTGAGCTTGATCAGGGTGGCGGCGTCGGTCTCGGGCGGCGCGCGCTGCAGCGCCTGCGACAGCCACTTGCGCCCTTCGCTGAAGTGGCCGGCCTCGAACCAGAATCGCGCGCTCGCCCCGGCGAGCTGCGCGCCGAGCGCCGCATCGCCGTCGTCGCCCAGCGCCCACTCCAACGCCGCGCGCAGGTTGGCGAGTTCGGGCGTGAAGACGGCGGTCCATTCGATGTCGCCGGTGGTTTCCCAGCGCGCGTCGGCGGCCGCGGCGAAGCTGCGGAAGTACAGGGCGTGCCGGCGCGCGACGCCATCGCGTTCGCCGGCGCGTTCGAGCGCGTCCAGCGCGAAGGCGCGCATCACCTCCAGCATGCGATGACGCGGGTGGATCAGGTCGGGGCCGGTGGTCAGCATCGAGCGCTGCACCAGGTCGCTGACGCCGCGGACGACGTCGGCTTCTGCGATCCCAGCGCCGACCGCGACCTGCTGCGCCGCCTCCAGCGTGAAGCCGCCGGCGAAGATGCTCAGCCGGCGCAGGATCTCCCGGGCGCTCTCGGTCAGCAGCCCGTGGCTCCACTCGATGGTGGCTTGCAGCGTGCGGTGGCGCTGCGGGGTGTCGCGGCGGTCGTCGCCGAGCAGGGCCAGCCTTCCGGCGATGCGCTGGCGCACCGGCTCGAGGCCCAACAGCGGCACGCGCGCGGCGGCGAGCTCGATCGCCAGCGGCACGCCTTCGAGATTGCGGCAGATCTCGATGATGCCAGGCAGCATCGCCTCGGTGACGACGAAGCGCCCATCGCCGGCGCCGGCGCGCTCCGCGAACAGCCGCACCGCATCCTGGCGCAGCGCCGCCTCGGGCGCGGCGGCATCCAGCGCCTCGCCGACCTCGAACGGCGCGATCCGCAGCACGTGCTCGCCCTCGACGCCGAGCGGGGCCTGGCTGGTGAACAGGCAGCGCACGTGCGGACAATGGTGCGCCAGCTGGCTGGTGAGGTCGGCGACGGCGGCCAGCAGGTGCTCGCACCCATCGATCACCAGCAGGACTTCGCGGGGCCGCAGGTAAGCCAGCAGGTTCTGGAGCAGCGGCAGGTCCTGGACCTCTTCGATCCGCAGGCAGGCGGCCAGGGCGCTGGCCGTCAGGGCGGGATCCGCGAGCGAGCCCAGTTCAAACAGCCATGACCCGCCGGGATATCTCCCCTCCAGGCGCCGGGCGATGGCCAGCGCCAGCTTCGACTTTCCGACGCCGCCAGGCCCCACCAGCGTCACCAGCCGCGCCCGCTCCAACAGCGCCAGCGCCGCGCCGATCTCCGCCTCGCGGCCGATCAGGTCGGTGAGCTGCAGGGGCAGGTTGCCCGGCGCCTCCCGCTGGGGCGGCAGCGGCGCCGGCGCCGCGGCCGGCGCGAACTCGACCACGTCGCCCACGAAGCGATAGCCCCGCGCCGGAATGGTCAGGATGTAGGGGTGCTCGGGACCCAGCGCGCGGCGGATGGCGGCGATCTGGACGTGGAGATTGTTCTCCTCGACGACGATGTCGCCCCAGACCCGGCGGATCAGGTCGTCCTTGCCCACCGGAGCCTGACGCGCCTCGATCAGCGTGGCGAGCACGTCGAACGCCCGGCTCGACAGGGTCACCGGCCCGGCGGCCGTCGTCAGCGTGCGATGCCGCAGCGACAGACGGAAGGGGCCGAAGCCCAGCTCGTCGGCGCCTGACATGCTCCTTCCCGACCCTCGGAGGCCCAGGCGGCTGAACGCACGGCCGCGAGACCCCCGCCTCGCGCCGACAGATACCACGGATCGCCGGGCGGTAAAACCGACGGCTGCATTCGGCTCCATTCTCTAAATTCGCGAATATCGTGCACACCGCGCGTTGTGCTGAGGTTGAATTCAGAACGATTCAGGTCCCGGATGTGCAACGACGCAGTACTATCGCTCAGATGCCGCGCAGCTGGGGGCGAGAACATGCCGGACGTGACCGTTTCGATCTTCAACGACAGCTCGCTGCTGAGCGACGTCGAGGTGCAGCGGGTGGTCAACGCGCTGCAGCGTCAGGTGAGCGAGCACTTCGCCCCCGCCTGGGGCATCGGCGCGACGCTGGCGTTCGCGCCCAAAGGCAAGCGCCCGGCGGGAGGGACCTGGTGGCTGGCGGTGCTGGACACCGCCGATCAGGCCGGCGCGCTCGGCTATCATGACGCGACCGCCGAGGGCCTGCCGATGGGCAAGGTGTTCGCCAAGACCGACCTGGACAATCACCTGAGCTGGTCGGTGACCCTCAGCCACGAGCTGCTGGAGATGCTGGCCGATCCCGATCTCAACCTGACCAGCTTCGTTCAGGACACCCCCAAGACCGGGAAGCTCTACGCCTACGAGGTGTGCGACCCGGTCGAGGACGATCAGTTCGGCTATGCGATCGACGGCGTCAGCGTCTCCAACTTCGTGCTGCCGGCCTATTTCCAAGGCCATGCCGCCGGCAAGGGGGCGCGGCTGGACTTCGGCGGCCATCTGACCAGCGCCGCGCCGGCGCTGCTCTCCGGCGGCCACATCGGCGAGTTCGACGTCGGCCGGGCGAGCGGCTGGACCCAGATCACCACCGCGACCGAGGGCCAGCCGCACCGCGGCCACCTGCGCATCCCGGTCGCCGGCGGCCGCACCGAGCGGCGCCGCCGGCCCCGCGACCAATGGACGATGTCGGGCGAGCGCCTGGTCCCGATGTAGTTCGAACGCCGCGCAACCTTCTATACATCCAATACGACGCGCTCTGCGGAAGTTCTGCAGAGCGTTTGCCGTTCGACATAATGATCGTCGAGCGTCTTCAGGTAATACCCAGGATTTGTTCCGGGACATTCAGATCTTTTCACACCAATTCAGAACGCCGTTCTTCGAGTTCGTGGGATTGTATCGGCCGCAACGCACAACCGTTGCTACGATATCTCAGAGGAAGACGGCCATGGCTCCCGCCAAACGATCACTTTCCGACTTCGTGTCGCCCGAGCGACAAAAGCTGACAGCGATGCAGACCCAGCGTCTGGCCTCGCTCGCCAACGTCGACCGCGCCGAACTCGAAGGCCTGACCATCGCCCAGGCCAGCGAGCGCCTGAAGTGGATCATCGACCCGCAGTGGTTCTGGTTTCGCGAGATCTGCGGCAAGGTGGTGAAGCGCGATCCGGTGACGGGCGGCGAGTATCCTGTCCCGTTCGCGACGGTGAACGTGCAGGACACCGAGTGTGACCTGATCAGCTATTTCCCGGTCCGCTCGCCCTGGACCTGGCACTTCCCGATCTTCTGCCGGCGCGAGACCATCGCCACGGTCAAGACCGACCAGTGCGGCAACTTCTGCGTCTGGGTGCCGCGCTTCGAGATCGAGTGGATCCTGCGCTGGCGCGAGTTGCGCCTGTGCTTCCCAGTGATCTTCAACCGGCCGATGCTGAAGGACCTGATCCCGCCGTTGCAGGAGACTCCGGTCCGCGCGCCCGGCCACCCAGATCCCGGCCCGCTGCATGCCTTGACCAGCTTCAGCCCGTCGATGATCGAGGCCATCGCCGGCAAGGCGGCCGGCCAGCTGGCCGACAAGGTCACGCGGCTGCAGGCTTCGCAGAGCCTGGGCGCCCCGAACCTGCTCAGCGCCGACCTGCTCAACCGGCGGGCGTTCGACACCGAGCTGCCGCCGCCGCTGCCGCCTGAGTTCCATCACGCTCTGGGCGGACGCGCCGCCGCCGCCGAGGGCGCCTCGGCGCACGACGGCGTCCGCGCCGCAGTCGCGCTGAAGCTCGGCGTCGAGCCGTCGGCCATCGCCAACTTCAACCCGTCCCGCTTCATGGGGCCGTTCTGGCGCTGCATCGATATCTTCGTGCCCGAGTGGCTGCGCATCTTCGAAGTGCCGGACATCAGCTTCGAGGTGACCCAGGACATCAACGGCGTCCAGCAGGTGATCTACGACGACCCGTTCGGGACCGACTGGACCACCAACAACGTCACCCTGATCGCCTCGCCGATCGCCGTGGCGACCAACGCCTGCGGCGCGCCGCCGGTGGAGTGCGGCGACACGCCCGCCATCCTGTTCGCCGGCGAGATGCCGCTCGACAACGCCGCCTACTTCAATGAGGCGACTGGCTACGTCCTGCGGGTCAACCGCCCGGCCAACGGCGACGGCAGCGTCACCCCGGTCGAGAGCGATCTGACGCGGCCCCCCGCCCAGACCCCGTTCTGCGAGACGGTGCAGCTGTTCGGCTGCGTCAACGTCGAGGTGGAGGGCGTCGCCGCGCAGTACTACCGCGTGCTGCAGAGCTTCAACGGCGGCCCGTACGCGCCGATCACCGGCCTTTCCTGGAACATCTTCACCTTCCCGGGCGGGACGCCGGTCGCCATCAGCGCCGACGCCGCCGGCTGGTACCAGGTGCTGCCCAACCCGGACGACTACCATCCGGCGCGGATGGTGCTGGAGTGGCCGACGCCGTTCCTCGGCGAGTGCACGCTGAAGCTCGAGGTCGCGGACGGCCTCAAGAACCCCATCGCCCAGTCGGCGCCGGTGCCGATCCAGGTCGACAACACCGCGCCCAGCATCAACTTCACCACCCTCTCGTGGAAGTTCGTCGGCGCGCCGGACAGCAGCCTGGTCAACCTGCTGGCCGCCCCCTGCCCGATCATCCATCGCGGCGTGACGCCTCAGGACATCGAGGTGGTGTTCGCCGCGAACGTGATGGCCAACCACCTACGCGACAGCTCGATCGGCGTGTCGGGCTGCGGCGGCGGGGTGTTCGTGCTGGAGCCCATGGTTCCCGGCACGGAAACCTACCACTGGCACACGTCGCCAGGGGACAACGCGGTGCTGCTGAACGGGCGCTTCACGCTTGCCGCCTCGGCGGACGACGGCTGCTACTCGTTCAACTGCGAGGCCAACAGCCGGGCGATGAACCCGTCCGGCGCCGACGGCGGCAATCTGATCCCGCCAGATTGGTACGAGGACGTCGTCTACCTCTACGCCTACCACACGGTCAGCGTGGCGGTGATCAGCCAGAACTAGCTGCTGGCTGATCCAGGACTGTGGGGTGCGTCGCTCACAAGGCGGCGCACCCGCTTTCCCGTCCGCCCCCAAGGTGATCCATGCCCCCTGAATTGTCCCACCTCTTGCCCCCACACGATCTGACCCAGGGCCTGGCCTCGATCGGCCTCTTCGTCCTGTGCGCCCTGGCCACCTGGCGGCTGACCCACCTGGTGGTGGAAGAGGACGGCCCCTTCGACCTCATCGCCCGCGTCCGCGGCTGGCTCGGCGACAGCCAGAGCGGCCGCGCGATGGACTGCTTCTACTGCTCGAGCCTGTGGCTGGCCGCGCCGATGGCGCTGCTGGTCTCCAGCGACGTGCAGGACTGGGCGGTCTCCTGGCTCGCGCTCTCGGGCGCGGCCTGCCTGCTGCAACAGATGACCTACGCCCCAACCGAACCCAAAGGATGACGACCATGAGCTGCTGCGGACAAAAGCGCCACGTCCTGCGCGATGCAAGCCGGATCCCCGAACGGGCGCCCGCGCCCCAGTTCCCCTCGCTGCAGAACCCGGCGCTGCTGCAGCACACCGGCGCCTCGTCGCTGATCGTGCGAGGGACGGTCACCCGCCACGCCTACCTGTTCGGCCCCCGCGGCGGCGCGGCCCTCGCGGTCGACGAACGCGACGCCCCCGGCCTGATGGCGACGGGGCTGTTCGAAGCGCAGGCGGGATAGACGCGTCGGGCGGCGTAACCCCTCACCCTCCCACGCCTTCGGCGCGGGCCCCTCCCTCTCCCTCTGGGAGAGGTGTTCTCAGCGCCACGTCGCCCAATTCACCTCTCCCGGAGGGAGAGGGAGGGGCCCGCGATGCGTCAGCATCGTGGGAAGGTGAGGGGTTACGCTCTCGCCGAACCTAGTGCGCCGGCGTCGCCTTCGGGCCGGTCCAGGTCCAGGCGGCGATCTTCCAGCCGCCGGCGTCCTTGTGCAGGGCGAAGGTCATCTGCGCCTTCAGGCCATGAACCGCCGCAGCACCGCCTCGGCGCGATCGGGCTGAGCGCGGTGGACGCCGTGGCCAGCCTCGTCGAACACCACCAGCTCGCCGACCCCCTCGGGCAGCGCCGCGTGGATCGCCTGCGAGCAGCTCACCGGCGTGATCGGGTCGAGGCTGCCGGCCAGCACCAGGGTCGGGCAGCGCACCGCCGCCAGCCCCGGCAGCAGGTTCATCGCCCGCTGCTCGCCCTCGATGAAATGGAACATCACCTCGGTGCGCAGGATGCTGCGCGCCATCGCGTCCGGGTCAGGCGGCCCCGGATTGTAGAGCGGCATGCAGACCCGAATGTATTCGCCCGCCAATTCGAGCGTCGGTCCGGTCCAGAACGCCTGCGCGACCCGCGCCGCCTCCGGCCCGCCGAGGCGCCCCATCGCCGCGTAGGTGGCCGCCAGGTCCATGCGTCCGGCGGTCGAGGAGAACACCAGCTTCGAGGGCCCCTGCGGATGCCGCGCCGCATAGGACATCGCCACCATGCCGCCGAACGACAGCCCGTAGGCCACCGGCCGCTCGATCCCCAGCGCGGCGCAGAAGCCGGCGATGTCGTCGCCCCACTGCGCCAGGTTCCAGCCGCCGCGCTCGCCGCCCGAGCGCCCGTTGCCGCGATGGTCGAGGTAGATCACCTGGTGGGTGTCGGCGAAGCGGTCGAAGTAGGGCCGCATCGCCGCGTGGTCGAACCCCGGCCCGCCGTGCAGCACCAGCAGCGTCGGCCGCTCGACCATCCGGGGCCCATCCACCGCCAGCTGCGAGCCGACCACGTCGAAGAACAGCCGCGCGCCGTTGATCTCGATGTACATGTGGGCCTCCCGATCCGCCCGCACCCTCGACCCGCCGTCGCGCGAAGACAAGCTTGGCGACCCGGCGCGCGCCCCCAACAAACGCCCGAGCCTTGTCATCCCGGAGAGCCGCGCAGCGGACTCTTCCGGGATCTACTTCTCCCCGCCGGCGCGAAGTAGATCCCGGATCTCCGCCGCTTCGCGGCTCCGGCCGGGATGACAAACCTAGGAGGTAGAGGCGACTCCAACCCGGGTTCGCATCCGCGCCGCTCGGGGCTATGGTCGCCATCGAACGACGCAATAAGGGGAAAGCCTCAATGGCCGATGGCATGGCGGACATTCTCAGCGAGAAGCGGGCGCTGCACCGCCGGCGCGCCTACGAGGCGCCCCTCGCGACCCTCAACCCGGCCTGGGCCTCGGCCTTCCGCGACGATGGGCACTGGGCCTACTTCGAGCGCCTGCGCGCCGAGGACCCGGTGCACTGGACCCCCGACAGCAACTATGGCGCGTTCTGGTCGATCACCAAGTACAACGACATCATGGCGGTCGACACCAACCACCAGGTGTTCTCCTCCGCCCTCGGCATCGGCCTGCCGGCCAAGGCCAGCGTGCTGCCGCCCGACGCCCTCGTCGGCCAGGCCGACGTCACCGGCGACGCGCGCAGCTTCATCAACATGGACCCGCCCGGCCACGACGTGCAGCGCAAGACCGTCAGCCCCGCCGTCGCCCCCACCCGCCTCGCCGAGATGGCCCCGCAGATCCGCGAGCGCGCCGGCGTGATCCTGGATTCGCTGCCGATCGGCGAGCCGTTCGACTGGGTCGACCGGGTCTCCAAAGAGCTGACCACCATGACGCTGGCCACCCTGTTCGACTTCCCGTTCGAGGAGCGCCGCAAGCTGACCTTCTGGTCGGATGCCATGACCACCGCGCCCGGCTTCGGCCCGGTCGCCAACTACGCCGAGCGCCGCGCCGCCCTGGCCGACTGCAAGAACTACTTCGTCCGGCTCTGGAACGAGCGGGTCAACGCCCCGCCCGCCGGCGACCTGATCTCCATGCTGGCCCACGGCGCCGACACCCGCGGCCTCAACCCCGACGAATACTTCTCCAACGTCACCCTGCTGATCATCGGCGGCAACGACACCACGCGGAACACCATCTCCGGCTCGATCTTCGCCCTCAACCGCAACCCCGACCAGTACGACAAGTTGCGCGCCAACCCCGAGCTGATCCCCTCGATGGTCTCCGAGACCATCCGCTGGCAGACCCCGCTGGCCCACATGGCCCGCACCGCGCTGGCCGACTTCGAGTTCAAGGGCAAGCAGATCAAAAAAGGCGACCGCGTGGTCATGTGGTACGTCTCGGGCAACCGCGACGAAGAGGTGATCGAAGACCCCTACGCCTACAACATCGAGCGCGCCCACCCGCGCCAGCACCTCAGCTTCGGCTTCGGCATCCACCGCTGCGTCGGCAACCGCCTGGCCGAGCTGCAGCTGACCATCATCTGGGAAGAGATCCTCAAGCGCTTCCCCGACATCCGCCTGCTGGAAGAACCCCGCCGCAGCTACTCGATCTTCATCAAGGGCTACGAGCAGATGCAGGTCGTCATCCCGACCCGCAACTGACGCTCCTCCTCTCCTCCATCGCGAGGCCAACGGCCGAAGCGGGGGAGGTGGCAGCCGGCGAAGCCGGCTGACGGAGGGGGCGGGGGCCGTGCGCCAACGCGGCCCAATCGTTTCGAACCCGCAAATCTTACCGCAAAATCACCGATCACTACGGCGCCCAAATTGTGGCGCCGTCTCCGGCCGGCCACGACATTACCGTACGTAATGTTTCACGTGAAACATCCCGCACGACTCATTCCCCCACCGCTAACACCCGATAATATCGGTCTCCCGTCCGATACGCGCCACAAGGGGCCGGCGCGCTGACCCGCTTTCCGTCCGATCCACAATGTCAAAGACCACGACGCACG
>DATNIH010000139.1:0-6178 GCA_035604515.1 Caulobacteraceae bacterium | reverse complement strand
TCACGTGAAACATCCCGCACGACTCATTCCCCCACCGCTAACACCCGATAATATCGGTCTCCCGTCCGATACGCGCCACAAGGGGCCGGCGCGCTGACCCGCTTTCCGTCCGATCCACAATGTCAAAGACCACGACGCACGCGCCGCCGCGGGATATTCAGCACTCACGGTAATGACCGCTGTCAAGACTTTTCGTGACACTGCCAGTCGCGGGAACGCACTAGCGGCGGCCGCGGCTGCTGGTCGCGGCGCGCGTCTTCTGACCTAGGATGTGTTCCGCGCCGGTCAGGCCTTCGGCGCGCGGGCCGGCCCAGATCAGGTAATAGAGCGGGTTGCCGTGAGTGCTGCGGATCAGCTGTGCCGGCGAGGCAAAGCCGAAGGTCTGCTGAAGTCTGCCGCTGAACCACTCCAACACCCGCTCAGCGGTGTCCTGGCGTTTGACGGTGGAGTTCTCCCAGAGGCCCGGTTCTTCCCGGTACACGACGTTGTGCCAGTCGTGCGTTCCGAAGGTCGCGTCCAAACGAGCCACCCACGACGGCCTAATTCGGCCCGAGCGTAGCATCATTCGATTGATCGCCATGCCGAACGGGAAGTTGACGATGACCTCGAGCCCGCGGGTCTTGGCCAAGCTCGCAATAGTGGTCCACGGCACGTGCATGCCGAAGGGGTCGAGGAACACGACGCCTTTGTTCTCGGACCGCCAGTTGATCCTCCTGGCGAGCAACGCTGTCAGCTGCGCGTTGGCGTCGCCGGGGCGTATGTCGATATCCAGCATCGGAAACTCGGCTTTCAGTGCATTCAGCTCCGCGAGCCGATCGGCCGCCTTCTCGATGAACAGGTAGTGCGCAAACGGGTTGGTCAGCTCAAGCGCTACACGCGGCGAGCCTTTCACATACTCGGTCTCTTCGGGGACGGCCGATGGCGCGTGGTCGGGATGATCATCGAACAGGTCAGGCTCCACAGTGTGGTCCTGCAGAGGGACTTTCGGCTTGCGCACTGGTGACCGACCGGGGCCCGCGAAGGCGTCGATGTACCACAGCTCAAACGGCTGCTTTTTCAGTCGCGTGGTGTAGTAGTGCAGGTACGCCCGCAGCGTCTCCAGCTTCTCCTTGGCCCACGGGCCTACCGTCTGGTCGCGCGGCGCCCGGGTCATTCGGCAGCGATTAGGCTGCGGTGCTGGCAGGGATACTCGCTCCATTCGCGCCCATCGAGCGCCCGCCCGCCAGCCTTTGGTCGGATGCCGCCCCACTGCTTGAAGAAGAACGCCACGCCGGCGGCCTGGCATTCGTCGCGGACCTCGCGCACCCAGTCAGGGTCAACCGGTCGGGCGCCCGGTCCGCTCTCTCCACCAACGATCACCCAGTCGATGCTGGTCAAGTCCAGTTTGCCGATGCGACCAATCAGCGGCTCGATCGAAAGGAACCGGACGCTTGCCGGCGCCTCGCGCAAGTGGCGTACGCGTGAGAGCCTGGTACGGTCTTCCACCGACACGCCGAACCAGACATTGGCCGGCGGCGCCCGATCGGCGTAGCGCCTCTGCAGGAAGGCCCGCATCAGCGACGATCGCTTGGTGAGCACCTGAAAGGAGTGCCAGTGCGCTCGTTCCATCGTATCGCAGACCCGGGTGATGAACGTGCGCGGTATTTCCTTATGAAAGAGATCGGACATCGAGTTGACGAACACCCGCCGCGGCGTTCGCCACTCCAGCGGTTGGTCGATCCGTTCCGGGCGGAGAGTGAGGTCGAATCCAGTCTCAAACGGATGGCCCCGAGTTCCGCGGAACCGTTCGGCGAAGCGCTCGGCATAGCAGCGGTCGCAGCCCGGACTGATCTTGGTGCAGCCTGTGACAGGGTTCCAAGTCACGTCGGTCCACTCGATGGCTGTGCTGCTGGCCACGCGCCCCACCCGTACGTCACAGCGATTATAGCCGCGCTCGGCCGGAAGAGGGTAAACGGCGGCGACTGTGGCCATGGCTATCTCCCTTCGGAAATGTTCTCTATTCGTTCCACTAACCTGGAGCAAGGACTCGTGGAAGCAATGCAGGGACACAGTACTCAATTGGCGAGTCCTCCCGGGGATGGGCGGAGCCGCCGCGTTCGTGCATTTCGTGAGGTTCGTGGTCGGGGCCCCGGGCCCCTTCCTTTTCAGCGACCAAGGGCGGAGGGTCCCTTCGTCCGCTGCGCGGACACTTCCCCCCTTGCGGGGGAAGAGATGAGCGCAGGTCTTCGTCCTCCGCACCGAGCATGGCAGTCGCCGAACAGCAGGCGTAGGGTCCCTGCGCGCTCAGGGCGCTGAAACCAGAAATCCAATGGGGCGGAACAATGAACAGCGTGGAGCGGCTGACGGCCGCGATGGTGATTTCGTTCGCGATGGTGGGGGCCGCGAACGCGGCGGCGCCGGCTGCGGCGCCAGCGGCCAAACCTGCGACGGCCGCGCCTGCGGCGGCCAAGCCGGCCGGCCCAAGCGACCGGGCGCAGATCGAGGCGCTGGAGAAAGGCTTCGCCGCCGGGTTCAACGCCAAGGATGTCAGCCGGATCATGTCGTACTATGCGCGCGACGGTCTGTTCGTTTTCGACGTCACCCCGCCGCGCGAGCACGTGGGCTGGGAAGACTACAAGAAGGACTGGGACGGCTTTCTTGGGTCGTCCCCGGGGCCGGTGGTCTTCAAGCTCTCCGAGCTGAGCGTGACCGTGGTGGGACCGGTGGCCTACGGCCACAGCATCCAGTCCATAACCACGACCGCGAAGGACGGATCGACGTCGGAGCTGGTGGTCCGTGTCACCGACGTCTACCGGAAGATCGGCGGCCACTGGAAGATCGTCCAGGAGCACGTCTCGATCCCGGTCGATACCGACACCATGAAGCCGGACCCGCTGTCCAAGCCCTAGCAAGGTCAGGGAACGGCGCCAGCACCCCTGGGAGCGCGCGCTGACCACCGCCCGCTGGCGCCGACTCCCGCTCGCCGAACACCGTGCTATAGCCGGCGGATGGTGACGCTAATCGATCAGCTCGCCGCTCAGAGCGCCGCGGCCGCGGTGTCGTCGGCCAATGCCGCGTGGTGGACGCTCGGCGCGACCGTCTTCGCCGCCATCAGCAATGTGATGGTGCTGGTCTACATCTTCTCCAACCAGAACCGGCAGGAGCGGGAGGCGCGTCGGCGGCGGGTCAGGATCGCGCGGATGAACCTGGTCAACGGCATCGACTCGCTGCAGCGCGCCGAGACCCTGCTGATGGAGCACGGCGCCACCGAGCGGGTGCACAAGGGCGATGTCGCCGCGCTGGTCGGCAGCGCCAGGACCAGCTTCGAGATGGTGCTGGTGTCGGACGTGTTCCACCGCGAGCTGCGCGAGACAGCGCGCGGGGCGGACGACATCGCCCGGGTCATGAGCATGCGCATGGACCAGACCGACCGGCCCTGGGTGGTCGCCAGCGAGGTGATCGGGGGCCTCGCCAACGAGATCAAGCAGCTGGCCGCGTTCAGCGCCAAGATCTCGCACGAGGCCTCGCTGGTCGAGCGGATCGAGAAGCTCGCCTACGGCCACATCGACGACGAACCCCTGATCCGCCCGGCCCAACCCCCGAAACGCCCGCGCACGCTGATGCCGCGCTGATCCTGTTCCCCTCCCCCTCGAGGGGAGGGGTTAGGGGTGGGGGGCTCGCCGAGACGAACCGGGTGTTCGGGATGGGCCGCCAGGTCGGCGCCTAGTCTGGCAGCCCCCCCCCCCCGGCCCCTCCCCTCAAGGGGGAGGGGAGTTTGAGTAGGGGCCGATTGACAGTCCGCCCGGCCCGGCGGTCTTTGTCGCTGGCCAAACGGGCGATGCAGGACATGAGCGACGAACCTACGGCCTCGACGCCGGAGCAGGACGATCCAGCTGCGCTCGCCGGCCTGGCGCCGGACTTCCGCGCGGTGTTCGACGCCTCGCCGCAGCCGCTGCTGCTGATCGCCGCCGATCCCCCGCGCTACACCATGCTGGCCGTCAACGCGGCGCACGCCGCGGCGTTCGCGACCACGCAGGCGGCGCTGACCGGATGGGGCGTGCTCGAGGTGTTCGGCCCGGCGCCCGAGCCCGAGGCCGCCGAGTTCCGAGACGCGATCCTGGTGTCGCTCGAGCACGTGTTGGCGACCGGGGCGGCCCACACCATGGCGATCCGACCCTACTCGCTGCAGTTTGCCGGCCGCGAGCCGGTCGAGCGCTACTGGTCGGCGGTCAACTCGCCGATGCTGGGGCCAGACGGGGCGGTGACCCACATCATCAGCTGCGTCCAGGACGTCACCGGCGAGGTGCGCGAGCGCCGCAGCGAGGAAGCCCGCACGCTGCTGATGCGCGAGGTCGACCACCGCGCCCGCAATGCGCTGGCCATCGTGCAGTCGATCGTGCGGCTGACCAACGCCGACTCCCTGGAAGCCTTTCGCGAGGTGCTGGACGGGCGGGTCGCGACCCTGGCGCGGGCGCAGACCTCGTTGGCGGCGCGCCGTTGGGAGGGCGCCTGGCTCGCGGACGTGGTCGAGGCCGAGCTCGCCTCGCTGGCCGACAAGGGCCAGTACGGCCTCAGCGGCCCGCGGCTGCTGTTGCCGGCCGAGCACGTGCAGGCGGTGAGCATGGTGGTGCACGAACTGGCGACCAACGCGCGCAAGTACGGCGCCCTGTCGTCGCCCGGCGGCAGCCTCGCCATCGGCTGGGCGGCGGCCGACGACGGCGCGCTGCGGATCGCCTGGACCGAGACCTGCACCCACGCCGTGGCGGCGCCGCAGCGGCAGGGGTTCGGCTCGCACCTGATCGCTCAGCTCGCCCGCCAGCTCGGCGGCGACGTCGCCTACGACTGGCGCCCGAGCGGGCTGAAAGCCGACTTCACGCTGAAGCTGGGGTGAGATGTCCACCAATAATCATGGTCATCCCGGAGAGCCGCGAAGCGGACTCATCCGGGACCTACTTCACCGCCGGCGCCAAGTAGATCCCGGATCTGCGCCGCTGCGCGGCTTGTCCGGGATGACACCCTTTGGAGGGCGGCAGGCGGTGCGCCATTCTCACCAGCAGGTATATCCCCCGTCGACCACGACGATGGCGCCGGTCATCAGGCTGGCGGCGTCGGAGGCCAGGAACAGCACCACCGAGGCGACTTCCTCGGGCTCGCCCAGGCGGCCCATCGGGGTGCCGTCGATCCAGCGTTTGTACATCTCGCCTTCCTGGTCGGCGAAGGCGTTGATCGGGGTGTTGATGTAGGTCGGCGCGACCGCGTTGACCCGCACTCCGCGCGGCGCCCACTCGGCGGCGAGCGACTTGGTCAGCTGGTGCACCGCGGCCTTGGAGGCGTTGTAGTAGCTCTGCCCCTGCGGCCGGTTGACCACGAGGCCGCTCATCGAGCCGATGTTGACGATCGCGCCGGACCCGGCCGCCAGCATGTGGCGCCCGAAGGCGCGGGCGCACCAGAAGCTGCCGTTGAGGTTGACGTCCAGCACGTTCAGCCAGTGCTCGTCGGCCACCTGCTCGGCCGGCGTCTCGCTACGGGCGATGCCGGCGTTGTTGACCAGGATGTCGATGCGGCCGTGACGGGTGAGCAGGTCGTCGGCGACCTTGGTCACGCGGGCGGACTTGGTGACGTCCATCACCACACCCTCGACGAAGCAGTCCCTGGCCTCGAGCGTGCGCTGGGCGGCCTGGATTTCCTCTGCGTGCAGATCGGCGATGGTGACCTGCGCGCCGGCCTCGGCCAGCGCCTGCGCGGTCGCCAGGCCGATGCCGCTCGCGCCGCCGGTGACCAGCGCGACCCGGTCGGTCAGCTTGAATCGTTCGAGATACATGGGGCGCTCTTGAGGGCCTTTGCGTGGAAGCCGAGCCGTTCTGCACCGGCCGCCAAGCCGCTGATAGGGCGCGTCGGCCCAAACGCAAACGCCGCCGACCTGAGTCGGCGGCGTTGGGTCGAGAACGGTCGACTAGGTCAGACGGTGATCGCGCTCGATTGCCGGCGACGCTCGGTGCGCATGACCGCGCCCAGCCCGAACAGGCCCATCAGCATCATCGCCCAGGTCGCGGGCTCGGGAACCGCCACCAGCGAGACGTTGGTGATTTCGTTGCCATAGGAAGGCAGGCCGCCGGTGACCTCCGACGCGAAAACCAGATCCTCGGGGTTCCCGGTGCCGGTGACCAGGAAGGAATTGTGCGACCAAACCCCGTAGCTG
>DATNIH010000138.1:0-20392 GCA_035604515.1 Caulobacteraceae bacterium | reverse complement strand
CGGCTACGTCAACGTGCCGGCCGCCATCGCCATCTCGTCCATGTCGGTCCTGACCGCGCCGCTGGGCGTCGCCGCGGCGCACCGCCTGCCGGCCTCGCCGCTGAAGCGGGTGTTCGGCGGCTACCTCGTCCTCATCTCGCTGTTCATGTTCCGCAACGCCCTCAAGCCTTAGCGGAACCGCCCCGCCCAACTGCGCGTTGTTCAAGCCGGGTTTGGGGAAAGCGTATGGCCGCCGCCGATGTCGAGGAGCCGTCTGCGGCCAGTACCCCCCTCCGCGTCATACTGATCGTCGAGGACGAGGTGTTGATCCGCATGCTGCTTTCCGAAGCGCTGCGTCAGGAAGGCTATGTGGTGATCGAGGCCGCCAATGCCGACGAGGCGTTCCTCGTCCTGCACGCCACCCCCAACCCAGACGTCCTGGTCACCGACGTGCGGATGCCCGGGACCGTCGATGGTTTTGCCCTCGCCGCCTTCGTGCGACAAACCAGGCCCGAACTGAAGGTGATCATCACCTCCGGCCACGCCGGCCCCGACGGCGCGCGCGGGCTCGCCGACGCTTTCCTGCCCAAGCCCTACGAGCTCGGCGCGATCCTGGGGCGGATCCGCACACTGACCCAGCCCGCATGAGGACCACCTGAATCGCGGGAAATCGCTGCGGCGAGCGGTTGGCCTGTTGGCGAGCGACCCGATTGGTCCGACACTGTTCTTGGAGAGCATCATGCAGAGTTGGCCGCCGGCCGCCCCGCGAGGTGCAGCTGTGAACCGGGAGGGACAGCGATGTTGACCCAGGCGCAGAACGAGATGCTGACCCGCACGGGACCGGGGACGGCGATGGGCGCGTTGTTCCGACGCTTCTGGATTCCGGTGCTGCTATCGCGAGAACTGGACGAGCCCGACGGCCCGCCCGTGCGGGTGAGGGTCTTGGGCGAGGACCTCATCGCCTTCCGCGACAGCGCCGGATGCGTGGGGCTGGTCGAGCCGCGCTGTCCGCATCGCGGCGCCAATCTGTTCTTCGGCCGCAACGAGGAAGGCGGGATCCGCTGCATCTACCACGGCTGGAAGTTCGGTGTGCAGGGCCGGTGCCTGGAGATCCCGACCATGCCGAGGGATGCGCCGACGTACGAGCACCTGCGCGCCCGCGCCGGAATCGTCGCCTATCCGACGCGGGAGTGGGGAGAGTGCATCTGGGCCTATCTCGGCCCGTCCGAGGAGGCCATCCCGCCCCTGCCGGAGCTGGAATTCGCCCTGGTCGACCCGGCGCATCGCTACGTGTCCAAGAAGCTCCAGGAGTGCAACTGGGCGCAGTCGGCGGAGGGCGGCGTCGACACCGCTCACTTCTCCTTCCTGCACGCGCCGGTCGGCGAGCACGCGATGGCCAAGCTGTCGCCCGCCTACGCCGAACAGGTCCGCTGGATGCAGGTCGATGGCGCGCCGCGCTACACCGTGGTCGAACACGACGCGGGTCTGATCCTCGCCGGCGCGCGCCATGCGAACGATGGAGAGACCTACTGGCGCATCGCCCAGTATCTGATGCCCAACCACAGCCTCGCTCCAGGCGGGGCGACCGGCCAGACCTATCACGGGCAGACCTGGGTCCCGATCGACGACACCAGCTGCTGGGTGTTCACCTACAGCTGGAACCCGGAACGACCCTTGGGTCAGTCCGAGCGCGCGGCGTACGAGGGCGGCGCCGCCGTGCATGCCGAGGTAGACGCCCACTACGCGCCGCTGCGTCGGCGGGCCAACGACTACATGATCGATCGCGCCCTGCAGAAGCATGAGAGCTTTACCGGCATAGCTGGCATCTCCGAGCAGGACGCCGCTGTTCAGGACAGCCAGGGCCTCATTCACGATCGCACGCGCGAGATGCTGGGGCCGACCGATCTTGGCGTTTCACGCCTGCGCGCGCTGATGCTCGGGGAGGCGCGAGCGCTTGCGACGGGGACGGCGCCGGCATCGGCCATGAACCCGGCGGCTTACCGCGTCCGCTCGGGCACGATCGTCGCGCCGCAGGGGCTGGCGTTCGATGCCGTGATGACGCGCAGGTTCGGCCACCCCAAGGGTCGGTTCGACCTGGCCGACGGGCAGGCTGTGGCGGCGGAATGACGACGCCTTTCGGCTGACACCAAGAGCGACTGCACACGGGGTAGAGCTCAGCGTCCCTCGTGGCGCAGCTGGGCGCCGGAAAGTTGGCACGCCCGACCCCCGCGCCGGCGCGTTGATCCGGCGGCCAAACACCGCCAAAGGAAGCCGTTCGGCGTAGGAAACGGCGTCCATGGTCATCATCGACGATCTGCGGGCGCTGAACGGGCCGCAACGCGCGGCGTTCACGGCCAGCCTGCTCGGCTGGGCGCTCGATGCGTTCGACTACTTCCTGCTGGTGTTCGTACTGACCGACATCGCCAAGGAGTTCCACGCCGATATCGCGCTGGTTAATTCTGCGCTGTTCCTCACCCTGGCCGCCCGGCCGATCGGCGCGTTCGTGTTCGGGCGGCTCTCCGATCGCTATGGGCGCCGGCCGATGCTGATGACGGTCGTCGCGCTCTATTCGGTGCTGGCGCTGGCATCGGCCTTCTCGCCCAACGTCTACGTCTTCCTCGGCCTGCGCTCGCTGTTCGGCATCGCCATGGGCGGGGTGTGGGGCATCGGCGCGTCGCTGGCGCTGGAGACCATCCCGGCCAAGAGCCGCGGCCTGATCTCCGGCATCCTGCAGGAAGGCTATCCTATGGGATACTTCCTGGCCGCCATCGCCAACCTGTTCCTGCCGACCATCGGCTGGCGCGGCATGCTGGCGCTGGGCGTGCTGCCTGCGCTGTTGATCGTCTACATCCAGCGCCAGGTGCGGGAGAGCCCGGCCTGGCAGGCGGCCGGGGCGGCGAGCGCGGCCGCGCCGCGGTCGAACTTCCTGCAGGCGATGCGGGGCCATTGGCGCATGCTGGCCTACGCCGTGCTGCTGATGACCTGCTTCAACTTCTTCAGCCACGGCACGCAGGACCTCTATCCGCAGTTCCTGAGGAACCAGCGCCACTTCGGCGCGCCGCTGATCACCGCCCTGACCATCTGCCTCAACGTCGGGGCGATTCTCGGCGGCTTCCTGTTCGGGCCGCTGTCGGAACGTATCGGCAGGCGCCGCGCGATCGTCATCGCCGCGCTGCTGGCCTTGCCGATCATTCCGCTCTGGGCGTTCTCGACCGCAGCGTGGATGCTGGCGGCCGGCGCGTTCCTGATCCAGGTGGCGGTGCAGGGCGCGTGGGCGGCGGTGCCGGCGCACCTCAACGAACTTTCGCCGCCGGACGCGCGCGGCACCTTTCCCGGCTTCGCCTACCAGCTCGGCAACCTGCTTGCGGCCATCAACGCCAACCTTCAGACCAGCCTGATGAAGTCGCACCATGGCGACTACAGCTTCGCGCTGGCCCTGGTCTGCGGCGTCGTGGCGGTGGTGCTGGCGCTGGTCGCCTGGTTCGGGCCGGAGGCCAAGGGCGTCGCGTTCGGGGCCGAGGCGTCGTCCGCAGCATGACGGTTTTGCGAAATATCGCGGCTCGGCCGGCGGCGTTGGCCAAGCGCGGCCTAAATCGCCGCCCGACCCCTGGCGGGGGCATCGCCTGATCGCCTAAGGATCGAGCGAGCACGCGGGCGCCGGGGGGAACATGTCCGAAAGTCAGTTCGCCGCGATCGACGAGCAGAAGTTCCACCGCTTCCACGTACGGGCCATGCTGGTCACCGGGCTGGGCGTGTTCTGCGACGGCTACGACATCTCGGCGATCGGTCTGGTCTTGCCGCAGGCCCTGGCAGCCTACGGCATTCACAAGGTCGGGGCCGAGGGCGGCGTGCTTTCGGCGATCGCCCTTGTCGGCTCGATGCTGGGCGCGCTGATCTTCGGGGTGCTGGCGCAGAGCGGTCGCAAGCGGTTCTACGGCGTCGACGCGCTGATCCTGGGCGTGGCGGCGCTGGCGCAGGCGTTCATGCCCAGCCTCGCCTGGCTGATCGCCTGCCGTTTCGTGCTCGGGATCGGCGTCGGCGCCGACTATGTGCTCTCGCCGACGATCATGGCCGAGCACTCCAACCGCGCCGACCGCGGCAAGGCGCTGGGGCTGGGCTTTGGCACCATGTGGCCGATCGGCGCGCTGGCGGCGGCGCTGATCAAGCTGCTGCTCGACTCGTTCCACGTCCCGCCCGAACTGGTCTGGAAGATCGTGCTGGCCGCCGGCGCCGTCCCGGCGTTGGGGGTCATGTACTTCCGCCGCCGGATGCCCGAGTCGGCCCGGTTCCTGGCCAAGCTGGCGGATGACAAGGTCATGGCGACGCAGGTGATGCATGAGGTCGGCGCCCACCAGGCCGCCGCGCCCGGCGCCGACACCCGCCCGTTCGGCCAGGTGTTCGCCAAGCACGCCCGGCACATCTTCGCCGCCGCACTGCTGTGGATGGTCTACGACCTGGTGGTCTACGCCTCGGTCCTGTTCGGACCGAACATCATCGCCGGCAACCTGCATATCCCGGCCTCGATCTTCCAGATCGAGAACGAGCTGCTGTTCATCATTCCGGCGTCGGTGCTGGGGTCATGGCTGGTGATCGATCAATGGGGCCGCAAGCCGTTGCAGGTTTGGGGCTTCGTCGGCGGAGCGGTGGTGCTGGGAATCTTCGCCGTGCTGCGCTCCCAGTTCACCAGCCTGGCGTTGCTCGCCTTCCTGGTGTTCGGGCTGTTCAACATCGCCCTGACCGGTCCGGGGCTCGTCTCCGGCGCCGGCATCTTCGGCGTCGAGCTGGCGCCGACACGGATCCGCAGCGTGGCCCAGTCGATCACGGTGGTCGGCGGTCGGATCGGCGCGGCGATCGCGGGCTTCGTCTTTCCGGTCCTCAACCTTCACATCGGCTTTGTCGCCTCGATGTGGGGCCTGGCGGGGCTCTCGCTGCTCGGCGGCGTGCTCAGCCACTTCCTGGTGCCCGAGACCAGCTCCCGATCGCTCGAGGAGATCAACCTCGAGCTCGTGCCGGCCGAATAGGCTGCGGCGTTAGGTCCGCCGGCCAGGCGCGGGGCTCTCGCGCCTGCCGTGAAAGCGGCCGAGATTTCGCCTGCGTCGCCGGAAAGACAGCGCCAGCGCGAAGCGCACAAGCTCAAGGTTGTCGCCGCAACGGGTTCGCTGCGCCGTTCCGCCGCTGGGGTCGCAGGCGGACGGGTAACCTTCGGAAGTGCTATAGCCAAGGCCTTCGCGCGGCGACCGAGTCGCGCGGAACAAATCGCGCGGCAAGTAGGCAGCGCGGAGCGCAAGATCCGGTCGGCGGCGCCGTCGGTCGTGATCTGCGCGGGTTTCGGTGGAGGCGGTTGTGCAGGCGCTAGCCGGCCGCCTCCATTTCCCGGAAAGCCCAGAACTTCGCCATCACGAAGGTCGAAGCCGGCACGATCAGCACCACCGGAATCAGCGCCTTCCACAGCGGCCATCCCATCGTGTGGACGCCGACGAACACCAGACCCAGATTGATCGCCAGGCCGATCAGCGAGATCACCGCGAACCGGACGAACTGCGGCCCGTGCATCGCCGGGCGGCGAAAGGTGATGAGGCTGTTGCCGAAATAGGAGACGCCCACCGCCGCGGCGTAGCCGGCGACGCCGGCCGGCAGCGCCGTCAATCCGAGCAGGTGCTGCGCCGCCAGGGCGGCGACGTAGTTGATGGCGGTCGCGGTGAAGCCCACCACGGCGAACAGGTTGATCTCTCGGACGACGGCCGGAAGCTTCATGCCTGCCAAGCCTTCATGACAGGGCGGGGCGCCGCGCGATCACCACGATCGAGACTCCGATCGGCAGCGGCGCGTGTTTGAGCCAGAGCAGCTCCGAGCCGAACAGGCCCGCCAGCAGCGCGTTCACCGGCGCCGGCGGCATGGCGTCGTCGTCGGCCGCGGTCGAGCCGGTGGCCATCTTCAGCGCCCGGATCGCCGCGATCGGCGGGAACAGCAGGGTGTTGAAGTAGCTGGCAGTGACGATCTCGAGCCCCACCGCGTCGAACAGCGCGCGATAGTCGCGCATCCGGTATCGGCGCTTGTGATGGTGCAACTCGTCATGCCGGCTCCACATCCACGGCTGGCTCGGCACCGTCGTGGCTAGGTAGCCACCCGGTTTGGCCAGACGCCCGAGCGCCGCCACCGACGCAGCGTCCTGGTCGACATGCTCGATCACGTCGAAGGCGCCGACGAGGTCGAAGCTGGCGGGCTCGAACGGCAGACCATCGGGCAGCAGGCCGCCGTCAACCCGCACCCCGGTGCGTTCCATGGCATAGGCCCGCGACTCATCGTCGGGCTCGACCCCTGTCACCTCGCCGAAGCGCTGCAGCATGGCGAGATTGCCGCCAGGACCGCAGCCGACCTCGAGGATCCGCGCCGGCTTGGGCAGGTCGAGGGCGCCGATCAGGCCGGTCAGGATCCGCCGGCGGCCCTCGAACCACCAGTGACCCTCCTGCAGGATCCGCATCCGGTCATAGGTGGCGCGGTCCATCAGCGGTCGAAGCCGACCCGGGCGCGCACCACGTAGATCGGCCGCCCTTTCACCTCCTGATAGAGCCGCCCGACGTACTCTCCGAGCACGCCGAACGCCATCATCTGGATGGCGAAGCCGAACAGCACGACCGTCATCAGCGACGCGTAGCCCGGCACTTCGCGGCCAACGATCAGCACCCGGACGATCAGGCCGATCGCGAACGCCAGCGCCACCAGCGCGCTGACGAAGCCGATCACCGACCATACCCTGAGCGGCGCGGTGGAGAACGAGGTGATGCCGTCCAGCGCGAAGCGGAAAAGCCGCAGATAGCCCATCGAGCTCGTGCCGGCGGCGCGCTCCGGCCGCGCGTAGGGCACGCCGATCTGGCGGAACCCCACCCAGGCGAACAGCCCCTTCATGAAGCGGTTGCGCTCCGGCAGCAGCTTCAGCGCCTCAACCACCTGCCGATCCATCAGCCGGAAGTCACCGGCGCTCTCGGGAATGTCGAGGTCGGAGACGCGGTTGAAGATGCGGTAGAACAGCTGCGCGGTGGTGCGCTTCATCGCCGTGTCGCTGCTGCGGTCGGCGCGGGCGCCGTAGACGACGTCGTAGCCGTCCTCCCAGCGGGCGATGAATTCGGCGATCAGCTCGGGCGGATCCTGCAGGTCGGCGTCGATCGGGAGCACCATGTCGCCGCGCGCGGCCTCGATGCCGGCGGTCAGCGCCGCTTCCTTGCCGAAGTTGCGGGCCAGCGCGATCACCTTCACCAGCGGATCGGTTGCGGCTCTGGCGACGAGTCCGGTGAGGGTCGCATCGCGGCTGCCGTCGTCGACGCAGATGATCTCGATCGCAACGCCCAGGTCCTTGGTCGCCGCCTCGATCCGCTCGAAGAATACGCCCAGCACCTCGGCCTCGTTGTGCATCGGCGCCACGATCGAAAGCAGCCGCCCGGCCCGGCTGCGCCGGTTCAGGGCGGCGATGGATGTGTCGGTGCTGTCGCTCACGTCTCGAGAAGACCCCAGAAGTCCTTGTGGGCTGGGCTACATCATCGGCCGAATTTGGTTAAGCAAAACGCGCTGGCGCCGGGAGAGGGCAAGGGCCGCGCGCCATCCGGACTTGACGCCGCGCCCGGCTCAGGGTCGACAGCGTGCGGCCAGCGTCGGGAGCCGTCCTATCTCCATCGCCGAACCTTTCAACCCGCGCCTCGCCGACGCCGTGCGTCACCGCGCGACCATAGACCTAGCCATCGCCGGGACGGCGGCGATCGTGCTGCTGGCGGTGGCGGCGTTCTCGCCGCGGGTGTTCATCGACGGCGACACCAATTGGCACGTAGCGGCGGGGCGCTGGATCCTGGCGCACCACACGGTGCCGCTGACCGATCCATTCTCCTTCACCTACGCCGGCAAGCCCTGGATCGCCCACGAATGGGGCTCGGAAGTGCTGATGGCGCTCGCCTACTTCGCCGGCGGCTGGAGCGGGGTGGTGCTGCTGATCGGGCTAGCCGCGGGGACCGCCTTCGCCCTGATCGCTCGCGAGCTGCGGCAGTGGATGGGGCCGGTGGGGCAGATCATCGGGCTGGGGCTCAGCTTCGCCTGCCTGCAGCCGTTCCTGTTCGCGCGGCCGCACATGCTGGCGGCGCCGCTGCTGGTGTTCTGGACCAGCCGGCTGCTCGCCGCCCGCCGCGCCGGCAAGGCCCCGCCGCTGGAACTGGCGCTCTTGATGGTGCTCTGGGCCAACCTGCACGCCAGCTTCATCTTCGGGCTTGGCGTCATCGGCCCATTCGCGGCCGAGGCGCTGCTCGCAGCCCCGGCGACGATGAAGGCCAGGCTCGAAGTGGTGCGCGGCTGGGGCGTGTTCGGCGTCATCGCCACCGCGCTCTCGCTGGCGACGCCGCACGGCATCGCCGGGCTGGAGTTTCCGTTCTGGGTGCTGGGCATGAAGGTGCTGCCCAACATCCTGGAGTGGCGCGGCGCGACCTTCCAGCAGCCGAGCCTGTTCGAGGGCGCGCTGCTGATCACCCTGTTCCTCGGCCTCTGGCGCGGGGTGCGCGTGCCGCCGTTCCGCCTCGCGCTGCTGGTCGTGCTGGTGCACATGGCGCTGCAGCACGTGCGCCAGGAGGCTGTGCTCGCCCTGCTTGCGCCGATGCTGCTGGCCGAGCCGTTCGGCCGGGCCATGCGGCCGCAGGGGGCGCCGCCGCGCCTGGCGCCGCCGGTCGGCTGGACGCCCGCCTGGCGCGTGCCGAGCGTGCTCATCGCCTCGGTGCTGGCGATGGGCGCGGCCGTGGTGGTCGTCACCCGGTTGGCGATGCCGCTGGTGCGCGCCGACAACGGCAACGTACCGGTCACCGCGCTGGCGCACGTGCCGCCGCAGCTGCTGAGCCAGCCGGTGTTCAACGAATATGCGTTCGGCGGCTATCTGATCTTCAAGGGGGTGAAGCCCTATGTCGACGGCCGCGCCGACATGTACGGCGATGCGTGGGTGCAGGAATATCTCGCCATCGCCGGGGGCGCGCAGCCGGACGTCGACAATGCGTTCAAGCGCTGGAACATCCGCTGGACCATCCTCTCGCCGCGCGAGCCGCTGGTGCGCATGCTCGACAGCCGCCCCGGCTGGCGGCGCGTCTACGCCGACGGCTTCGCCGTGGTCCACGCCCGCGCCGACGCGCTCAACCCGTTTCCGCCCCCGCCTGCCGCCCCGCCCGCCGTCCCAGCCAAGCGAGCTTCCTGATGCGCCTGTTGATCTACGAACCGGCGCTGCGGCGCATCGAGGCGAAGCTCGCGCCGTTTCGGGACCAGCTGCAGCTGCTGGCAGTCGACCGCCAGGGCGGCGTGACCTGCAACGGTGAGACCTTTGACGCCGACACCGCCCAGCCCGACGCCGGCTGGCTGTCGGCGGACGGGGTCATGGGTCCGGCGCAGCGGACGTTGATGGTCGGCCTGCTGAAGGCGCAGGACCTGAAGTGGGTGCACACCGGCGCGGCCGGCCTCGACCATCCGATCTGGGCCGAGTTGGTCGACAAGGGCGCGGTACTGACCACCAGCCACGGCCAGGCGCCCAGTATCGCCGAGTATGTGCTGGGAGAGGTGCTGGGCCACTTCCAGCGGCTCGGCGAGCGGCGCGCCGAACAGGCGGCGCGGCGCTGGACCCGGCTGACCTTCCGTGAAATCGCCGGGACGAGCTGGCTGATCATCGGCTTCGGCGCGATCGGCCAGGGCATCGCCAAGCGGGCCAAGGCGTTCGGGGCGCAGATCGCCGGTGTGCGCCGCAGCGGCGCGCCCGATCCTCTGGCCGAGCGGATGGGGGCGTTGGCCGAGGTGAAGAGCCTGCTGCCGGCGGCGGATGTCGTCGTGCTGGCGACGCCGCTGAATCAGGAGACCTCCGGCATGGCCGACGCCGCGTTCTTCGCCGCGATGAAGCCAGGCTCTGTGCTGGTCAACGTCGGCCGCGGCGACCTGGTCGACGAGGCGGCGCTGCTGGCGGCGCTGGCGTCGGGCATTCCCGAGCACGCCATCCTCGATGTGTTCCACGATGAGCCGCTCAAGGGCGACAGTCCGTTCTGGGACCACCCCAAGGTGAGCATGACGGCGCACGCCTCCGCCTTCGGCTCGGGCCAGGCGGCGCGCAACGACGCCGTCTTCCTGGAAAACCTGCGCCGACGTCTGGCCGGCGAGCCGATGCTCTACGAGGCGGACCCGCGCGATCTTGGCCGCTAGCGGCCTCAGGTTCGGGTCGGTGCGAGCTGAACCCAGAGAGACGCTAGACTATTGAATTAACAACGTAAGTCTCGGATCCGGCGTGCGCCGGACGCTCAGCGCGCGCCGGCGGCTCAGTGCAGGAACAGCAGCGTCAGCTCATAGACGCCCCAGGCCCACGCCAGCACGACGCCGACGGCCAGGATCGTCTCCAGCGTCAGGCGCCGGTCGTTCGTGCGACGGCCGCGGTTGCGACGCACCCAGCCGCGCTTGGTCGCGAGGTGGGCCGTATCCATCATCCAGCTCGGCGTATTCATTGTTCCGCTCGGGGACAGTTGCCAGTTATTGGCCGACCTGTTCGCAAGACCCGGGCCGATGCGGCGAGCTGACGCAGGAATGCGCCCAGAAGACCTGCCTCAACTGGGGATCAGGGCTTCAGATCGATGGCGGCGCGGACGCTGCCGTCCATGTAATAGGGCACCGAGCCGTGCTCGTGGACGATCTTCCAGCCGCGACGCGAGAGCTTCAGCCCGAACGTCTGCCGGAACCACAGGTCCACCGGCTCGCCGTCGGTCTTGCGGCCGCTCATGTGGATCAGGGCGTGAGCGAAGCCGGCTTCGTCGCCGGCGACGATCTTGAGGTCGCGCATCTCGAGGCCGATCGGCCCGTCCCAGGTGGCGAACCAGGCAGCCAACCCGGCCTTGCCGCCGGTCGCCTTCAGCGGCGGCGCGAGGTTGTAGCTGACGAAGCCGGCGGCGCCGGAAGCCATCACGCCGGCGACGTCCTTGGCGCCGAGCGCGGCGTTACGCGCCTGGATCGCCTGCCTGATCGCCTTCTCGGATGCGGTGGCGGCCATCGCTGTCTCCCATGCTGCATCCGGAGGACGGTTAGGCGGCGGCGCGCCCGACACCCTGCTGCAACTATTCTTGCAGCGTCACGTCCTTGGCCAGCCGATCCAGATGCTGACGGATGTGGGCGGCCTGGGCCGGCGTGTTGGCCAGGGAGATGGCCTGGTTGAAGGCGTCCCGGGCCTCGGCGGCGCGGCCAAGCTGCATCAGCAGCGCGCCCTTCAGGCCGAAGAAGTGGAAATAGCCGCCGAGCCGGTTGCCGAGCGGCTCGATCATCGCGAGCGCCGCCTCGGGCCCCCGCACCTTGGAGACCGCGACCGCGCGGTTCAGCGTCACGATCGGCGACGGCGCCAGCTGCTCGAGCGCCGCGTAGAGCTCGTCGATGTGGGCCCAATCGGTGTCCTGCGGCCGCTCAGCCCGCGCATGCATTGCGGCGATGGCTGCCTGCACCTGGTAGGGCCCGCGCTGGCGGTGGCGGATCGCCTTGTCGATCAGCGCCAGGCCCTCGGTGATCATGCGCCGGTCCCAGCGACTGCGGTCCTGGTCGTCGAGCAGGATGATCTCGCCCGCCTCGTCGAACCGGGAGGTCGAGCGCGAATGATGCAGCAGCATCAGCGCCATCAGCCCCATGATCTCCGGCTCGGCGGGGAACAGCCGCAGCAGCAGGCGCGCCAGCCGCATCGCCTCGATCGGCAGCGCCGCCTTGTCGTCCCGCTCCGCGGACCCGGCCGAATAGCCCTCGTTGAACACGAGGTAGATCATCGCCGCCACCGCCGCGAGCCGCTCGGCGCGCTCGACGGGTCCTGGCGCCTCGAACGGTACGCCGGCGCCGGCGATCTTGGCCTTGGCCCGGGTGATGCGCTGTTCCATCGCCGCCTCGCCGACCAGAAACGCGCGGGCGATCTGTTTCACCGACAGCCCCGAGACAATGCGCAGGGCCAGCGCGATCTGCTGCGTCGCCGGCAGGTCGGGATGGCAGCAGATGAACAGCAGGCGCAGCACGTCGTCGCGGTAGTCCGCGCCATCGAGCCGCTCGGCCAGCGGCGTCTCGACATCGTCGAGGTCGGAGATGGTCTGCTCGTCCGGCAGCGCCTCCTGGCGGCTGCGGCGGCGCACCTGGTCGATGGCGGCGTTGCGGCCGACCATGATCAGCCAGGCGGCGGGATCGCGCGGCGGACCCTTCTGCGGCCAACTGCGCAGCGCCCGCAGCGACGCGTCCTGGAACGCCTCCTCGGCCAGATCGAGGTCGCGGAAATAGCGCAGCAGCGCCCCGACCGCCTGGGGCCGCGCCGCCGTCAGCGCCGCGTCGATCCAGGCGAGCTCGCTCATCTCGCCATGGCTTCAGGGGCCAGCGCACCAGGCGCGAACAGCCGCAGCGGCCGCACCTCGTAAGCGCCGCCCGGGTTGGCCTTGGCCAGATCCTTGGCGACCTCGAGCGCGGCTTCCAGGTTCTCGCAGTCGATGACGTAAAAGCCGAGCAGCTGCTCCTTGGTCTCGGCGTAGGGGCCGTCGAGCACCAGCGGCGGGTCGGAGTCCTTGCGCAGCGTGGTGGCCGCGGTCGTCGGCATCAGTCGCACCGACGGCCCGAACCGCCCGGCCTTCTCCAGCGGCGCGTGCACCTTGTGTAGCGCCGACATCACCGCGTCGTCCTGCTCCTGGCTCCAGGAGAACACGGCGTCCTCGTTGTTGTAGCAAAGGAAGGCGTAGAGCATCGGCGGCGGCTCCCTGTTCACTGTCACGACGAACGAGCGCCCGCCGCGCCGACATGGGAGTCCGGAAAAATCGCAGCTGGCAATCCCCTCCCCCTCGAGGGGAGGGGCAGGGGTGGGGGGCTCTCTCCGCCACTCCGGGCGTCGGTCAGCGAGCGCTCCGGCGGGCAGCCCCCCACCCCCGGCCCCTCCCCTCGAGGGGGAGGGGAACAGATCAGAACTTCCCGGCCCGGAAATCCGCGAACGCCTGCTGCAGCTCGGCTTCGGTGTTCATCACGAACGGGCCGTACCTGGCGATAGGCTCGCGCAGCGGCTTACCGGCGACCAGGATCAGCCGCGCGCCGTCCTTCGACGACAGGGCCACTTCGTCTCCGCTCGACAGCACGCCGATCCGGCCGCGCGCCAGCGCCTCGCCGGGCTCGCCGACACCAGCCTCGCCTTCGTAGACATAGACGAAGGCGTTGTGCCCCTCGGGCAGGGGCACGCGCGCCGCAGCGCCCGGCGCCAGCGCCAGGTCGAAGAAGATCGGCTGGGTCTCGCCCGGATCGACCGGGCCCCGCACGCCGGCGATCTCCCCGGCCAGCACCCGGGCGCTGGCGCCGTCGCCGAGCTGCGCGGTCGGCACGCGATCGGCGGCGATGTCCTGGTACCTCGGATCGGTGAGCTTGTCCTTCGCGGGCAGGTTCACCCAGAGCTGGAAGCCCTGCATCAAGCCTTCGGTCTGCTCGGGCATCTCCGAGTGCAGGATGCCGCGCCCGGCGGTCATCCATTGCACCGAGCCGGGCCCCAGGAGCCCCTCGTTGCCGGCGTTGTCGCGGTGGCGCATGCGGCCGGCCAGCATGTAGGTCACGGTCTCGAAGCCGCGGTGCGGGTGGGTCGGGAAGCCGGCGATGTAAGCCTTGGGATCGTCGGCGCCGAACTCGTCCAGCAGCAGGAACGGGTCGAGGTCGGGCAGGGCGGGCTGGCCGATGATGCGGTTCAGCTTGACGCCGGCGCCGTCGGAAGCGGGCATGCCGGCCAGCGTCTTGACGACGCGGCGGGAGCGGGTGGTGGTGAGGGTGTCGGTCATGCGCCGTCATCTGGGGATGCGCCGGCAGGTTCGAAAGGTCTGTTGCCTTTCCGAACCTTCCGTTGCGTCCGAGCCTGGCTTGGCGCATGCTTGCGGGCACAAAACAGGGCTCCCGGGAGGCGCTCATGAAACTATTCATCCTCGTCGGCGCCGCGGCGCTGGCCCTCGGCATTGCCGGCTCGGCCGCCGCCGCCGTCACCGTCATCGGCGACACCTCAGCCCAGGATTGCTCGGAGGCGGCCTTCCACGAGCAGGCGGACGCATCCTCGATGCGGGCGTGCACCGAAGCGCTGAGCGAGGGCATGCTCGACCGCCGCGATCTGGCCGGCACCTACATCAACCGCGGCGTGATGTGGATGATCCGGCGCGACTACGCCTCGGCCCGCGCCGACTTCCAGCGCGCGATCGACATCGATCCGGCGCTGGGCGAGGCCTGGGTCAACCGCGGCGCGATCGCGATCGTCGACCATCGCTTCAAGGATGGCATCGACGACATCAGCAAGGGCCTGACGCTGGGCACCGAGGAGCCGGCCAAGGCCTACTACAACCGCGCGGTCGCCTACGAAGGCATCGACGACGAGAAGTCGGCCTACCTCGACTACCAGCAGGCGCTGGTGCTGCAGCCCGGCTGGGACCTGCCGAAGCAGGAACTGCTGCGGTTCACCGTCACCCGGCGCTAGTCGTCGGCGCGGCCCGCCCGAGATAGGCATGCGGGTCCGACCGCTGATCGGTGCGCTCGCGCTTTGGGCTGGCTTCGCCGGCGCGGCGGGCGCGGCGGTCGCCGTGGTCGCCGACACCTCGGCGGCAGAGTGCTCGCGGGCGGCGCTCGAAAAGCGCGCCGACGACGCCTCGCTGGGGTTCTGCAATGAGGCGATCGACCAGGGCGCCCTGAGCAAGGACGACCTCACTCGCACCCACGTCAACCGCGGCGCGGTCCTGATGAACCGCCGCGACTACGACGCCGCGCGGGCCGACCTCGAGCGCGCCATACAGCTCGATCCTTCGGTCGGCGACGCCTGGATGGACCGCGGCGCGATCGAGATCATCGAGCATCGCTACGCCGACGGCATCGCCGACACCACCAAGGGGCTGGCGCTGGGCGTCTCGGAGCCGGCCAAGGCCTATTTCAACCGCGCGGTCGCCTACGAAGGCATCGACGACGAGAAGTCGGCCTACCTCGACTACCAGCAGGCGCTGGTGCTGAAGCCCGACTGGGAGGCGCCGAAGCACGAACTGCTGCGCTTCAGCGTCACGCGGCGGCCGGCCCCGCCCGGCTGACGGGCAAAAAGTCTGTAGGCGCCCGAGACTACAGCTTGGCGAGATGCTCGATTGCCGCCACTAAGGCCGGCAGAAACGTCGAGGGAAGCGCCATGAGTTACGAGCCTCACATCAGCCGCCGCGGCGTCATCGCCGCTGCGGGCGTCGCCGCCGGCGCGCTGGCGGCCAGCAGCGCCGCGGCCCAGCCGTCCCCAGCCCCGCCCGCGGCCCCGGTTGGCGGCCTCGCGGCGGCGCCGGGCGGCCAGGTGTTCTTCACCGCCGAGACCACCAGCGGCAGGGTGCTCGGCATCGACAACGCCGGTATCAAGGAGTTCAAGGGCGTCCCCTACGGCGCCTCGACCGCCGGGCGGAACCGCTGGACGCCGGCCCGGCCGCCCGCGCCCTGGGGCGGGGTGCGCGAGGCGATCGGCTACGGCCAGATCTCGCCCCAGACCGTCGCCGACATCCGCTCCGACTACGCCCAGATGATCATGTGGGACCGTCACGTCGGCCCGGGCGGCATGGGCGAGGATTGCCTCAACCTCAACGTCTGGACCCCTGGGATCGACAACGCCAAGCGCGCGGTGATGGTCAGCTTCCACGGCGGCGGCTGGACCACCGGCTCGGGCAACGGGCCGATGTACGACGGCGCCAACCTCGCCAAGTTCGGCGATGTGGTGGTGGTGACGGTCAACCACCGCCTGGCCGCGTTCGGCTACCTGCACCTGGCCGGGCGCCCGGGCATTCCCGCCGAGCTGGCCGACGCCGGCGCGGTCGGCGTCGCCGACATGGTCGCTTCGCTGAAGTGGGTGCGAGCCAACATCGCCGGCTTCGGCGGCGATCCGGACCGGGTGATGATCTTCGGCCAGTCCGGCGGCGGCTCCAAGGTCTCGACCCTGCTGGCGACGCCCTCCGCCAAGGGCCTGTTCCATCGCGCGGCGATCCAGAGCGGCTCGACCATTCGCCAGCAAACGCCCGACCAGGGCGCGAAGTCGGCCGCGCTGCTGGTCGAGGCCCTCGGCGGCCGCGCCTCCGACCTGCTGAGCGCGCCCTGGACCCACCTGCTGCAGGCCCAGACCGACGCGGCGGCCAAGGGCGCCAACTTCGCGCCAGTGATCGGCGGCGCGACCTTGCCGCACCACCCGTTCGACCCGGCCGCGCCGTCGGAGTCGGCCGGCGTGCCGGTGATCATCTCCACCACGCTGGAAGACGCGGCCCTGCGCCTGACCAACTTCGACCTCGACGAGGCGGGGCTGCGCGGCGTGATCGCCAAGCTCAATCCCGACAAGGCGGACGCGATCACGCGCATGTACCTCGACGCCAACCTGGAGAAGCCGCCCTATCTGGCCCAGGCGCAGGCGCTCACCGACGCCACCGCCCGCAAGAACGCGATCATCCAGGGCGAGCGGCGCGCCGCGCTCGGGGCCGCGCCGACCTGGATGTACATCTGGGCCTGGGCGACGCCCGCGTTCGACGGCAAGTTCGGCGCGGTGCATGGCCACGACGTCGACGCCTCGTTCCACATCGCCCGCTCGAACATGGTCGGATCGGGCCGCGCCGAGGGACGCCTGATGGCTGACCGCCTCGCCGGCGCCTGGGTCGCCTTCGCCAAGACCGGCGATCCCAACAACGAGGCCCTGCCGCACTGGCCGCCCTACGAGCCCGGCGCCCGCTCGACCATGATCTTCGACACCCACACCCGCGTCGAAAACGACCCCCGGCGCGCGTTCAGGGAGCTGTGGGCTTAAGCCGGTCGCCCAATGTGTTTTGTCATCCCGGAGAGCCGCGCAGCGGACTCATCCGGGATCTGCTTCACCGCTGGTGGCAAGTAGATCCCAGCTCTACGCCGCTTCGCGGCTTCGGCCGGGACGACATTGTTTTGGAGGCTGGAATCTGAGTCCGGCCCCTAAGGCAGATCCTTCTTCGGGACCTGCGCCACCTCGTCCGGCGTCAGCGCGGTGAGCTGGGTCGGCATGCAGCGCTGACCGGTCTCGCGCAAACTGACGTCGACGCTGATGGCGCTGCAGATCTGCGCGTTGTCGCCGAACGGATGGATCACCAGCGGCCCGGCGACGTCGGTGTCGCAGTCGCTGGCGAAGTCCATGCGATAGTAGCGGCGCGCGCTGGTGCGGATGTAGAGCGTGCGCGGGTTCGCCATCCGCGTGTTCAGGATCTGGTTGGTGTAGAAGCACGACGGCGGGCGGCTGGCCGTCGGCTGCGCCTCGGCGGTCGGCAGCGTCGCGCCAAGCGCGGCGACCGCGGCGCCCAGGCCGGCGACGTTACGAAGAAGCTGCAACATTTCAGACGTTTCCTCGGAAACACTCGAACGAGACAAGGCGCGACGATTATGCGCCAGCGCACCCCGTGCCGGCTAGCTGAAGATGTCTGCCGCCTCGCCTGGAGTCGGGCCGTCGAGTTGGCGGCGGAACTGGCGGTAGCACATGGCGGCGACAACGGCCCAGAGCGCCTGCCAGAGGTCGGAGACCAGCTCGAACGAGGTCGAGCGCAACCAGCTCACGTTGGATGACGCCGACACCGACAGCGCGCCAAGGAGCAGCGGCACACCGATCGCCGAGACGCCGGCTAGAAGCTGGAAGACGAGGTAGAGGCCGAGGAAAGCCCAGCGGCCACCCGACATCAGCCGGAATGTCCGCGATACGGTGGCCACGAACCCGCGCCGCTCGGCCACCGCGACCGACGTTACGACGCCCAACGTCAGCGCCAGCGTGACGGCGATGGGCCACGTCAGAGCGGCGCCGATCACGCTCTGGTTGGCGAAGGAGTAGTGGGTCAGTCTCGGCAGCGCGGTCCGCGCAACCTCAGGCGCACTGCCGATCAGCCACAGCGGCGCGAGCGTGGGGATCGCCGCGACGGCGATGGCAAGCGCGCGAGGCGTCGAGACGTCCTGGCCGGGCGCCAACGCGAGCGTCGTCACCGCCGTTCGCATCAGAAGCGCGAAGAATAGGACCACCAGGACGAAGCCGATTGCGGTCCAGAGGCTGTACGCTAAAGGCCCCCACCTTACGACGACAGGGGCATAGCTGAGGATCAGCAGCATCTGCGGCGCCCAGGCTGCCAGCAGCACGAGCGTCAGCATGCCCGGCCAACGCCGGCCGATGACGCGGAAGGCGTCGCCCAGCGCGCGGCCGATATCCAAGCCGCGCTTCTCGACGATCAGGTTGGTCATCAGGCGATCTGAGCCCATCGCCGACGCACGGTCTAGCTTTCCTCCAGCCTTGACCCGCCGCTCACGGAGCGTAGTCTCGCGCCGTTCTCCGGGGTGTCCCGCTCAAGGGGCTGAGAGGCGGCTGAAGCCGTGACCCGCCGAACCTGATCCGGGTCATGCCGGCGAAGGGAGGGAACGGCGGACAGTTCCAGGGTGCTGGGGCGTCCGCTATCACCGAACTAAGCTCAGGCTTGGCCTCCTTGAACCGAAGGAGCCATGCATGAACGTCCAAACCCCCATCACAGGGACCATCCCCACCGGCGAGCGGCCGGGGTCTCGGCGCGTCTGGGCCGACGGGGTGCTGCACCCCTGCGTCCGCGTGCCGTTCCGCGAGATCGCCGTTCACCCCTCCGCCGGCGAGCCGCCGCTGACGCTCTACGACACCGCCGGCCCCTACGGCGATCCCAGAGCCACGATCGACATCGAGAAGGGCCTGGAGCGGCCGCGCGACGCCTGGGTCTGGGGCCGCGGCGATGTCGAGGAGGTCGCGCCGCGTGCGGTCAAGCCGGAGGACAATGGCAACGCCCGCGGCCGCCACCTCGCGCGCCAGTTCCAGACCGATCGCAAGCCGTTCCGCGCCAAGGCCGGCGCCGCGGTCACCCAGCTCGAATACGCCCGCGCCGGCATCATCACGCCGGAGATGGAATACGTCGCCATCCGCGAGAACCTGCGCCGCGAGGCCAACGCCGCGGTGATCCGCGACGGCGAGGACTTCGGCGCGTCGATCCCCGATTTCGTCACCCCGGAGTTCGTGCGCGACGAGGTGGCCCTGGGCCGCGCCATCATCCCCGCCAACATCAATCACGGCGAGCTGGAGCCGATGGCGATCGGCCGCAACTTCCTGGTCAAGGTCAACGCCAACATCGGCAACTCGGCGGTGCTGTCGGCGGTCGAGGACGAGGTCGACAAGATGGTCTGGGCGATCCGCTGGGGCGCCGACACCATCATGGATCTGTCCACCGGCCGCAACATCCACAACATCCGCGAGTGGATCCTGCGCAATTGCCCAACGCCGCTCGGCACCGTGCCGATCTACCAGGCGTTGGAGAAGGTCAATGGCATCGCCGAGGACCTGACCTGGGAGGTGTTCCGCGACACGCTGATCGAGCAGGCGGAGCAGGGCGTGGACTACTTCACCATCCACGCCGGCGTGCGCCTGCCCTACGTGCCGCTGACCGCCAAGCGGGTCACCGGCATCGTCTCGCGCGGCGGCTCGATCATGGCCAAGTGGTGCCTGTTCCACCACCGCGAGAGCTTCCTCTACGAACACTTCGAGGACATCTGCGAGATCATGCGCGCCTACGATGTTTCGTTCTCGCTGGGCGATGGCCTGCGGCCCGGCTGCATCGCCGACGCCAATGACGCGGCCCAGTTCGCCGAGCTGGAGACCCTGGGCGAGCTGACCAAGGTGGCCTGGAAGCACGGCGTGCAGGTGATGATCGAGGGCCCCGGCCACGTGCCGATGCACAAGATCAAGGCCAACATGGACAAGCAGTTGGCCACTTGCCACGGCGCGCCGTTCTACACCCTGGGCCCGCTCACCACCGACGTCGCGCCCGGCTACGACCACATCACCAGCGCCATCGGCGCGGCAATGATAGGCTGGTTCGGCACCGCCATGCTCTGCTACGTGACGCCGAAGGAGCATCTAGGCCTGCCCGACCGCGAGGACGTCAAGCAAGGGGTGATCGCCTACAAGATCGCCGCCCACGCCGCCGATCTCGCCAAGGGACACCCGTCGGCGCGGTTCTGGGACGATGCGCTGAGCCGCGCCCGGTTCGAGTTCCGCTGGGAAGACCAATTCAACCTCGGCCTCGACCCCGAGACCGCGCGCGAGTTCCACGACGAGACCCTGCCGAAGGAGGCCCACAAGGTCGCCCACTTCTGCTCGATGTGCGGCCCCAAGTTCTGCTCGATGAAGATCAGCCAGGAAATCCGCGACGCCGCGGGGGCTCAGAACGACGTGGCCGAGGGGCTGGCGACGATGGCCGAGAAGTTCAAGGAAGCGGGCGGCGAGATCTACGTGGAGGCGAAGGCCTAAATCTCCTTCCCCGCCCGAAGGGGCTGAGCCGTGCAGGGGCGCGTTGGGCACCCCGACGGCGGACGACCGACGAACTGGTCGACG